>JBDTSW010000008.1:0-38390 GCA_039930945.1 bacterium
CGCGGCTTCTCCGGCCCGCGCGAGAGCGCGAACCCGATCAGGATCGCGATCGCCACCGGGTAGATGATCAGCAGCGCCGTCACCAGCGGCGAGCGCCGCAGGATCTGCAGGTCCTTGAGCAGCAGCCAGCGCATCAGTGGCCGCGCTCGCGCAGGTAGCGGACGAACGCGTGCTCGGTGTCGCGCGCGCCCGAGTCGGGCGCCGCCTCCTGCAGCTCGCGCGGGGTGCCGTCGAAGACGCACTCGCCGTCGGCGAGGACCAGCAGGCGGTCACCGTAGCGCTCGGCCTCGTGTATGTAGTGGGTGGTGAAGATCACCGTGGTGCCGGCGCGGGCGCGGTCGAGCACGAACTCCCAGAGGCGCTCGCGCTGGCGCGGGTCGAGGCCGGCGCTGGGCTCGTCGAGCAGCAGCACCGCCGGCCGCGCCAGCAGGCCGATGGCGATGTTCACCCGCTGCTGGTTGCCGCCCGAAAGCGTCCCGACCTGATCGTCGCGGCGATCCGCGAGCGCCGTCTGCGCGAGCATCTGCTCGAGCGCGGCCTCGGGATCGTCCATCCCCTCCAGCCGCGCGAACAGCAGCAGGTTCTCGGCCACGGTCAGGCGGCGGTAGAGCGCTGCCTGCTGGGGCACCCAGCCGATCTCGCCGCCGCTGGTGCTGAAATCGCCGCCGTCTGCGGCGCGGATCCCGGCCAGGATCGACAGCAGCGTCGTCTTGCCGGCACCGTTTGGGCCGATCACCGCCAGCAGCTCGCCGCGCCGCGCCTCGAAGGAGACGCCGCGAAGCGCCGCCAGCTCGCCGAAGCGTTTGCTCAGCCCGCGGGCCTCGATCACCACCTGGTCGTCGCCTGCCATCAGGCAGGGAAAGCTACCCGGGGCCCACCGGCGGCGCGGCGGGCGACCGTTACGCTGCGCCGGTGAAGGTCCTGTTCATCGGAGACATCGTCGGCAGGCCGGGCCGGGCCGCACTGGCGGCGACGCTGCCCGAGCTGCGCGAACGCCACGCTCCCGACCTGGTCATCGCCAACGGCGAGAACGCCGCCGGCGGACTCGGGATCACCGAGCGCAACGCGAAGGAGATCTACGCGATGGGCGTCGACGTGATCACCCTCGGCAACCACAGCTTCCGCCACCGCGACGTCTACGACTACCTCGACCGCGAGCAGCGGATCATCCGCCCGGCCAACTACATGACCGGCAACCCCGGGCGTGGCTCGACCGTGGTCGAGGCGGCGGGCAGACGGGTCGGCGTGATCAACCTCAGCGGCACCGTGCAGCTGCGCGCGGCGCGCTCGCCCTTTCCCGAGGTCGAGATGCTGCTCGACCGGATGGATCACGAGGTCGACGTCTTCATCGTCGACTTCCACGCCGAGGTGACGTCCGAGAAGGTGGCGATGGGTTGGCACCTCGACGGGCGGGTCGCCGCGGTCCTAGGCACCCACACCCACGTCCCCACCGCCGACGCGCGCGTTCTCCCCAAGGGGACGGCCTTCATCTCCGACGTCGGCATGACCGGCTCGCGCGACGGCGTCCTCGGCGTCCGCTGGGAGCAGGCCCTGGAGGGGTTCCGCACCCAGATGCCGATCAAGTTCTCGACCGCCGAGGACAACGTCTGGATCAACGGCGCCGTGGTCACCGTCGGCGACGACGGCCTCGCCGAGTCGATCGAGCAGGTGCTGGTGCCGGCCGAGAGCTAGCCGCCTGACCCCTTGGCCTTGCCGGCGGGCCGGCGCGGCGCCTGCGCCGCTGGCACAATTGCGGGGTGCGCTGTCTCGCGATCGTCCACGAACGCGACGCCGGCCCGGGGGTGTTCGCCGAGGCCATGGCCGAGCGTGGCGCCGCGCTCGACGAGTGGTTGATCGCCGAGTCGGACCGGCCGCCCGCCGACCCCTTCGGTTATGACGCGGTCTTCACCTTCGGTGGAGCGATGCACCCCGACGCCGACTCCGCTCATGTCTGGATGGCCCCCGAGAAGGAGTTGCTGCGCGGACTGCTGGCAGGCGGCGTACCACTGATGGGCTCCTGCCTGGGCACCCAACTGCTCGGCGAATCGGCGGGGGCAGGCCCGCGGCGCGCGCCCGGGCACGAGATCGGATGGTTCGACGTCGAGGTCACGCCGGAGGGCCTCGACGACCCCGTGATCGGGCCGATGGGCCCCACCTTCAGCGCCTTCCAGTGGCATTCCTACGAGGTGCCGCTGCCGCCCGGCGCGGTCGCGCTGGCGACCAGCCCGGTGTGCCTGCAGGCGTGGCGCCTCGGCACCCTCGTCTACGGCATCCAGTTTCACGCCGAGGTCGCGGAGACCGACGCCCACAGCTGGATCCGCGACTACGGCCCCGGGTCCGACGCGGTCGATGCGGGGGTGGACCTGGACCGCTTCAGCGTCCAGACCCGCGCGCGCATCGGCGCCTGGAACCGCCTCGGCCGCGGGCTCTGCGACCGCTTCCTCGACCTCGTCGCCTCGCGGCGGCCGGCTCAGTCCGGGGTGACGTAGGCGCCGGAGAGGCCGCCGTCGACGAGGAAGGTCGAGGCGTTCACGTACGAGGACTCGTCGCTGGCCAAAAACAGCGCGCCCTGGGCGATCTCGCGGGCCTCGGCGAAGCGGCCCATCGGCAGATGCACCAGGCGCCGCTTGGCCGCGGCGCGGTCGGAGGCAAACAGCTCCTGCAAGAGCGGCGTGTCCACCGGGCCCGGGCACAGCGCGTTGACGCGGACGCCGCGGCGGGCGAACTCGACGCCCATCTCGCGCGACATCGAGACCACGGCCCCCTTCGACGCCGTGTAGGAGATCTGCGAGGTGGCGGCGCCCATCACGGCGACGAACGAGGCAGTGTTGATCACCGAGCCCCCGCCGGCCTCGAGCAGGTGGGGGATGCCATGCTTGCAGCAGAGGAAGACGCCGCGCAGGTTGACGTCCTGGACCCGCTGCCAGGCCTCGATCGCGGTCTCGAGCACGCCCTCGTCGTCGGTGGGGTTGATCCCGGCGTTGTTGAAGAGCACGTCGATGCGGCCGAACTTCGCCCGCACCTGCTCGTAGGCGTCGCGGACCTGGTCGGAGTCGGTGACGTCGGCCTCGAGCGCCAGCTCGCCCACCGACCCCGGGTCGATGTCGACGCCGATCACCTTCGCGCCCTCCTCGGCGAACAGGCGTGCCGAGGATGCCCCGATCCCCGATGCCGCTCCCGTGATCACGCAGACCTTGTCCTCCAGGCGCCCCGGCATCAGCCCTCCTCTGTCGCGTAGTAGACGTTCTTGACCTCGGTGTAGTGGTCGAGGGCGTGCGGCCCCAGCTCGCGGCCGACGCCCGACTGCTTGAAGCCGCCGAACGGGGTCGAGACCCGCACCGAGCTGTTGGAGTTGATCGAGAGCACGCCGGATTCGATCGCCCGCGCGCTACGCAGCGCCTTGGCGCCGTCGCGCGTCCAGATCGAGCCCGAGAGGCCATACGGCGTGTCGTTGGCGATCGCCACCGCCTCCGCCTCGCCGTCGAACGGGATCACCGAGGCGATCGGGCCGAAGATCTCCTCCCGCGCCTGGCGGTCCGAGTTGGAGACGGGGCACAGCACCGTCGGCGCGAACCAGAACCCGGGGCCCTCCGGCGCCGAGCCGCGGAAGGCGACCGGGGCGTCGTCGTCGAGATAGGAGGCGACGGCCTCGCGCCGGCCCTCGGAGATCAGCGGGCCCATCTCGGTCGCCTCGTCCAGCGGGTCGCCGACCCGCAAGGAGCCGACCGCCGTCTCCAGGTGGCCCATGAACTCGTCCAGCGCCGAGCGCTCGACCAGGATTCGCGAGCGCGCGCAGCAGTCCTGGCCGGCGTTGCCGAAGACGCCCGCGGGCGCCGCCCTGGCGGCCGCCTCGAGGTCGGCGTCGGCGTAGATGATGTTGGCCGACTTGCCGCCCAGCTCCAGCGTCACCCGCTTGATCGTCTGCGCCGCCGCCGCCGCGATCCCGCGGCCGACCTCGGTCGAGCCGGTGAAGGCGATCTTGGCGACGTCGGGGTGCTCGACCAGGCGCCGGCCGCAGACCGAGCCCGGGCCGGCGACGACGTTGAGGACGCCCTCGGGAAGCCCGGCCTCGACCGCGATCCGCTCCAGCTCGAGCGCCGTCAAGGGAGTCAGCTCGGCCGGCTTGAGCACGATCGTGTTGGCGGCGGCCAGCGCCGGCGCCAGCTTCCAGGAGGCGATCGTCAGCGGGAAGTTCCAGGGGACGATCATGCCGACGACGCCGAGCGGCTCGCGGAAGGTCATGTCGACCCCGCCGGCGACCGGGATCGTGTCGCCGAGCAGGCGCTGCGCCGCGCCCGCGTAGTAGCGGAAGGTGTCGGCGACCATCCCGATCTCGCCGCGGGCGTCGCCGATCGGCTTGCCGGCGTTGCGCGCCTCCAGCCGGGCGAGGTCCTCGCGGCGCTCGCCGAGCGCGTCGGCGAGCGCATGCAGGATCGCCGCGCGGTCCTCGGGGGTGACGGCGCGCCAGGCCGGGAAGGCCTGCCTGGCCCGGGCTACGGCGGCGTCGACGTCGGCCGCGTCGCCGCGGTGCACCTCGGCCATCACCTCGGCGGTGGCCGGCTCGACCACCGAGATCACGCTCACCCGGCGGCGCTCCTCACCCTGGTGGCGGCGACGAGGGAAGAGATGACCCGGCTGGGGACGTCCTCCTCAGCGTGCCAGAGGATCCCGAGGGCGAACTCGTGTCCGGGCATCTCGATCGCCTCGATCACCCCGTCGCCGACCGAGCGGCCGCTGACCACGAGCCCCTCACCGAGCCTCCCCACCCCCTGGTGATGGTGCGAGCGCACGGCGACCCGCTCGGCGCCGACCGCGCGCGCGGCGGTCGAACCGGGCACCAGCTCGACCTCGTGGTCGGAGAAGACGCCGGGCGTGTGCATGTGGACGGCGGCGGTCTCGAGGTCCTGGACGAGGTCGCCGCCGTAGGCGACGTTGAGGATCTCCAGGCCGCGGCAGATCCCGAGCAGGGGCATCTCCCGCTCCACCGCGCGCCGGCAGAGCGAGATCTCGAAGCGGTCGCGCTCGCGGCGAGCGCCGACCGTCGCGTCACTCGGCGGAGCGCCGTAGGAGGCGGGGTCGATGTCCGATCCGCCGGCCAGCAGCAGCGCCTCGATCAGCTCCAGCGCCTCGTCCGGAGCCTCGGCGATCTCGTCGTGCGGGGGCAGGACCACCGCCTGCGCGCCGGCCTCGGTGACCGCCCGCGAGTAGGTGCGCGGCAGAAGGCTCGCCTCGATGTCCCAGGCTGCCCAGCGCGCCTGCTCGAGCGCCGCGCAGATGCCGATCACCGGTCGGCTCAAACCCGCTCGAATCCCCGGAACTTCTCCCAGTCGGTGACGGCTCCCTCGAAGGCGGTGAGCTCGATCCGGGCGCGGTTCAGGTAATGGTCGACGACCTCGGCGCCGAAGGCCTCCTTCGCGACCTCGCTGGAGGCGAAGAGGTCGCGCGCCGCGTACATCGTGTGCGGCACCCGCGGGTTGCCGGATTGATAGGCGTTGCCCTCCTGCGCCGGCTCCAGCTCGAGCTCTGAGTCGATCCCGTGCAGCCCGGCGGCGATCATCGCCGCCAGCGCCAAATAGGGGTTGACGTCGGCGCCCGGCAGGCGGTTTTCGACCCGGCGAGCCGGGCCCTCGCCGACGACGCGCATCGAGCAGGTGCGGTTGTCGTGACCCCAGGCGACCGTGGTCGGGGCGAACGAGCCCTCGACGAAGCGCTTGTAGGAGTTGACCTGGGGGGCGAAGAACAGCGTCATCTCCTCCAGGCAGGCGAGCTGGCCGGCGACGAAGCGGTCGAAGAGCTGATCGTCGGAGGCGAAGACGTTGGCGCCCGCCTCGTCGGCGAGCGAGCAGTGGATGTGGCAGGAGCTGCCCTCGTGCTCGTTGAACTTCGCCATGAAGGTGATCGAGTAGCCCTCCTGGGCGGCGATCTCCTTGGCGCCGTTCTTGTAGATCGCGTGGTCGTCGGCGGCCGCCAGCGCCTCGTCGTAGTGGAAGTTGATCTCGTGCTGGCCGAGGTTGCACTCGCCCTTCGAGGTCTCGACCCGCATCTCGGCGCCGGCCATCGAGTTGCGGATGCGGCGGATCAGCGGCTCGACCCGCGCGGTCCCCAACAGCGAGTAGTCGACGTTGTAGAGGTTGGTCGGCTCGAGGTCGCGGTAGCCCTTGTGCCAGGCCTCCTCGTAGGTGTCGGTGAAGATGATGAACTCCAGCTCGGTCCCGGCGAACGCCCGCCAGCCGCGCTCGGCGAGGCGGTCGAGCTGACGCCGCAGGATCTGGCGGGGCGAGGCCACCACGTCGGAGTCGTCGTGCCACTTGACGTCGGCCATCAACAGCGCCGTCCCCTGCTGCCAGGGGACCGGCCGCAGCGTCTCCAGGTCGGGCTTCATCACGAAGTCGCCGTAGCCGCGCGACCACGACGCCATCTCGTAGCCCTCGACCGTCGTCATCTCGACATCGACGGCGAGCAGGTAGTTGCAGCCCTCGGCGCCGTGTTCGGCGACCTCGTCGAGGAAGTGCCGGGCGACCAGGCGCTTGCCCTGCAGCCGCCCCTCCATGTCGGCGATCGCGAGGAGCACGGTGTCCACCGTGCCCTCGCTGACCGCCTGCTTCAGCTCATCGAGCGTCACGCCTCATCGGCGTTACGCGCCGCCCTCCCTCGGGGGCTCGTCCTTCGGGGGCTCCTCCCTCGGCGGCGGCTCGTACTCGCGCTCGCCCTCGTGGGGATGCGAGTAAGCCTCGAGGCGGGTGTGGCCGTAGCCCTCCTCCTGGGGCTTTCCATGCTCGCCCCTCGACATCGCGAACTCCTCCTCGGGGGAGAGCACGAGGCGGTGGCGGCCGGCGACCGCGAAGTAGGCCATCGCCACCAGGTAGAAAATGAGGACGCCATAGACGCCCGGCCGGTAGTCGTCGTTGACGAGGATCGCCACCAGCGCCGCAGCCGCGATGATCCCGGCGACGATCGCGCCGGGCTCGCCCAGCCGACTGTGGTAGGGCCGATCGATCTCCGGCATGTTGGCCCGCAGCAGCACGAACGACGTGCACTGCATGATGTAGGAGATCACCGCGCCGAACACGGCCATGTACAGCAGCGCAGCGCCGACCTGAGTATCGGAGTTCTTGTAGATCACGTACGCGGCGACCCAGCCGATTACCGCGCCCAATATCAGCGCCACGTGCGGCGTTTGCCGCTTGCCGTGAGTCACCGAGAAGGCGTGGGGGTAATAGCCCGCGCGCGAGAGCGAGAAGATGTTGCGCCCGTAGGCGTAGATGATCGTGTGGAAGCTGGCGACCAGGCCGGCGACCGCGACCAGACCCAGCAGCGAGGCTGAGGTGCCATCGCCGAAGATCGTCCGCAGGCCGTCGAGCAGCGGCTCGCCCGACTCGCTCAGCGCCGCCGATCCAGGCTCGATCCCCGAGTTCAGGAAGAGGACCAGGAAGCCGGTGACGACCAGGGTCCTCAGACCCCAGATCGTTCCCTTCGGGATGTCGCGCTTGGGGTCCGCGGATTCCTCCGCCGCAAGAGGTAACTGCTCGATCGCCAAGTAGAACCAGATCGCGAATGGCAGCGCGTAGAAGACGCCCGGAATACCATCGATGAACCAGCCGCCGTTGGTGTCGATCGCCATCGCGGTGAAGTCGAGATTGGGGATCGCGCCGATGAAGAACACGGCGAGGATGGCCAGCGAGGCGAAGCAGATGATCACCGTGAAGCGGAAGGTCGCCTCGACGCCGATGTAGTTGAGGCCGACGAAGATCCCGTAGAAGATCGCCCACCACAACGGCTCCGACAGGTCGAGCGAGATCAGGTCCACGGCAATCGAGTCCATGTAGGAGCCGATCCCGACCACGATCACCGCCGGGGTGATCACGTACTCGATCGTTTCGGCAACGCCGGTCGAGAACCCGCCCCAGGGCCCCATCGCCGAGCGCGCGAACGAGTAGGCGCCACCGGTATGGGGCATCGCCGGCGACATCTCCGCGATCGAGTAGCAGAGCCCGAAGTACATGACCGTGACCACGACCATCGCCACGAGCATGCCGCCGAAGCCATAGGCGAGGCCGAAGTTCCAGCCGAAGAAATCGCCGGAAATAACCGCCGCGACGCCCAGGGCCCACAGAGACCAGACCCCTGCATGGCGACGGAGCTTGCGCTTGTCGAAGTACTCCTCGTCCGCCTCGCGGTACGTGATCGCGCCTACCTTGCGTGACTCAGCCACTTCCCAATTCCTCCCTCGTCGACAAAGGTGTGGTCAACCGACCTATCCTCGGTGGGCGCAGCCTAAGCTCACGGACGGACGCAAGTCAAGGGGTAATTTGGAATTTCTTTCCGAGGGCTCAGCCGGGCGGCTTCGGCAAGAGCCCGGCGAGGATGTGCTCGGTGCCCTCGATGTGCTCGCGGATCAGCCGAGTGGCGCGCGAAGCGTCGCCCTTGGCGACCAGCTTCACCAGCCGCTCGTGCTGGGAGTTGGAATGGGTGAGGACCTTCTCGGGATGGGCGATGAGCGTGATCAGCTCGCTCATCCGGCCCTGGACCTCGGTCATCTCGGTGACCAGGTGGGGCGAGTGCGCGGCCTCGGCGAGGCCGATGTGAAAGCGGATGTCGGCGCGGCGGTAGTCCTCGAAGTCCTCGGCGGCGGCCATCCGCTCGGTCAGCGCGCCGAGGCGGTCGAGGTCGGGGCGCTGGGCGCGCTCGCAGGCCAACAGCACCGACCCGGCCTCGATCGCAACCCGGCCCTCGAGCACCACCCAGGCGGCGGCGCCGAGGATCTCGTCGTCGCCGGAGGCGTGCTCGGTCAGCGGCGGGGACTCGGCGACGAAGGTGCCGCCCCTGCGCCCGCGCAACGAGACCAGGTGGCCGCTTTGGACCAGGGTGGTGAGGGCGCCGCGCAGGGTCGAGCGCGAGATCCCCAGCTGCCGCGCCAGCTTGCGCTCGGCCGGCAGCTGGCTGCCGGGCGCCAGCAGGCCGACGCGGATCGCCGTGCCCAGTCGCTCGACCGTCTCCTCGAAGGTCGTCGGCGGTCTGACCGGCGTGAAAACGGCCTCCAATGCCGCGTCCCGCTGCATCGATCAACCGTAGCGCGCAAGGTCAAGCGGCTCGGCGATCCACCCGCGCCGCGAGCCCCTCGCTGCCGTCGCGCTGACGCCCCCTGCTCTAGGCTCGCGGCGTCCCGTGCCGCCCGCCGTCACCGACTTCACCCTCGAGGCGCAGCGCATCCTGCGCGACCCGTCCACCTTCAAGTGGTACGTGGTCACCCTGCTCGTCGTGGTCCTCTACGTCTACGCGGTCGAGGTCGAGCGTCGCCGCTGGGACATCGTCCTCGCCGGCGTCGCCTTCTGGCTCGCCGACTGGATCAACGAGATCGCCAATGCGCTCATCCTCCACTTCTCCGACCGCGCGGCGCTGTGGACGGTCACCGGCGACACCGCCTATCTGATCCTGATCGGGCTCGGGGTCGAGATCTCGCTGATGTTCGCGATCTCGGGCATCGTCTACGCGAAGACGCTGCCGGCCGATCGCAACCTGCGCATCCTCGGGATGCCGAACCGGCTGGCGATCGCCCTGGGCTTCTCGATCTTCGCAGTGATCGTCGAGCTGGCGCTGCACGCCACCGGCTACTTCCACTGGGAGTACTGGTGGTGGAACGACACCTTCCCGTTCCCGATCGTGATCTTCGGCTACCTCTGGTTCTTCCTCGCCGCCGCCTACGTCTACGACCTCCCCGACAACCGCGCCCGCCTACGCGTGGTCGGCTGGATGGCGGCGGTGGTGGCGGTCTCGCTGGTGGTCTTCGGGCCGATCCTGGAGTGGATCTGACCCGGGGGGCTTGCCGGTGCCGCGGCGGGGCGAGGCCCGTGCCGCGGGCACCGGCAGAGGCGCGGTGAGCTAGGCGGGGTCTTCCTCCTGGGCGTGCTTGACCTTGGAGGAGACACACTTGCCGAGGGCGTTGCGCCCGTTGGCGTTGGCGCCGTAGGTGGCCTGGAAGACCTCCGGGTCGACGGCGCGCTCGGCCTTGCACTCCTTGGCCGCGTTCTTGAACTCGTGCACGGTCGGCTCGACCGGCCCGCCCTTGATGCAGTTACGCATCGCGTGCTTGCCGTAAAACGCGTTGAACGCCTGCTTGTCGGCCTTCTTTTGCGCCGCGCACTGCTTCGCGGCGGCACTGTGGCCGCCGTTGCCGTTGCCGCCGTGGTTGCTCGCCGCGGCGCCGGAGACGCCGACGAGCGCAAGCGAGGAGACGGCACAGGCCCCGATCATGGTCAGTCGCTTCAAGGTTCCTACCTTCCTTGGCCCGGTCGGGCCGTGGTCTCGAACAGTTGACTGACCCTTCAAACGCGGCCAGGGCGCGTTTGTCAGGGCCTATCCGCGCGGATTGCCGCCGTTGCCGCCGGCGTTCGAGTGCTTGGGCGGGCCGGTGGTGCCCGCGTTGGAGTGTGCGGCGCCCGACTGCGAGCGCCGCGGGGTTGTCGAGCTCGGCGACGAGGAGGAGGTGTGCGGGTTGCCGACGGCGTTGCCGGGCGGCGAGGAGCCCTGCGAGTTCGGGGGAAGCGCGTGGTCGCTGCCGGCGCCGAGCGCGGGGGTGCCGTTCCCATGCTCGCCGGCCTGTCCGCGCCGGCCGGCCCCGGAGTGCGCGTTGGCCGAATGCTTGCCCTCCCCCTTGTGGCCGGCATCCCTGCCCGACCCGTCGCCCGCGGAATCGACGGAGCCTTTGGTCGCGGCGCCGGCGCCCTGCGAGTGCGCGTCCGCCGCGGCGCCCGAGTCCTGCGTGGGGGTGGAGACGGCCTCATCGCTGGAGCCGCTGAAGGGAAGATCGATCGCGCCCGTGGCCCCGGCGGCGCCTGCGCCGACGACGAGCGCGGCGATCACCGCGCTGCCCTTGGCGAGCATCGCCGCCGAGCCGCCGGCACCGGCCGCGGTGGCGGCCGCTCCGGCGCCGCCCGCGCCTGCTCCGGCCGCTCCGGCGCTGCCGAGGGTTGCCGCCGAGCCGCCTCCGGCGCCGTGGCCGAGCACGGCGCCGAGCAGGCTGGTGGCTACGACCGCCGAGAGCGGCGGGCTCAGCAGCTGCAGGTCACTGCTGCGGGTGGAGATCGCGGCGCGGAAGTCGCGGCAGCCCTCGCAGGTCCGCAGGTGCGCGCGCAGGGCGCGCCCGCGCAGGATCCGGCCGTCGCGCTGCGAGATCGCCTCGCGGGCCGCCGAGCAGTCCATCTCACGCCCCCGCTTCGAGTCGCGCATCGCCTCGCGCGCCTCGTAGACGGTCTGACGCGCTGCCGGCTCGCCGCAGTCCAGCGCCGAGGCGATCTCGGCGTAGCCGAGCCCGCTGAGCTCGCGCATCACCAGCGCTCCCCGTTGCCGGTCGGGGAGAGCCGAGAGGTCGCGCACCAGCTCGCGCAGCCGTTCGCGCTCCTCGGCTCCGCCCTGGGCGCTGGGCGCGGAGGTCGCCACCCCTTCGGTCCCCGGCGGCGGGACGGAGCGCCGCTCCGCTCCCTCGGCGACATCCGGCGCCGAGTGGGAGCGCTGGCGGATGATCGAGATCGCCTCGTTGTGGGCGATCCGGTACAGCCAGGGCCGGAGCGCGATCGTGCGCTGCTCGCCGGGTAGCGCGCGCAGGGCCGCGGTCATCGTGTTCTGGAGCGCGTCCTGCGCCTCGTCGGGATCGGAGACGATCGCCCGGCAGTAGCGATAGATCTCCTGATGGAAGCGCTCGAAGATCGTCGCGAACGCGGCGCTGTCGCCGCTCGCGGCCAGCCGGGTCAGGCGCGCGTCGCTGAGGAGTCGGCGCGGGACCACACCCGAAGGCGCCGGCGGCGCCGAGGTGGCCGCGTTCACTGACATATGTCCTGATGATGGCGAATCCCAGGCCTCTTTCCAACCGGCAGTCAGTTCCAGCGGCGTCGAACACAAAGCAAGAACGCCGCCCGGTAACGGATATCAGGTGCTATATCGGCGAAATCCGCGGGCGCTGAAGGCTACTCCGGGGGTGCCTGCACCCCGGCCGCCGTACATCGGCAGCTCGACCTCGGGCCCGGCGCGCAGGCGTCCCCTGCTGTCGGTCCGCATGCCCTGCCGCGGGCCCCGTTAGGTTTCCTGGCCCGCGGCGAATCGCCTCGACGCCTTCACCGGCGCCTCGCCGGCCTTGCGGGCAAGGCCCTGGCCTCGGTTGGACGCCAGCGATTCCAGGGACTTACCGCTCGAGGATGTAGGGACCGCACTGCGATGCATCGACATCGGTGACCGGGCCGCCGTCGGCGTCCCTGTAATTCACCTTGAGCCGATCGGCGGTGACGGTCACTTCGGCGTAGCTGTCCTCGTCGCCCTGGGAACAGAGCATCCCGACCCCGATCGGTGGCGCAGTCCTGAAGAAGGCGTTGGAGAGCGTCTCGCCGTTGCCCGAGCCCCCCGTGACCTGGTCGATCTCGGCCCAGAAGGTGTTGGTGGCGACCGGCCCGGCGACGAAGTCCCGATAGGGAGTGTCCGCAGGCGAGGCGCCGGGAGCGTTGGTCGGGGCGACGTCGCCGGTCAGGGTGCGTTCGCGCACCACGTTGGCGAAGTCGGCATGGGTGTCGGTGGTGAGGAAGACCAGGTTCGAGATGTCCCGGCTCTGCAGCTCGTTGAGCAGCTCGACCCGCTCGTAGGCGTAGCCCTCCCAGCGGTCGTAGGGGAGGCCGTAGAACTGCTGGATGGGGGTCTCGTTCATGACCACCTTCCACTTCGCGTTGGAGCTTTCGACGTCGGCGAGGAAGGCGTCGAACTGGGCCTGGCCGAGGAAAATCCGCGTGGGATCGTTGATCGCGTCCTTGCAGGCCTGCGAGATGGGCTGCGACAAGGAGGGGATCAGCAGCGAGAACAGATCGCGGGTGGTCTGCGGTGCGGTCGGCGCCAGGTCGGGCCCGCCGGTGTCGGGGTTGTCGCAGACATCCGTCGCCGACACCTTCGCGTCGCGGAAGGAGCGCTCGTCGAGGAAGAAGAGCTCCAGGTTCCGGCCCCAGCGGAAGGTGCGATAGAGCCCCTCGGTGTCGCTGAAGCTCACAGGGGCGTAATCGGTGAACGCCTTGACCCCGTCCTCGTAGAGCGTCTGCCCGTGCTCGGGGATCGAGAAGTCGTTGATGAACTCGTGATCGTCCCAGTGGCTGTAGAGGCCGGTTGCTCTACGCAACGCGACCATCGGCGGCTGCTCGAGGTTGAGCTTGTACTTGGCCCACTTCTCCTCGGTGGTGAGGGCGTCGGTGGCGCCTGCCACCCCGGAGTCGGAGTAGATCGTGTCGCCCAGGTGGACGTTGAAGTTGTTGTGCTCGCGGCGCATCGAGCGCAGCACCCGAAAGCCGCCGTGGAAGGGGGTGTCGGAGCTCGGCTCCGCCGTCGCGTCGGTGTCGCCGGAGAAGGCGAACCTGATCTTGCGCTCCTGCGAGGCCGAAGGTGCCGTCTTGACCTTTCCCCTGTCGCTGCAGCGGCCCGCCGCGCAGAAGCGGTAGTGGTACTTGTCCCCCGCCCCGAGGCCGGCGACCGTGGTCTGCACGGTGAAGTCGTTCTCCGGCAGCGCCTGGAGGTCGACCCGCTCGACGATCTGATCGAACTTGCGGTCCTCGGCGACCTGAGCGCGCACGTTGCCGGCCTCGGTGGCCCGCGTCCAGATCTTCGCCGAGTGGGCGTTCACCTCGCCCGCGGCGACGCCGGAGCGGAAGTTGATTCTCGCTTCGCTGGCGGCCGCGGGCAACAGGGCCAGGGCCGCCAGGGCGGCCAGCCCGGCCGAGAGCTGCGGGATCCGTCCCACAGGGGCAGTCTATTCGCGCCCTGCCGGCTGGCCGGCGGCCTCAACCTCTTTTGTAGGGTGCCGCTCGATGGGGTCCCTCGCGTCGTTCGTCTCCGGCCGCCGGACCAAGTGGGTGGTGCTTGCGGTCTGGATCGTCGCCTTCGCGGCGCTGATGCCGCTCGGAGCGAGGCTCTCCGACGAGACCCAGGACGACACCACCTCGTTTTTGCCCGCCAGCGCCGAGTCGACCGACGTGGTCAAGCTCCTCGACGAGGAGTTCCCCGGCGGCGAGACGACCCAGGGGCTGATCGTCTACCAGCGCGAGGGCGGGCTGACGGAGGCCGACCAGCAGAAGATCGCCGAGCAGGCGAAGGAGCTTGGCCGACTCCCCGAGTCGGAGCTGCCGCTGACCGAGGCGCCGCTGGTGCCGTTCGCCAAGGGAGCGCCGCCGACGCTGGTCTCCCCCAACGGCGATCTCGCCTACACCGTCCTCGTCGTCCCGACCGACTTCGAGCAGGCGGCCGACTGGGGCAACAACGTCCGCGACCTCACCGGCGAGGAGGCCGGGGGGATGCGGATCATCCTCACCGGCGACCTCGGCTTCTCGACCGACTCCGAGGAGGTCTTCGGCGAGCTCGACACGAAGCTGCTGCTGGCCACGGTGTTGCTCGTCCTCTTTTTGCTCGGAGCCATCTACCGCTCGGTGCTGGTCGCGCTGTCGCCGCTTGTGGTCGTCTTCTTCGCCTACACCGTCGCGACCGCCTTCATCTACCTGTACGCAAGCGCGGGCGCGACCGTGTCCTCGAACGGGACCACGATCCTGATCGTGCTGATGTTCGGGGTGGGGACCGACTACTGCCTGCTGTTGGTCTCCAGATACAGGGAGGAGCTGCACCGGATCTCCGACAAGCACGAGGCGATGGCGCGGGCGCTCGGCCGGACCGGCCCGACGATCCTCGCCTCGGGGCTGACCGTCTCGCTGGCGATGCTGACCCTGGCGCTGGCCGACGCCCGCCTCACCTCGACCCTGGGCCCGGTGGCGGCGATCGGCGTCGCCTGCGGGATGGTGGCCGGGCTGACCCTGCTGCCGGCGCTGCTCACCATCTTCGGTCGCCGCGGCTTCTGGCCGCGGCGGAGCGTGGTCGAATACGACCCCGACCGGCCCTCGATCGCCCGCCAGGGGGTGTGGCGGCGCGTCGGTGACAGGGTGCTGCGCCGGCCCGCAGCGGCGCTGGCGGTAACCGTGGCCGTGTTCGTCGCCGGGGCGCTGGGCCTGGTCGCCTACAGGGTCGACTACTCGACGACGACGTTCTTCAAGAAGTCGGTGGAGTCGGTGGAGGGCTTCGTGCTGATCGAGGACGCGTTCCCGGCCGGTCTGCTGGTGCCCTCGACCGTGATCTTGCAGAGCGAGGGCGGCGCCGTCGGCGAGGCCGACGTGGCCAAGGCGGTGCAGGCGCTGGAGGGGGTCGACGGCGTCGCCCAGGTGACGCCGACTGAGATCACCTCCACCGACGGGACGATGGCCTCGATCGACGTCGTCTTGGAAAGCGACCCCTTCACCAAGGCCGGCCTGGGCGTGACCCCGGCGCTGCGCGCAAGCGTCGCCGACCTCGGCCCCGGTCTCACCGCCCTGGTCGGCGGCGGCGCCGCGACCCAGTACGACTTCGACCAGGCGATCGAGAGTGACCTGACGCTGATCGCCCCCGTCGCGCTGCTGCTGATCGCGGTGATCCTGGCGATCCTCTTGCGAGCCCTGGTGGCGCCGCTGGTGCTGATCGCCAGCGTCATCCTCTCCTTCCTCTGCACGCTGGGGATCTCGGTGCTGTTCATCCGCTTCGTCGTCGGCGACGCCGGCTTCGACGCCTCGATCCCCACCTTCGCCTTCATCTTCCTGGTCGCGCTCGGGATCGACTACACGATCTTCCTCATGGCCCGCGTGCGCGAGGAGTCCCGCCGCCACGGCACCCGCGAGGGCATGCTCCGCGCGATCGCCGCCACCGGCCCGGTGATCACCTCCGCGGGGATCATCCTCGCCGGCACCTTCACGGTGCTGATGACCCTCCCCGTCACCTACACCTTCGACCTCGGTTTCATGGTCGCCCTCGGCATCCTGCTCGACACCTTCATCGTCCGCACGATCATGGTCCCGGCGGCGGTGGAGCTGTTGGGCGACAAGGTCTGGTGGCCCTCGACGGCCAAGGGCGGCGGGGTGCTGCACGAGGACACGGGCGAGCAGGAGCGGCTGGGCTCTCCGCCCGGATCCGACTAGCTGGGCACGGCGGTCAATCTGCGGCGCGAAACCCAACCGGTCTGTTCCAGAGTGGATGGAACACGCGGCCAGTTCTTGCCCGAAGGGACGCTCGATTCCACTTGACAGCCGCGAGCTACGCAAATAGATTGGCTCGATGCGGAACTCACTCCGGTCATTCCCCGCCCAATCGCACCGATGAAGCTCGGTCTATTCACTGCCTACTACGAGGATCGCACCCTCGATGAGGTCTGCGCCTTCGCCCGCGATCTCGGTTACGACGGCGTCGAGCTGGCCTGCTGGCACGGCTCGCGGCATCTGGACGCGGAGCGAGCCGTGGCCGAGCCGGCCTACGCGAAGAGCATCCTCGACACCGTCTCGGCTCACGGCTTGGAGATCGGCTGCGTCTCCAACCACCTCGACGGGCAGCTCGTGCTCGGCCCCTACGATCGCTCGACCGACGACTGGTCGCCGGCAAGCGGCGCCGAGGAGAAGCTGCGCTTCGCGATCGAGCGCTCCAAGCTCGCCCCCAAGGTCGCGGCGGCGCTTGAGGTGGAGACGGTCGCCGGCTTCGTCGGGTCGCACGTTTGGGGCCACTGGTACAACCACGATCCCCAGATGGTCGAGATCTACGAAGAGGGATGGGACCTCTTCGCCGAGCGCTGGAACCCGATCCTCGACGAGTACCGCACCGAGGGCGTCCGATTCGCGCTCGAGGTGCACCCGGTCCAGATCGCCTACAACATCGAGACCGCCGCGCGAGCGCTCGAGGCACTCGATCACCGCCCCGAGTTCGGGTTCAACTTCGACCCGAGCCACCTGGTCTGGCAGCTGATCGACCCGTGCCTGTTCGTGACCGAGTTCGCGGACCGGATCTACCACGCGCACGCCAAGGACACCGAGCTGGTCGCGCGCAACCTGGCCCGTTCGGGGATCCTCAGCGGCGGGCCCTGGGAGCGGATCGACCGCGGCGTGCGCTTTCGCTGCCCGGGCTGGGGGGACATCGACTGGCACCGCCTTGTGAGCGCACTCTTCGAGGTCGGCTACGACGGAATGCTCGCCTACGAGCATGAGGATCCGATCATCTCTGCGGATGACGCCGCGGAGAAGTGCGTCAACTTCCTGCGCCCGCTCGTTATCGACCCCCCCACCGACCAAGCCGGATAAGAGGAGGACACAGATGCACCTGTCGATGCACAACTGGATGCGAGCCGAGCCTCTCGAGGTGACCGTTCGCCGCCTTGCGAAGTACGGCTACGAGAGCATCGAGATCAGCGGCGAGCCGGACGTCTACGACACCAAGGACGTGCGGCGGATCCTGGACGAGAGCAAGATTCGCTGCTGGGGCTCCGTCACCCTGATGCTCGACGGCCGCAACCTGGTCAGTGGCGACGAGCAGGCGCGCGCCGACTCGGTCAAGTACGTCAAGGACATCGTCACGATGGTCAAGGAGCTCGACGGCCACGAGGTCACGATCGTCCCGGGAGAGGTCGGCAAGGTGGCTGCCGATTCGACCCCCGAAGCCGAGTGGCAGTGGGCCGTGGACGGGATGAAGGAGATCTACGCCCACTCACAGGAGGCAGGCATCCTGCTCGCCGTGGAGCCGCTGAACCGGTTCGAGACCTACTTCATCAGCCGTGGCGCACAGGCGCTGGCGCTGGCCGAGGCGACCGGGCCCGACTGCGGCGTTTGCCTGGACGCGTTCCACCTCAACATCGAGGAGGCGGACCCGTTCGAGGCGATCAGGGAAGCCGGTGATCGGCTCGTCGACTTCCACGTCGCCGATACGAACCGGCTCGCCTGCGGGATGGGCCACTGGGACTGGGCCAAGGTGATCGCCACGCTGCGCGAGGTCGGATACGACGGAGCGCTGACGGTCGAGTTCGTCGCTGCGATCGACCGCACGCCGGCGAACCCGTTCCCGAACGCGATCGAGACCAACCCGGTCGACATCAGCCCCGAGCAGAGGAAGTTCATCGAGGACCACGGGTCCGACCTGCTCAGCGAGGAGTTCTACAACTGGCTCGTCGAGGAGACGGCGAAGACGCTGCTCCCGCTGATCAACTAGGAGCGCGCGGGGTGAGCGAGCATAAGTCCGCCGGGAAGGCTCCATCGCTTGACCTCTCGGAGCTGACCTTCGTCGACATCGAGGAGTACCTGCAAAGCCGCGACATGGTCCTGATCCCGATGGCGAGCACCGAGCAGCACGGGCCGCACCTGCCGCTCTGCACCGACACCACAACAGCGGTCGAGATTGCCCGGCGGGTCTCCGATCTCACCGGCGTGCTGCGCACACCCCCGATCTGGATGGGCTACTCGCCGCAGCACATGCACGAGCCCGGGCGCGGGCGGGGAACGATCACGGTCAGAAGCACGACCCTGTGCTCGATCCTCGAGGACATCGGCCGCAGCCTCATCCATCACGGCTTCAACCGGCTCGTCTTCATCAACGGGCATGGATCGAACGTAAAGGTCGTTGACCCAGTGCTGCGCAAGCTCCGCTACGACACCGGCGCGCTGATCTGCTTCGTCAAGCCCTACGCCGAGCGCTACCTCGGCCTGGTCGAGGACCTGATGGATAACCCGCCCGAGGAGACGCCCGGCTGGCACGCGAGCGAGCTCGAGACCTCCCAGGACCTCGCCGCCCATCCGCACCTGGTCCGCATGGAGCGCGCCGAGAAGACGCAGGCCCACATTCCCGAGTACCTCCCCGAGTCGTTTAAGAAGAGCGACGGCGCGCCCGACGTGCAGTTCGAGGGGCACCCCTACTTCACGTTCCCGATGGACCACCACGAGTTCATCGAGAGCGGAGTGATCGGGAACCCGCTGCGCGCAACCGCCGAGAAGGGCGAGCAAGCGCTGACCCGATATGCCGAACACGTCGCGCGCGGCGTGCGGGAGCTGACCAAGGTTCCCGTCGAGGTGCACCACAGAGAGTTCACCAACCGCGCGCTCTGAGCAGCCGCGCCTACAGATAGGAGACGCAATGACCCGGATCGCGATGGGCACCTGGACGTTCATATTCCCGCCCTATGAGGACAAGCCCGAGGACTTCGACAGCGTGCTCGATCACGCCGCCGAGCTCGGATTCGAGGGGGTCGAGGTCGGATGGTTCTCGCCGCACCCCGACATCGAGGCCCTGAGCACGCCCGAGGCCCGCGCCGCCTACCGCAAGAAGTTCGACGACCGCGGTCTCGGCCTCGCCGGCGTGGTCGCCAACTTCGACGGCTGCCCGAGCTTCCTCTCCAACGAGGACAACGGCGGCTTCCTGGACGCGCTCGACACGCAGCTGGGGATCTGCACCGACACCGGCATCGACATGCTCCGACTCGACATCCCCGACGCGCCCGAGGTGATCAACACGGTCGGCTACGAGGTCGCCCACGAGCGCCTTGTCAACACCTGGTCGGAGGCAGCCCGCCGGGGCGGCGAGCGGGGGGTGCGGATCGGCTGGGAGTTCGAGCCCGGCACCCCGTTCAACAAGCCCAGCGAGATCTTCCGCGTGGTCGAGGAGGTGACCGATCCGTCATTCGGGATCATCTACGACACCGTGCAGGCCCACAACGTGGCCAATGGAAGCAACCAGATCGGTGAGGTCGAGGTGCTCGAGGGCGGCCAGGTCGAGTTCCTCGAGCGGCTCAAGGGGCGGATCACCCATATCCACCTGATCGACGCCGACGGCAGCCTCTTCGACGATCGCTTCAGCCGCCACATCCCGTTCGGCAAGGGCGACGTTGATTGGGAAACGGTGATGCCCGCCCTGGTCGCGGCGGGCTCCGGCGATGACTGGTGGACGATCGACGTCTGCTGGTGGGACGACGCCTGGCCCGTGTTCGAGGACGGCCTCGAGTTCGTCAGGGAGTTGCGGGACCGCTACGCCGGCTGAGCGAAGATCCGCGCAGCGCGGAACCGCCGCGCTGCTGGCCGCCTCATTCTGCATCGGGGCGGGAACGATCGCGATCCGCGAGGCCTACGGGCTGGGCGCGCAACCAAGCTCGCTGCTCGTGGTCAGGTTTGGGATTGCGGGCCTGCTGTTTGCGCTCATGCTCCCCTGGCTCGTGGGCCAGGCCAGGGGGGCGATCTCGTGGAAGGGCGTCGGACTGGCCGCGCTCGGGGGCGTGATCCTGTTCACGGGTGCGCGGGGCGAGTTCGAGGGCCTGCAGTGGCTCCCGGCCGCGGTTCTGATCCTGCTGATCTTCGTCTCGCCGATCTGGGTGGTGCTGATCGAGCGCATCGTCTACGGCCGGCGCGCCAGCGTGCGAACGCTAGGAGCGATCGCCCTGGTGATCGCCGGGATCACGATCATGGTCGGCCCTCTCGGCGGGGGTCTCAACCTGGTCGGGCTCCTGTGCGGCCTTGCAGCCTCGATCACCCTCGCGATCTTCTTTGTCCTGATCGACCGCTCGCAGGACGAGATGCCGGTCTCGGTGGCGCTGCCGGTGGCGATCGTCGCCGCGGGGCTCGCCGGCACGCTCGCCGACGTATCGGCGTGGAGCACCGAGCTGGGTCGCGACGGCGCGCTCCTCTATGCGCTCCTGGTCGGGCTCGCGGTCTGGTCCTGGGCGCTGTTTGCGATCGTCGGGTTCCGGGAGACCGACGCGGTCACGGTCGCGGTCGTCGGCGCGACCGAACCGGTCTTCGTCGCCGTGCTCGCGCTGATCTTCCTCGGCGAGGGGCTCGGGGCGAACGAGCTGATCGGCGGCGCCGTAGTGATGGCCGGGGTGCTGGCGGTCTCGACGGCCGAGCCGCTGAAGGCGGCGATGGCGCCGTAGGGCGGCGCTCGAGCACGGTCGGTGACGGCCTCGCTAGCGCTGAAGCTCGAGGTAGCGGCGCGCGACTCGCTCGGCGAACTCGCGGTCGTTTATGGCCGCGTCGACGCGCTCCAGCGGAACGTCGTCGCGCAGGCTCGCGCCGAGCGCGTCGAGGAAGGCACCGTCGGCCGCAGGGTCCCAGAGCGCCTCGCCCTCACTGTCGGCCAGCGAGAAGCCGCGCTCCGGGGCGATCACCGCGAGCGGCCCGCGTGCCGGGTTGAGCCGCGCCGCGACCAGCTCGCCGAGCTGCGCCATCTCGTCCGGGAGCAGGCGCACGAGCGTCGCTGTCGGGTTGTGCTTGTAGTGCTTTCTGCTTCGGTACTCGGCCGGGACGGTGTGCAGCGGGCCCTGGTTGAAGAAGTCCACACAGCCCGGCACCACCACCTGCGGCAGGCCGTGCTCGCCGACGACGCGCAGCCGCTCCGGGCAGGTGGCATGAATCCCGTCCAGCAGCGTGTTGGCCAGCTCGGAGAGCGTGTAGTCGATGACGCCACCGAGGGCACGGTCGGCGGCGAGGCGCTCCATCGCCGGGCCGCCGACCCCGTTGGCGTGGAAGACGACCGGCTCAAGCCCCGCCTCGACCAGGATCTCGTGGACGCGCATCACACCCGGGGTCGTCTGGCCGAGCATGGTGACTCCGACGCTGCCCTCCCCGAGGCCCTCGATCGAGCCGCCGCCGTGCTGGACCATCCCGGCGACCGCCGCAGCGGCGTTGTCGAACACCGACCGGGCGATCGGGTTGAGCCCGAGGATGTCGACGACCGAGTGCATGACCAGCGTGTCGCTCTCGCCCACGAACGGCGCGAACGTGCGCCGCCCCGACGCGCTTGGCGAGACCAGCACCTTGGGCACGCCGACCGGCAGCGCCTGCATCGCGGCCGCTCCCAGGGCCGCCCCCTCGGCCCCACCGAGGCAGAGCACACCGTCGAGCTCGCCGCGCTCGAACAGCTCCAGGCAGACGGCACGGGTCCCCTTCACCATCAGCTCCACCGCGGCCCCTCGGCTCGGCTGGCTTCGCACCTGCTCGAGTTCGTGGCCGCCGGCGAGCGCCACCTCGGATCTGGTGATGTCCGCCGCGCAGCCGGTGGGCTCGCCGAGGATGCCCGAATCGATCACCACCGCGCCGACGCCGAGCTCGACCAGGCGGTTGCGGACGTAGGCGATCTCGGCGCCCTTGGTGTCGAGCGTGCCGATCAGCGCAACCCGGCCCGGCGAGCTCAAGAAAGGCTCATCTTGCCCGGGTTCATGATGCCGTTGGGATCGAGCGCCCGCTTGATCTGCCGCAGGGTCTCCAGCGAGGCGCCGTGCTGGCGCTGCATGAACGGCGCCAGCTTGATCCCGACTCCGTGGTGGTCGTTCATCACAGCGCCCGCGTCGAGGATCGCCGTGATCCCGTCCTCCCAGATCCGGTCGTGGAGCGCGAGCGGGTCCCGGCCGGGCTCGGGCACCACGAAGCGCCCGTAGATCATCGTCCCCCACGGGTACCAGTGGCTCATGTGGGCCTTTAGTCGGAGCCCCTGCTCCGCATAGGGAACCGCGACCGCGGCCTGCAACGCCTCGTAGACATCGAGAATGCGGGCGTAGGTGGCGACCGCCTCGAGCGTTCCCCACATCGAGGGCAGTTGCGGGTGGTGCGGCGGCTTGTAGAAGTCGTAGCGGCGCTTCCACCACGTCTCGGCGAGCTCGGCGTCCAGGACCTGGGCTCCGTTTGCGCGCGCGTAGCCGAGCAGGGACTCGGCCTCGGCGTCGGCGACCGCGGCGACGCCCTCGCAACAGAGCACGGCGCAGACCCCGGGCAGCTCGGCGTCGACGACCTTGGCGAGCGAGGTTCGCGTCGCCTCCGCGTCATACAGGCGCGCCACCGAGGGCCGCAGCCCAACCGAGATCGCGGAGCGGATCGCCTCGACACCGTCGGCCAGCGACGCAAACGAGACCAGCTCGAAGCGACGCTTCTCGGGGATCGGGATCACCTGCAGGGTGGCGCGCGTGATCACGCCGAGGATCCCCTCGGAGCCGACGTACAGCTGGGTCAGCTCCGGTCCCACGGCGTGCCGGGGCACCGAGACCGTGTCGAAGGTCCTGCCCTCCGCGGTCACGACCCGGAGCGAGAGCAGCAGGTCCTCGATCTTGCCGTAGCGGGTCGAGAGCACGCCCGACCCGCGCGCCGCGACGTAGCCGCCGACGGTCGCCAAGTCTGCCGAGGCCGGATAGTGCGGGAGCGTGAGGCCCTCCTCGGCGAGGGCCCGCTCCAGGGTGAGGCCGTTGACCCCAGCCTGCGCGGTCACAGTCAGCGAGCGGTGGTCCACCTCCAAAATCCGATCGAGCCTGGTCAGGTCGAGCACAACCCCGCCTCTGAGCGGGATCGCGCCGCCTTGGCTTCCCGACCCGCCCCCGCGCGGCACCACGGCGACGCCCAGCTCGGAGGCGATCTCGAGCACGCGCACGACATCGTCCTCGGTCGCCGGCCGTACGACGACGTCCGGGAGGCCGAGCGGCTCGCCGCCCGCACGGGCGGCGAGCGCCTTCCAGTAAGTATCGGCGGAGTAGGGCTCAAGCGCGCCCGCCTCGACGATCACCTCCGCCTCCGCCCCGAGCGCGGAGCGAAGCCGCGCGGCGAGCAACTCGCCCCCGGAGCTCATGGGGCGTAGGTGGCCGCCAGCTCGTCGACGTACCGCTTCGACTCCTCGGTCGCCTGCCAGGCGTCGGGCCAGAAGCAGAGGTCCACCGTCCACCATTCGGTGTCGCCACCCGCCGCAACCAGGGCCGGCATCACGGCCTCGAAGTCGATCTCGCCCCTGCCGAAGGGGACGTGCTGGGTGGTTTGCTCGGAGCTGTCGGAGTGATCGACGATCGTCCCATCGGAGTCGAGCAGGTGGACGTGGTTGATCGTGCCCTTGAGCTCGTCGAGGAACTCGACCTGCCCGCCGGCGAGGGGCTTGGGGCCGTTCACATGGCGGGCGCCTATGGCGGCGACCGTGTGTCCGTGGGCCGTGTCGTAGCAGACGCCGAAGCCGGGGCCGGCGAGCTCCTTCGCGATGCGGATCACCTGCGCCGGCTCGTTGAACGACCAGCATGGCTCGAACTCCCAGGTCAGCGCCAGCCCACGCGAAGCGGCCAGCTCCGATGCCTCGCGCCAGGTCGTGATCAGGCGCTCGTAGGCGGCCTCCTCTCCGACCTCGGAGGGGGCTTCTGGCGTGTCGCCGGTATTGACGATCAGCCGCTGGGCGCCGATGGCGGCGCAGAAGTCGAGGTTGCGGTTGACGGCGCTCAGGTAGGCGCTGTTGTCGTCATCGCGCAAGAAGCCGGCGTCCTCGAAGCCGGTCGCGACCGCGGAGACCTTGAGCCCGCGCTCGGAGAACATCCGCTCCAGCTCGGCGCGCTGCTCCAGGGTCGCGCATCCGGCCGGATCCGGATGCGGTTCAAACGCACCCAGCTCGACGCCGTCGAAGTCGAGCGCGGCGATGCGGTCGAGCACCGCCGTGAAGTCGAGCGGATCCTCCGAGTAGACGCCGAACGCCCACGTACCGATTGAGATCTTCCTTGCCATTACAGGCCCTCCTTGTGAGGTTGCCGGCCGGCGCCGCTGGCCGTTGGTTTCGTGCGCGCTGTTAGATCGAGCTGCAACAGGGTGCGCTCAACTCAATGTGCATCTACGACCTCGTCGGGTTCCTCGTACCACTGCACCCGCTCCCCGACCCGCGCCCGCATCTTCCATTTGCGCGACTTGTCGTGGGAGGCCATGCGCTCGAGCAACTGGTTAACTCGCTCGCGCATCACCTGGCGGTCTGCCGAAGGCATCTCGAGCCTCGCGGCCTCCTCTTCGAGGCGGCCCAGGTTGAGCTCAACCGTGTGGTAAAGGCCCCAGTCGCACGAGCAGATGGACGCGAACCGGTCGGCGTTGATCGTCTCGTCGTCCCCGAAGCCCACCTGATGCTCGATCAGAAGGGCGCACAGGTCGCGGACGTCCTTCTCGTTTAGGCGGACGATCTGGAGCTTGGTCAGGAGAAGCTCGGCGAGCGGAACCGTCGGCTCGTCGGCGTCGAGCCGCTCGGTGACGGGAAGCTCGTGGCACATGCTGAACGAGCGGATGAAGACGTCCACCTTGAGACCGTCCCCCTCGCCGTAGTAGATCGCGCGCGAATGACCATGAAGCGCGTTGAAGCGCGTGAACGGCTCGTATCCGGCGCCCTGGAAGGCGCGGTCGATGTCGGGAAGCTTGCTGTCGGTGACAAGATCGACATCGCCGTACTCGCGTTCCTGGTTGTAGGGGTTGTCCGCGCAGTGCATTCGAACCGCGAGCCCACCGACCACTCGCAGTTGCACCCCGGCCTCTGACGCGCGCGCCACCAGTTCGCGGCATTCGCGTTCGATGCGATCGACGTCGTCGCCGGTGTCCTTGCCGGAAGGGGCCATGAGCCGGGGCGTCATCCCCGCGTGAAGGTCCAGTCTCGGAGCTTGCCGTCCTTGAGGCGAATCATGACGCCGCGCAGAACGCCGTGCTGGTAGTTGCTGCCAGGGTTGAAACAGCGCGTGCGCCCGACGGTCTGCGTCCCCGACGCCTCGTGCACATGCCCGTGCAACCCCATCAGCGGCTGATAGCGCTCGATCACATCGCGGACGGCCCTGCTCCCAACCGGAACCTGCTTGAGCTGCCCGCCCTTGACGACGGGGCGAAACTCGTCGTCGAGCTCGGGCGCTTCGTCGATGCCGCTGTGGAAGGGAGGGCAATGAACGTTGAGGATGGCTCGCTCTGGATCCTTGAGACCGGCGGCCACCGCCTCGATTGCCCGCACCATCTCCTCCTCGCTCTGCTCACGCGGCGAATCCCACGGGGTCGGCGTCGACCAGCCCCAAGAGGCCATCTCGTACTCCGAGTCCACTGTGAGAACCTTGCCCTCGGACTGCTGGACCCAGTCCGAGCCCTCGATCACCGCCGCCAGGACTTTTTCGTCGTCGTTGCCCAGCATCATGTAGAGGGGGATGTCCTGGGGCCGGAGACGCTCATCGGCCAGCCCCATCCAACTCTCGAGCAGCTCCTCCATGCGCTCGAGAAAGCGCTGGTTGCGGTAGCTCACGTCCTCGCGCAGGCGCTCCTCCTGCTCCGGGCCGTCGAGCTCGATGGTGTAGGCGCCGATCATCGCCGCCCGCTTCTCGAGGGTCTCGCGCTCCTCCTTCGACTTCAGGTGAATCGAGGCCCCGCCCTCACTGGCGTTCCAGCCGCCGTTCCCGTCGGGCACGATCGGGACCAGCTGCTTGCCCGTGATATCGCCGCCGAGCACCATGACATCGGCCTTGTACGCCTTCGCGGCATTCAGAAACTTGCGAAAGCACCAATCCGACCCATGGATGTCGGTGGCAAAGAAGAGCCTCGTCTCACCCATTTCCTGCGGCTGTCGCCACCTACTCGGGCGGCAGCTCCCTAAGCGCCGTGTTCAGGTTGATGCCGGCCGAGCGATTGCGGATGTACGCGATGATCGTGATCACCAAGCCGAGCGTGTAGACGCCGCCCACGAACCAGTAGGAGCGCGTCGCGAAGCCAACCTTGTCGATCAGGATGTAGAGGTAGATCGAATAGATGACGACGGCGAGCACGCCGAGCACGGTGATCAGCGGCACGCCCAGGATCGTCCTCTTGGTCGGCGACATCTCGTACAGATCCTTGCGCAGATACGGGAGCAGCGCGCCGGCCAGCCCGGTCACGGCGGTGACGATGAAGAGCGCCATGCTCGAGGCGACGATGAAGTCGGTGAACGTGCTCTCCGAGTAGACGAACCCGGCCAGGAAGCCGATCATCACCAAGCCCACAAGCAGGGTCGCCCTGACCGGCGTGTGGTAGCGCATGTTCACGTCCGCGAGCCCGCTCGGCAGCATCCGGTCGAACGAGTACGCGAACAGGCTCCTGGTGACCAAGATCATGCCGGCGAACGGGGCCGCCAGGGTCCCCATCGCGAAGGTGATGCCGATCACCGACACCCACCATGTGCTGCCGGTGAGGATGCCGAGGTAGGAGTTGATGAACGGGGCTCCGGCGAGCAGGTACTTGTCCGGAGCGTTCGCATCGAGGAACGACGCGGCACCCTGGAAGTCCTCGCCGAAGACGCGGTTGGCCTGGGTCACCATCAGCGCCAGGACGACGGTCGAGATCACAACCCCGCCCATCGTGATCCACATCGAGGTGTTGCTCGTGCGCCGCACCTCTCCGCCGAAGTAGCTCCACATGAAGGCGAGCCCCGGGACGGCGATCAGCAGTGCGACCGCCTGCAGGGTGGCCGAGAAGGACTTCGGCACCTCCGCGAAGCCGGCCTTGGTGGCGTCGCTGACGATGCTCGAGAGCCCGAGCGCGTCGAGATCGTTGAGGAAGCCGCCGTGGGTGGAGAAGAGCAGGATCAGGAAGGTGATCACGACCCCGAGCAGCTGCCCAATCATCAGCGGCACGAATACCCGGATCACCCACTTCAGGCCGATGCAGTAGAGACCGGTCATGAGCGCGATCAGGGCCCCCGTGATCAGAAAGCGCGGAGTCGACTCGGTCAGGTTCGTGGCGGCGGTTGCCCACCAGTCGTTGCCGGTCGTCAGGGTGATGTTCTGGAACATGCTCGGAATCGCGAAGTCGATGAAGAAGAGCATCAGGAACGCGCTCGCGCACGCCTGGAACACGACGAACCCGAAGTTGTTGATGAAGCCAAGCGCCGGATGAATGACGCGGCCGACGAAGACGAGGTCACCACCCGAGCGCGGCATGATCGCCGCGAACAGGGCGTAGACGGCCATCGCCGGGGCGACCAGAAGCCCGGTGAGGACGAAGGCGAGCGGGGTGTTCGCCCCCGGGAACAGATCGGGGAGCTGCGCGAAGAAGAAGTACCCCAACGGGATGCTGATGAACGCAAGCGACATCAGCAGAGCGTCGACGGGCCTCAGCTCTCTCACCAGGCCAGTCGCCTGGCGCACGTACAGGGGCGAGCCGGCCTCGGTGTCCACGGATGGGGTGCTATTCATTGCTGCCCTCCACTCCTCTTGGCTGGCTCTGCGGCCAGCCTGGTTACCAACCAGGATCGTTCCGCTGCGATACAAACAGCACGTTGCGGGGAGTCTTACCGCATCCGAACACCGGCGTCAACCCCTAAATCGTGCTGGTGTCCGACGAAAAAACCGGCTAGCCTGCTCTCGCTTAGTTCCACTGTGGAAAGGAGTCAGTTCCCTTGGCGGACGACCTGGCACTCGGAGTCGACATCGGGACCGGCGGTGCCCGCGCCCTCCTGATCGACGCTGCCGGCACGATTCTCGGCCGCGGCGAGAGCTCCTACCCCCTGCTTGCCCCCCGTCCCGGGCTGGCCGAGCAGCGACCGGAGGACTGGTGGACCTCGGCGTGCACAGCGATCGAAGCGGCGATCTCAGACGTTCGCGCGGAGCGGATCGCGGGAATCGGATTCGCGGGACAGATGCATGGCGCCGTGCTCGTCGACGAGCGGCTTCAGCCGCTGCGAACCGCCCTGCTCTGGTGCGACGGGCGGGCGGCGGACGCCGCCGGGCGCATCACCGCCGAGCGAGGAGCTGGCTGGTTGATCGCGCAGGCCGGGAACCCGCCGCTGTCGGGCTTCACCGCCCCGCAGCTTCGCTTCCTGTCCGAGCAGGGCGACCCGGCCCTGAAGCGGGCGCGCTGGGTGCTCTGCGCCAAGGACTTCGTCCGCCTGATGATGACCGGCGTGCCGCTGGCCGAGCCGAGCGACGCCTCGGGGACCGGGCTCTACTCGATCATCGAGCGCGACTGGGGAGCCGACCTCGCCGAAGCCTACGGCGTCGACGCCCGCATGCTGCCGCCGATCGTCGGCTCCGGCGAGGGCGCGGGCTCGGTCACGGCCGCCGCCGCAAAGGCGACGGGGCTGGTCCAAGGGACGCCGGTCGCAGCCGGTGCCGCGGACAACGCCGCCGCGGCGCTCGGATCCGGGGTCACGTCGGCCGGCCAGCTGATGGTCAGCGTCGGAACCTCGGGAACCGTGCTCGCCCCGACGGGTGGCGAGCCCGACCCGAGCGGGCGCTGTCACCTGTTCCGGCATGCCACGGGCGATGGCTGGTACTCGATGGCGGTGGTTCTGAGCGCCGGCGGGGCGCTCTCGTGGTGGCAGGGAGTCGCCGGCGCCGATCTGGAAATACTTGCCGAGGAGGCCGAGCGCG
Organism: bacterium; assembly: GCA_039930945.1. Classification (GTDB taxonomy): domain Bacteria; phylum Actinomycetota; class Thermoleophilia; order Solirubrobacterales; family 70-9; genus JBDTSW01. The sequence continues at coordinate 28,973 of JBDTSW010000008.1, forward strand.
CGCCGGCGGGCAGCGACGGCGTGGTCATGCTGCCCTACCTCTCCGGTCGGCGAATGCCCTCCAACGAGCCCGGCGCGCGCGGCAGCTTCGTCGGTCTCTCACTCTCACACGGCAGGGCGGAGCTGACCAGAGCGGTGCTCGAGGGCGCCGGCTTCGCGCTCGCCGACGGCCTCTTTTCCCTCAGAGAGATCGGGGTCACGGCGAAGCGGGCGGTGATCACCGGTGCCGCCTCGGCCCATCGGATCTGGCAGGAGATCCTCGGCCTCGCGATGCCCGACCTCCGGCTCGAGCGCGCCCTCCCCGCCGAGGGAGCGGCCCTGGGCGCTGCTCTGCTCGGCTTTCAGGTCGCCGGTCGCCCGCTCGAGCCGCTGCTCGAAGGGATGCTCACGTTCGAGCCGGTGCCCGCGGCCGACGTGCCAGAGTCCGGTCGCGACGCGGTCGCCGCCGCTCGCCGTCAATTTCAAGCGCTGTCGCACGACCCCCTCCTCACCGGGCGTGGGGAGGCCAACGCCAAGGAGACACGATGAATGACGACCTCGCACCGCGTCCGGAGGATCGCTTCACCTTCGGCCTCTGGACCGTCGGGCATCGCGGCCTGGATTCCTTCGGCCTGCCGACCCGGCCGCCGATCGAGCCCGAGGAGATAGTCGCGAAGCTGGCCGAGATCGGCGCCTGGGGGGTCAACCTCCACGACGAGGATCTGATCCCGTTCGGGATCGGCGCCGCGGAGCGGGACCGGATCGTACGCGGGTTCAAGCAGACGGTGAGCAACGCGGGCCTGCGCGTGCCGATGGTCACCGTCAGCCTCTTCAAGCAGCCAATCTTCAAGGACGGGGCGTTCACGGCTGCGGACCCCGGAGTGCGGCGGTTCGCGCTCAAGAAGACGATGGAGGCGATCGACCTCGGCGCCGAGCTGGGCGCCGGCATCTTCGTGCTCTGGGGCGGCAGGGAGGGGATCGAGACCGGTGCCGCGCGCGATCCCGTCGCCGGGCTCGAGCGCTATCGCGAGGCGATCGATTTTCTCTGCGACTACATCCGCTCGCAGGGGCTCGACATGCGGCTTGCGCTCGAGGCCAAGCCGAACGAACCCAGAGGGCACATCCATCTGCCCACGACCGGCCACATGCTGCACTTCATCGAAACCCTGCGCGGGAAGGAGATCGTCGGCGTCAACCCGGAGATGGCGCACGAGGCGATGGCCGGCCTGTCCTTTCACCAAGCCGTGGGGCAGGCGCTGTGGGCGAAGAAGCTCTTCCACATCGACCTCAACGATCAGTGCGGACCGCGCTATGACCAGGACTTCCGTTTCGGCTCCGAGAATCTCAAGGAGGCCTTCCTGACGGTGCGTCTCCTCGAGCGCCAGGGCTTCGACGGCCCGCGGCACTTCGATGCCCGCGCCTACCGCACCGAGGACGACAGCGCAGTGTTCGCGTGGTTTGCCGCGGGGTGCATGCGTAACTACAAGATCCTCCAGGCGAAGGTCGCCGCCTTCGAGGCCGACGAGGAGATTCAGCGCGCCTGTGCCGAAGCCGGTGCGGAGGAGCAGCACGTTGCGACGCCGGCCTACGAGGAGCGAGTCGCCGACGAGATCCGCGGGTATGACTACTCTGCGCTGATCAACGGCACTGGAGGCAGAGGGCACGAAAAGGCCGATCAATTGACCCTGGAGTTGCTCCTCGGGATCCGTCCGGAGGTAGAGGGTGGCGCAACGGGCTCCGGTTGACGGCGACGGGTCCGGGCGCGGGCAGACAACGCCCGCGCCGCCCGCCCGCCTCGGTCAGGTCAACAGGCGCTCGTTGCTGCGTGAGCTCCGGCTCGGGGCACCGATCTCGCGGGTTGGTCTCGCCGAGCGGACAGGGATAAGCAAGCCGGCCGTCACGCGTGGGATCACCGACCTGATCGAGGAGGGCCTGGTGATCGAGACCGGGCGCGGAGAGTCGACCAGCGCAGGCGGAAAGCGCCCGACGCTGCTGGAGCTGAACGGCAGAGCCGCCGCGGGCCTCGGCTGCGTCGTCGAAGTCGGGAAGGTCCGAGCGACGCTGGCAGGCTTCAACGGCGAGTTCGAGGCGACTCACGAGACTGATTTCGATCCACAGGCGGGTCCGGAGATCGCGATGGCCGCGCTCAAGGGCGTCCTGCACGGCGTGGTGGACCGGAATGCCGCCGGCAGGCTGATCCTAGGCCTCGGCGTCAGCGTCCCGGGACCTGTCGACGAGGAGGGCCGCGTCGTCGTCATGCCCCACCTGCAGGGCTGGAAGGGAGTTCCTGTCGCCGACATCCTTCACGACCAGTTGGGCATCCCCGTCCAGGTCGACAACGAGAGCCGCGTTCAGGCGCTCGCCGAAGGATGGTTCGGCCTCGGCCGCGGTGTGGAGAACTTCGTCTGCCTGGAGACCGGCGTCGGCGTCAGCGCTGGAGTCGTGATGAACGGCAGGCTTTGCCGAGGCCTCAACTCATTGGCCGGGGAGGTCGGCCATTGGAGCACCTACGGAGACGGCAGGCGCTGCTACTGCGACAGCCGGGCATGCTGGGAGATCAACGCCTCCACGACCCAGTTCCTTGCCGATCTGGAGACGGCATCGATCGCGCACAACGACGTCAAGCTCCACGCCGGGAAGCTGAGCGTTCGGGATGTTGCCCATGCGGTCGAAGTAGGTGACGCGACGGCGAGAGCCGAGCTCGAGGCGCACGCCGATGCCCTGGCCCGAGGGATCTGCAACCTCGTCCTCGCCTACGACCCGGAGCGCATCATCCTGCACGGCGACGCAAACGCATTCGGCGAGCGCCTTGTTCGGATGCTGAAGAGGCGGGTCCGAGATCGGTTCGCGCTCTGGCTCGAGTACGACCCGCCGATCATGCTCAGCGAGCTCGGCGACGACGTCGGCCTCGCCGGGGCCGTGAGCCTCGCGCTGCGGAGCGCCTGGGGCCTCGAGGAGCCAAGCGCGATGGTGCAGGCGCCCTAGCTACTCGTCGCCTCGCAACAGAATCACGTGCAGGCGGCGAGGGCCGTGGACCCCTTCCACCCGATGCAGCTCAATGTCCGATGTGGCCGATGGCCCCGACACGAACGTAATCGGCATTCCATTTGCGACGGCCGGCCTCAGGGCACCGATTGCCTCGGGGAGGCCTCCAACGATCTGATCTGATGCGACCACGCAGAGGTGAAGATCGGGGATCAGGGTCAGCATTCGACGGCCCGACAGGGCCCCGCCGTCGAGCGCGATCGTGCCGGTCTCCGCGATAGCAAGCGCACATCCGGTGAGGGCGCCGCCGAGACGGTTCGCGCTCGCCGCCGAGGGATCCGGGCAGCGCACCGCCGCGACATTCGACGCCGGCAGCCACTCTTCGGGGACACCAGGGGCAACCCCGAGCTCGCGGATCCCCTCGATCTGGGAGACGCCGGCAATAGCTGCCGCAACCTCCCCGGCGGAGCCAACGCGATGAATCGTCGCTCGGTAGTCAGAGACGCGGTCTGCGAACAGGGACGCGCGGTCGGTCGAGGCCTCGTGTTGCTGGCGATATGACCGCGGGACACCCTCGTGCGAGTTGGCCGGCGAAGCCGAGGCAAGCGCCGCGCGAACGCGTTCGAGCACCACCTCGCGCGCGGTCAACGCTCTCGCCTCCTCCACCAGCGGCGAAACGTCTCGGCCGCCACCGGCTTCATCGAGCGGCTGGCGGTCCAGGCTCGAAGCGGCCCCGGCGCTCGATCGATCTTTCCCCGCCTCGAGAACAGGCGGCCGGCGATGCGCCCCGCCCGCTGCCCCGCCTCGTAACGACGCCGCCCGGCAAACACCACCTTGATGCCGCGCATGGCGCCACGCTCAGCGCGCTGCTGGCCGTGCTCTCGCTCGTATCGAACTACCTCCGCGCGCAGCTCTACCAGGATGCGCGGGATCTCGATTTTCACCGGACACACGTCTTCGCAGGCCCCGCAAAGGGTCGAGGCGAAGGGGAGGGAGCGCCCGGTCTCCAGGCGGCTCAACTGCGGAACGAGGATCGCCCCGATCGGGCCCGGGTAGATGGACCCGTAGGCGTGCCCGCCGGTGCGCGAGTAGACGGGGCAGACGTTGAGGCAGGCGCTGCAGCGGATGCAACGCAGGGCTTGGCGCCCGACCTCATTCGCGAGAACGTCGGTTCGGCCATTGTCGAGCAGGACGATGTGAAACTCCTTCGGGCCATCGTCGGCATGCACGCCGGTCCACACCGTCGTGTAGGGGCTCATTCGCTCGCCGGTGGCCGAGCGCGGCAGCAGCTGCATGAACACCTCCAGATCCCGCCACGACGGGATCAGCTTCTCAATCCCCATCACCGTGATCAGCAGCTCGGGGAGCGTTGTGCACATCCGGCCGTTGCCCTCAGACTCGACGACACATACCGATCCCGTCTCGGCGATTCCGAAGTTGGCCCCGCTGATGCCGACGCCGGCCTCCAGGAACCGCTTCCGCAAGAAGAGCCTGGCCGCCTCGGCCAGATCCGCGGGATCGTCGGTGAGCTCTGGGCCGGCAAAGCTGCGTACGAACAGCTCGCGAATCTGCGAGCGGTTTCGATGGATCGCCGGGACCAGGATGTGCGACTGACTGTCATTGCCGAGCTGGACGATCAGCTCGGCGAGGTCGGTCTCGACCGCCTCGATCCCGGCTTCTTGCAGAGCATTGTTGAGGCCAATCTCATCGGTGGTCAGCGACTTGACCTTGATCGCGCTCTTCGCCTTGCGAGCGTGCATCAGCTCCGCAACGATCCTGCAGGCCTCATCGCCGTCGCGGGCCCAGTGAACCTTCGCCCCAGCCGCCTCGGCGTTGGCTTCGAAGCGCAGGAGCTCTTGGTCGAGTTCGTTCAGAGTCTGGTCCTTGATCGCGGCGCCCGCCGCCCGCAGCTGAGACCAGTCGGGAAGCTCCGCAACCGCTTCGGCTCGGCGCTGGGTGATCGTCGCGGTTGCGTTGCCGAGGTTGCGGCGAAGCTGTTCGTCGGCCAGCGCCGACGCCGCCCTCTGCGGAAAGCTCACGGTCCTTCAGCCCCCTCGATCGTTCCCAGGATCTCGGCGATGTGGACGGTCTGAGTGGGCGAGCGGCGGCGATCCAGCATTCCTCCGAGGTGCATCAGGCAGGAGTCGTCAAGCGCGGTGATCACCTCGGCCCCTGTCGACTCAACGGCTGCCAGCTTGTCGGAGCCCATCGCCTCCGAGACCGCGGGGTTCTTGACCGCGAAGGTGCCGCCAAAGCCGCAGCATTCCTGCTCCCTCGGGATCTTGACCAGATCCAGGCCGCGCACGGCTCGCAGCAACCTAGTCGCCCGATCCCCGACGCCGAGAACCCGGATCGAATGGCAGGTGGGGTGATAGGCAACCCGCCGCGGATAATGCGCGCCGACGTCCTCAACTCCGAGCCGGTCGGTGAGGAACTCGGTCAACTCATAAAGCGGGATCTCGTCTCCCAGCGTCTCCCGAAGCGTCACCACGCAGGAGGCCGACGGAGAGACGATCGCGTCGGCGTCGGCGAACACTCTCTGCCAGCGCTCGGCGAGGATCGAGGCTTCGCGGTCGTACCCCGTGTTGCGGTGCATCTGGCCGCAGCAGGTCTGCTCGCGTGGGAAGGCGACCTCACAGCCGAGGCGCTCGAGAACGCGAACGGTCGCCTCGCCCGTCCGTGGGAATAGGCTGTCGGCCAGACAGGTGACGAAGAGGGAAACTCGCAGCGGAGCAGCAGGTAGGTCCGTTCCGGAGTGAGCCAAACCATCGGCTGCCCGCTCAGGCCGCCAAGCGTGGGCTCGGCCCTCTTGCGTCTCCGGGCTGGATTTCGTAGGCTTATTGGGCGCCATGTTCGGTTCAGAAAGAAACGTACCTGGTACGGGCAACTATTTCGAGTTTCCCTACGCGGACCTGCCGACGTTCGGCAAGGCCCCGATCGGCACCACCGCGAACCTCGCCGATGCAGACATCGGCGTCTTTGGGATCCCCTGGGACACGACGGCGACCCTGCGACCCGGCGCGCGCCTCGGCCCAAGGCGGATCCGCGAGCAGACGGCTTGGTTCGAACAGGTCTGGAACCCGTCCGGCACTTTGATGCAGGGCTTTGAGGCGCACGGGGAGCGTGAGCGTGAGCGGATATCGATCGTCGATTGCGGAGATGCCACCGTGGTGCCCACGGACACGCCAAAGACGACCGCCACGATTCGCGAGGTAGCCGCCGCGATCGCGGCTTCCGCATTCCCGCTGATGCTGGGCGGTGACCACTACGTGATGTTCCCGACCTACCAGGGCGTCACCGACTCCCTGCCGGGAGAGGTCGTCGGCATAGTCCAATTCGATGCCCACAACGATCTGATCGATGACGACGAGGTGCTCGGTAAGTACTGGAGCGGAACGCCGATCCGCCGCTCGATCGAGCACGCCGGCCTCGATCCGCACGCAGTCGCTCAGATCGGCCTCCGTGGTTTCGTCGGGGAGAACGAGCGCCCGGCCCAGCGCGCCGAGGGATTCCAGGTGGTCCCGATGAGCGAGCTTCGCCGCGAGGGCCCCGCCGCGGTTGCGGTACGAGTCATGGACGCGGTGCTGGCCCACTGCGACGCGGTCTACCTCACGGTCGACATCGACTCCGTCGACCCCTCCTGCGCGCCCGGATGTTGCACCCCCGTCCCCGGTGGAATGCTGGCCCACGAGTTCCTCGAGTTGCTTCGCGAACTGGGCAGATACCGCGAGATCGTGGCGATGGACCTGGTTGAGGTGGCACCGCCGCTCGACCCCACCGAGCAGACCTCGATTCTGGCCGCCCACGGTCTCTTCAGTTTCATCGAGCAGCGCTTCCTCCGCACGCCCAAGTGAGGCCCGGGGCGCGATGACAGGGCTTCGCGTCGGCATCGCCGGGGCCGGCGCGGCGGCCGCGGCCCTGCACGCGCCCGGCTACATCGCCCGTGACGGCTGCCGACTGGCGGGGGTTGCGTCGCGCACCGTGGAGCGCGCAACCCGCCTCGCCGAGGAGTTCGGCGTCCCGGCGGTCTTCCCGACCATCCCCGAGCTGATCTCGAGTCCGGAGATCGACGCCGTCAGCATCTGCACGCCTCCTCACACGCATCGAGAGCTCGCCGAGATGGCGGTCGCCGCCGGCAAGCACGTATTGATCGAGAAGCCGGTGGCGCACACCATCGAAGACGTGAACGCTCTGCGCAAGCTCGCCGAGTCGGCGGAGGTGGTGGTCGAGGTGGTCAGAAACGAGCGCTTTATGGAGCTGCACGAGGTCGCTCGCGAGGTCGTAAGCAGCGGCAGGCTCGGCGAGATCGTCAGCGCCCTCTTCTTCACGTCGACGACCGGTCCCGACGACTGGACCGGCGGATCGGCCTGGCCAAAGCAGGCGGCATTGGGCGGCGGCGGCGTCCTCCTGGACCTCGGCGTCCACAAGGTCGACCTCGCCGCCTGGCTGCTGCAGTCCGAGATCGTCGACGTCACCCCTGCGCTCGTTCAGGATCCGCAGACGCCGCAGCAGGGCGACGTCGAGTGGGCGGGCGCCCTGACCCTGAAGCTGGCGGGCGGAGTTTTGGTCTCGATCTCGGCGTCGTGGCTCGGGCCTGCCGACGCGATGCTGATCGTCGTCGCCGGCTCCGAGGGACTGCTGGAGGCAAACGGCGCGACCGGCTCGCTCGTGGTGACCCGCCCGGATGGCGGCGAGAGCAAAACGCTGATCGCCCCCTGGAGCGACGAGGACCGCTCGAACCTGGCGATGATCGCCGACTTCGTCGAGGCCTGCGAGCAGAATCGCCGGCTGGAGGGATTTGCGAAAGCCACCTGGGACTCGGGAACGCGCTGGGTGCTGGAGAGCTACCGGCGACTGGGCTCGGCAACGCGGCCCCAGAAGGCATGACGGCGTCGCTGACATCGGTCGATTTCCCACAGTTCAGCCAGCTTGAACCCGAGCCACAGCTTGGCGAGGGCACCTATCGGGCCAGGATTGACGGCCTTCGCTCGCGGCTGACGAAGGCGGGTCTCGACGCAGCGATCGTCTACGCCGACAGGGAGCACTACGCGAACATCTCCTACCTGACCGGCTTCGACCCGCGCTTCGAGGAAGCCTTGGCGTTGGTCGCCGTCGATCAGAGCGACCCGATCATCCTCGCCGGCAACGAGAGCCTCTCCTTTTGCGAGAAGGCCGGCGTCCCCGTCCGAGGGATCCTCTGCCAGTCGTTCAGTCTGCCTTCCCAGGACCGCTCGAGGCAGCGCAGGATCAGCACCGCGCTCGCTGAGGCCGGGCTGTCTCCCGGCGCGCGGGTTGGGGTGGTCGGATGGAAGCTGATCCCGCGCGAGGACGCGCCGGGCGAGGATGTCGCCCTTGCGGTCCCCCAGTTCGTGCTGAGCGAGCTCGGGGCCCATTTGGAGCAGCCGATCGCTGACGCCACCGGCCTGCTCTGCGGGGTCGAGGGCATGCGAGCCGCAAACGAAGCCGACCAGCTCGCGCTGCACGAGCACCGGGCGACGCGGGCATCGCAAACGGTCTGGCGGACGATCGAGGCTCTGAAGCCCGGGCGAACCGAGCTCGACGTCTCAACCGCCGGCGGGCTGGTCGGCCTGCCGCTCGCATGTCACGTCATGTGCACCAGCGGCTCGGAGTCCGTCAACGGCCTCAGCAGCCCGACCGACCGCGAGATCCAGGTTGGCGACCGCTTCTCCACCGCAGTCGGCTACTGGGGAGGGCTCTGCTGCCGCGCGGGCCTGGTCAGCGCGATCGACGGCCCCGGTGTCGAGGAGTTCATCGAGCGCTTCGCGGCGCCCTACTACCGAGCGATCCTCGCCTGGTACGAATCGCTCGAGATCGGCATCACCGGCGGGGCGATCTCGAAGTCGATCAGCGACCTGCTCGAACCGACGCCCGTGCGAACCCTTCTCGACGCCGGCCACCTCACCCATCTCGACGAGTGGTTCGACTCGCCGTTTTGGCCCGGAAGCGAGCACGAGCTGCAATCCGGCATGGCCTTCCAGTGCGACATCATCCCGATCAGCGACGAATTTCCGGGCGACGCGGCCAATGTCGAGGACTCGCTCGCCCTGGCCGATCGGCAACTGCGCGACGAGCTCCGTGACCGCTACCCGGAGTGCTGGAACCGAACCGTCTCTCGACGGCATTTCATGACCGACGTGCTCGGATTGGAACTAGGTGACGCGGTGCTTCCGTTCTCGACTCGCCAGGCTGCCTTCGCTCCGGCGCTTCTCTCTCCCACCCAGCTGCTGACGGTTGACTCTTAGCGAGCGAAGCCCGCAATTTGCGGGGCTTCGCCTTCATCTTCCTGGTAGCGCTCGGGATCGACTACACGATCTTCCTCATGGCCCGCGTGCGCGAGGAGTCCCGCCGCCACGGCACCGGCTCGGTGCTGCACGAGGACACGGGGGAGAACCAGCAGGCCGAAGCCGCTCCGCCGCCCGGCGGCTAGGCGCTAC
>JBDTSW010000009.1:0-36094 GCA_039930945.1 bacterium
CGATCTGGTCGGACGACGGAATCGTCGTCCACCTCCCCGACGCCGACGAGGCGCCGGCGGCGGAGATGGTGATGATCGAGCCCGACGAGGTCGAGGACCTGGTGGTGAGCGAGCTCGGGGGTTCCGCCCTGTTCGGCGCCCGCTTCCGCGAGAACGCCGCTCGCTCGCTGCTGATCCCCCGCGCCTATCCGGGCAAGCGCACGCCGCTGTGGCAACAACGCCTGCGGGCGCAGAACCTGCTCGAGGTCGCCAAGGACTTCCCCCGCTTCCCAGTGATCCTCGAGACCTACCGCGAGTGCCTTCGCGACGTCCTCGATCTGCCCGCGCTGCAGGAGCTGCTGCGCGACCTGCATTCGCGCAAGGTCTCGCTGGTCGAGGTCGAGACGCCGACGGCCTCGCCCTTCGCCTCGTCGCTGCTGTTCGACTACGTCGCCACATACATGTATGAGGGCGACACTCCCAACGCCGAGCGCCGCGCAGCGGCCCTGGCGCTGGATCGCGACCTGCTGCGCGAGCTGCTCGGCCAGGAGGAGCTGCGCGAGCTGATCGACCCCGAGGCCCTGGTCGACGTCGAAGCGTCGCTTCAGCACCTCACCGAGCAAGCCCGCGCGGGCGACCGCGACGCGCTCCAGCAGGTGCTGCGCCGGCTCGGCGACCTCACCGCCGAGGAATGCGAGGCGCGGGTCGCCAAAGGCCTGTCGGCGGCGTCGATGCTGGAGAAGCTCGCTGCCGAGCGCCGCGTCGCCACGGTGCGGATCGCCGGCTCGGAGCGCTTGATCGCCGGCGAGGACGCCGCCATGTATCGCGATGCGCTCGGGGTGCCGCCGCCGGGCGGCCTGCCCGAGTCCTTCCTCGAGGAGATGCCCGAGGCGATGCTGGCACTGGTGCGGCGCTACGCGCGCACCCACGGCCCGTTTCCCACCGCGCAGCTGGCGTCGCGCTACGGGGTCGACCCGCTGCCGGCGCTGCGAGAGCTGGAGCGCTCCGGCGCCCTGGTCCGGGGGGAGCTGCTGCCCGGCGGAACCGAGCGCGAGTGGTGCGATGCCGACGTCCTGCGCCGGGTGCGCCGCGCCAGCCTGGCCCATCTGCGCTCCGAGGCCGAGGCCGTGGACCGCCGCGAGCTGGCGCGCTTCTTGCCGAGCTGGCAGAACGTCGATGCCCATCGACCGGCCGGCGCCGGTCCCGACCGGCTGCGCGAGGCGCTGGTCTCGCTCCAGGGTGTCGCCCTGACGCCGGAGGTCTGGGAGCGCGACGTTCTTCCCCGCCGCCTCGGCGCCTACAGCCAATCGTGGCTGGACGAGCTCTGCACCGGCGGCGAGCTGGTCTGGATCGGCGGGGGTGCGCTGGGACGCTCGGGCCGGGTGGCCCTCTACTTCCGCGAGGACGTGCGGCTGGCGGGGCCCCCTCCCGCCAACGCCAAGCTCGAGGCCCCGGAGGGCGACATCCATGATGCGATCCGCGCGCGCCTGGGCGCCGCCCCAAGCTTCTGGCTCGACCTGGTCGCAGAGCTCGAGCACTCGCCCGAGGAGCTTGGGGAGGCGCTCTGGGATCTCGCCTGGGCAGGCGAGGCGACCAACGACGCCTTCGCGCCCCTGCGCGCCCGCCGGCTGACGGCTGTTCAGCGCCGCAGCCGCGGCGGCCGCCGTTTTGCCACGCGACGCGGCGCCGCCGCGCAGACGGTCCAGGGCCGCTGGTCGCTGACCGCCGCCCTGTTCGAGGGGGCTCCTGCGGCGGGCCCGCGTCTGCGCGCTCAGGCGGAGTTGATGCTCGAGCGCTACGGCATCGTCACCCGCGAGAGCGTTCTTGCCGAGGGGGTGCCGGGAGGCTTCTCGGCGCTCTACGGCGAGCTCTCCAACCTGGAGATGCTGGGCACCTGCCGGCGGGGCTACTTCGTCGAGGGCCTCGGCGGCGCCCAGTTCGCCCTGGCGGGGGCGGTCGAGCGGATGCGGGGGCTGCCGCTCGCCGACGGCCGCTATCTGGTGCTCGCGGCCACCGATCCGGCCAACCCCTACGGGGCGGCGCTGTCTTGGCCGAAGCGCGAGCGCGACGGGAAGGGCTCACGCCCCGGGGGACGGCGTCCCTCGCGCACGGCGGGCGCCTACTTGCTGATGCGCGACGGCGAGCCCCTGCTCTACGTCGAGCGAGGCGGCCGCGGCATCCTTCGCCTGCGCCCGCTCGAGAGCTCAGAGCTTGCCGAGGCGGTCGCCGAGCTGGTCGCGGCGGCGCGCGACGGGATCGTCCCCAAGCTGGCGATCGAGCGGGTCGACGGCGAGGCCGTGATCGGCTCCGGCTTGGAGGAGACCCTGATCGCGGCCGGGTTCAGCCGCCAGCCCCGGCGACTGGTGGCGTCGGCGTAGACGGCACGTGCCCAGAGCTGACGATATCCGCCGACAGGCGCGATAATCGCCGCAGGATGGGAGAGATCTCCGCGTGAGTGCCGATAACGTCGAGCTGCTTGGCCGGGTGCCGCTGTTCTCGGAGCTTTCGCCGGCCGAGCTCGAGCCGATCGGCGACGTCGCGATCCCGCGGTCGTTTCCGCGAGGGGTGCGGGTATTTCACGAGGGCGACAACTCGGATGCCTGCTACATCGTGCGCAGCGGCGACCTGCGGGTCACGCGCGAGCACTCCGACGGCCGGGCGATCACCCTGGCCACCCTCGCCGCCGGCGACATCTTCGGCGAGTTGGCGATGCTCGACGGCGAGGCGCGATCGGCCAGCGTCGAGACGCTCTCCGACGCCGAGCTGTTGGCCCTGCCGGCGACCGACATGCGCCGGACACTGGCCGAGCACCCGGCGATCTCGGTGAAGCTGATCGTGGCGCTGACGCGGCGACTGCGGGAGACCAACGAGCGCGTCTTGAGGCAGTCGTTTCAAACCGTGCCGAGTAGGGTCGCGGGGGTGCTCGCCCAGTTGATTGCCGGGGACGTCGACCTCGACGGCCGCGAGGGCGTCACCGTTCGCATGACCCAGGCCGATCTCGCCCAGCTCGCCGGCACCTCCCGCGAGAGCGTCAGCCGCTTTCTGGCCACGCTCGAGCGTGCCGGGGTCGTCCTGGTCGGCCGCGGCCGCGTCACCGTGGTCGAGCCGCGTCGGCTGCGGAACTACATCTTCTGAGGCCCGGGGTTCGCCGTGGCCGATAGCCTCGACTACCCGACTCAGCGGGCTCGGATGGTCGAGCGCCAGCTCCGCAGGAGGGGCATCTCCGACCCCCGGGTGCTGGCGGCGATGGGCGAGGTGCCTCGGGAGCTGTTCGTCCCGGAGCCCGAGCGCGAGCGCGCCTACGCTGACGGCGCCCTGGCGATCGGCTTCGAGCAGACGATCTCCCAGCCCTGGATCGTCGCGGCGATCTGCCAGGCGCTCGAGCTGAGCGGCCCCGAGCGCGTGCTCGAGATCGGCACCGGATCCGGTTATTCGGCCTGCGTCCTCGCTCGGCTGGCAAGCGAGGTCCTGACGGTCGAGCGAATCGGCGAGCTGGCCCGGGCCGCAGAGGCGTTGGTGAGCGTGCACGGGGCGGGCAAGGTCGAGGTGATCGAGGGCGACGGCAGCGCCGGAGTGGAGGGACGAGGCCCGTTCGAGGCGATCGCGGTGCACGCCACGGCGCCGGCGCCTCCCCGCAGCCTGCTTGCCCAGCTCGCGCCCGGCGGGCGCCTGGTGGTCCCGATCGCCGACGAGCGCGCCGACATGCTCACCGCCTTCCTGCGCCCGGTCTCGGCAGAGGAGGGGGCGGAATCGTTCGAGCGCCGCCTGATCGCCCCCGTCCGGTTCGTCCCCCTGATCGGCAGCGAGGGCTTCGCCTGATCGCGTAGGCTGGCGACGGATGACCGGCGGCCTCTACGTCCTCAACTTCTTCTCGCCTGCGTTCGTCGATCAGCTTCGGCGCGGACGCAAGTCGGCGACCATTCGCCTCGGCGACAAGTCCCGCAAGTACCAGCGCGGCCACGTCGTCTGGATCACCGTCGGCTACCAGCACTCGCCGCGGGAGAAGATCTTCGCCGCGGTGATCGACGAGGTCGACGTCAAGCGGGTCCGCGAGCTCTCGCCTCGCGACATCGAGCACGACAATCCCGAGTTCCGCCGCCTCGATGAGACGATCAGCTTCCTCGAGCAGATCTACGGCCGCGAGGTCTCGACCGAGGACATGGTCACCGTGGTCCGGTTCTCGCAGATCGTCGAGCCCGCCGGCCCGCGCTTCGGCAACGGCGAGACGCCGTCCCGAAACTAGGTGGAGTACCGCTTCCTCACAACTTGGCTATTGGAGGCCGAGCGGGAGCGGGTCTGGGACGCGATCTTCGACTCGGAGGCCTGGCCCGCCTGGTGGCGGGGGGTCGATCGGGTCAGCCTGGTCGCCCCCGGGAGGAGTCCGGTCTCGGCCAGGTGGGGCGCTACGTGTGGCGGTCGAGGCTTCCCTACGACCTCTGCTTCGAGATGCGCACGACCCGGGTCGAGCGCCCGTGCCTGCTGGAGGGGGAGGCATCAGGGGAGTTGGCCGGGACGGGGCGCTGGAGGCTGTTCGAGCAGGATGACATCACCGCCGTGCTGTATGAGTGGAACGTCCGCACGACCAAGCGCTGGATGAACCTGCTCGCTCCGATCGGCAGACCGCTGCTCGCCTGGAACCACGACTGGGTGATGCATAACGGGGCCGAGGGCATCGCCAGGCTCCTCGGCTGCAAGCTGCTCGCCTGCGGCTGAGGCGCGGCTAGGGGCAGCTGCGGCCGACGCAGTCGGCAGCAGCCACCGTCATGCGCTCCAGCTCGGCGACTCGCTCGGTCGGCTCGGCGGGGGTGTCGATCAGATTCTCGAGCTCGTAGGGGTCGGCCTCGAGGTCGTAGTACTCGCGCGACTTCAGGTGCCCGCCGCGCGAGCGGTTCTCGAGGTACTGCTCTTCGCCCGGAATGAAGATCCCGCGGGTCGACCCCGCCCCGGTCCACTTCTCGATGTAGGACCACCGCCGCTCGCGATCGCCGAGCAACGATCGCCCGTCGACCTCGTAGTCGGGCTCGATCCCCGCGGCCTCGTAGATCGTCGGCGCGATGTCGATGTTGGCGGCGATCGTTTGGTCGTTCACCTCCGGCTCGAGCTCGGCCGGCCAGCGCATCAACAGCGGCACCTCGACGCCCTCGGGATAGGCCCGGGTCTTCTGGACGAAGCCGTGCTCGCCCCAGAAGACGCCGTTGTCGCTGATGTAGAAGACCAGGGTGTCGTCGGCCTCGCCCGCCGCGTCGAGCGCGTCCATCGTCGTCCCGACCATGTCGTCGAGGCTCAGCAGCAGCCGCTGCTGGCGCTCGACGATGCTCTTCACGACCTTCTCGAAGCCACCGCGCTCGGCGAAGCGCTGGCGCGTTTTCAGCGCCTTGGTCACGGCCTCGGCCGGCTTGTCGGAGAGGTCGCTCTCCTTGAACGAGGGCGGCATCTCCAGCTTCGGGACCCTCGCGTCCTGATAGCGGTTGGGGACGTTCAGCGGGTTGTGCGGCGAGCGCGCGCTCAGCACCAGGAGGAAGGGCCGGTCGTCGTCGTCGTCCTCGCGGCGCTCGATGAACTTCTCACCCTTCTTCGCCAGCCAATCGTCGGCGCGCTCGCGCCCCTCGCCCTTGCCCTCATAGCCGCCGGCCGGGCCGTAGCCGAGCTCGTACTCGTCGTAGTTGGCCGGCGGCCTGCCCTGCGGCCAGTTGTTGAGGTACTTGCCGTAGAGGCCATTGAAGTATCCGACCCGGTTGAGCTCGGCCGCGATCATGTGCTGCTGCGGCGCGCCGGGAGCGTCGCGATTCTTGAGGACGCGGTGGTTGTGGACGTACTGCCCGGTCATGATCGAGACGCGCGAGGGGCAGCACAGCGGGGTGGTGACGATCCCGTTCTCGAAGTCCACGCCCCTGTGGGCGACCCGCCGGCGAGTCTGGTCCATCACCCCGAGCGTGTCGTCGCGCTGGTCGTCGCTGATGATCAAGACGATGTTGGGGCCGTCGCTGATCTCTTCGCCGCCGACCAGCAGGGCGGCCGCGGGGATCAGGGCCAGCAGCGCCAGCCCCGCCGCGATCGCGACGAGAGCGTGACGCGAGCGGGCGCGGGCAGGCGCGACTCTGGCCCGCTCCCGCCGATGGGCAGAATCCATGCGGGCAAACTAGCAGCCCGGGAATCCGCCCAGATCTAAGGCGATAGGACTCAGATCAGTCTTGACCCCGGATGGATTCGGCTAGACTCCAACGCACCCCTGGCACTCTCACCTATAGAGTGCCAAGGCCGCCACCGGCGGGCGGGCGCCGAGATACGGGCGCCGCGGCAAGCTTTCAAGCCAAGCACCTACGGAGGTAATACAGATGAACCTGAAGCCACTGGGCGACAGGCTGATCGTCAAGGCGATCGAGGAGGAGGAGGCGACTGCCAGCGGCATCGTCCTTCCCGAAACTGCCAAGGAGAAGCCCCAGAAGGGCACGGTCGTCGCTGTCGGCGACGGAAATTGGGACGAGGATGGCGAGAAGCGCATCCCCCTCGACGTCGCCGAGGGCGACGAGGTCCTGTACTCGAAGTACGGGGGCACTGAGGTGAAGATCGACGGGGACGACTTGCTCGTCCTGCGCGAATCCGACGTCCTCGCAAAGGTCGTTTAGCGGCCCGCACTCAAAGGAGGAACTGAAATGGCTCACAAGGAGCTGAAGTACGACGCGGAAGCGCGGGCCGCATTGCAGGCCGGCGTCGACGGCGTCGCCAACGCGGTCAAGGTCACCCTTGGCCCCCAGGGGCGTTACGTCGTCCTCGACAAGAAGTTCGGCGCGCCCACGATCACCAACGACGGCGTCACGATCGCTCGCGAGATCGAGCTTGAGGACGTCTTCGAGAACCAGGGCGCCCAGCTCGTCCGCGAGGTCGCCACGGCGACCAACGACGTCGCCGGAGACGGGACCACGACGGCGACCCTGCTGGCGCAGTCAATCGTCCGTCACGGCCTCAAGAACGTGGCCGCCGGCGCCAACCCGCTGGCCCTGCGCCGCGGCATCGAAACCGCGGTCGACCAGGTGGTCGACGATCTCCGCGACAAGCAGTCGAAGGAGATCGAGGGCAAGGAGCAGATCGCCCGCGTCGCCGCCATCTCGGCGGCCGACGAGGAGATCGGGAACATCATCGCCGACGCGATCGAGAAGGTCGGCAAGGACGGCGTCGTCAACGTCGAAGAGGGCCAGACCTTCGGGATGGAACTCGAGTTCACCGAAGGGATGCAGTTCGACAAGGGCTACATCTCGCCGTATATGGTCAACGACCAGGAGCGCATGGAAGCGGCCCTGGATGACCCCTACATCCTGATCGCCAACCAGAAGATCGGGTCCGTCCGCGACATCCTGCCGATCCTCGAACAGGTGATGCAGGGGGGCAAGCCCCTGGTGATCATCGCCGAGGACGTCGAGGGCGAGTCGCTGGCGACCCTGGTGGTCAACAAGCTCCGCGGAACCTTCACCGGCGTCGCCGTGAAGGCGCCGGGGTTCGGCGACCGTCGCAAGCGGATGCTCGAGGACATCGCCGTCCTCAGCGGTGGCGAGGTGATCACCGAGGAGATGGGCCTGAAGCTGGAGAACACCCAGCTCACCCAGCTCGGCCGCGCCCGTCGCGTCGTCGTCTCCAAGGACACGACGACGATCATCGACGGCGCCGGCGAGAAGTCCGAGATCGAGGGGCGGATCAACCAGATCCGCCAGGAGATCGATAACACCGACTCCGACTTCGATCGCGAGAAGCTCCAGGAGCGCCTGGCGAAGCTCGCGGGCGGAGTCGCCGTGGTCAAGGTCGGCGCCGCCACCGAGACCGAGATGAAGGAGAAGAAGCATCGCGTCGAGGACGCGCTGCAGGCCACCCGGGCCGCCCTCGAGGAGGGCATCGTCCCGGGCGGCGGTGTCGCCCTGCTGAACGCGCAGGGCGCGATCGACTCCTCCGGGCTGGACGCCGACGAGGCGACCGGCGCGGAGATCATCCGTCGCTCGCTCGAGGAGCCGATCCGCCAGATCGCGGAGAACTCCGGGATGGAGGGCTCGGTCGTGGTCGAGAAGATCCGCGGCCTCAAGCCCGGCGAGGGCCTGAACGTCGACAGCGGCGAGTACGGCGACCTGGTCAAGGCCGGCGTGATCGACCCGACGATGGTCACCCGTTCGGCGCTTCAGAACGCCG
Organism: bacterium; assembly: GCA_039930945.1. Classification (GTDB taxonomy): domain Bacteria; phylum Actinomycetota; class Thermoleophilia; order Solirubrobacterales; family 70-9; genus JBDTSW01. The sequence continues at coordinate 8,152 of JBDTSW010000009.1, forward strand.
CGTCGATCGGCAAGAACATCCTCACCACGGAGGCGATCGTCGCCGAGCCGCCCGAGAAGGACGGCGGCGGCGGGATGCCCGGTGGTGGAGGTATGCCGGACATGGGCGGGATGATGTAGCGACAGCTACTCCGCCAGTACCTTGAGAGGGCCCGGCGATCGCCGGGCCCTCTTTTGTCCACAAATAGCGGCACAAACCTGCTAAAAGCGCTAAAGGTCTGCGCCGAGACTGCCGAAAAGGTGGGAGAACGTCACTCGCCCGACCGAAACGACGCCGTGATCTCCGACAATCCCGCGCGTACCGAGGACCGCGCACTGTTCCTGCAGGCGGTCCTCGACGCCATCCAGGAGGGTGTGTTCATCGCCCGCGACGACCGGATCACGGAGGTCAACGATGCCCTCTGCGAGATCGTCGGCTTCGAGCGCGACGACCTCCTCGGCGCCCCGATTCCCTTCCCCTTCTTCCCACCCGAGGAGGTCGATCGGATCAACTCGGTGCTCGCCCGCTTGCGCGACCTCGGCCGCGGCGACTATGAGCTGGCGCTGATGCGCGGGGATGGCTCGCGCTTCCCGGCCCTGCTGTCCTCCGGCAGGATCGAGGTTGGCGGTCGCCACCAGGGCCACGTGATCACCGTGCGCGACATCTCCCAGCGCCGCACCCGCGAGGACCGGCTCGCCGAGCTCGCCGCCAAGGACGAGCTCACCGGCCTGCTGAACAAGCGCAGCTTCCTTGTCCACCTCGCCGGGGAGGTCGCACGTGCCCGGCGCCACGGCCGGCCGATGAGCCTCTGCATGCTCGACCTCGACGGCTTCAAGCGGATCAACGACGAGAACGGCCACGACGCCGGGGACCGGGTCCTCGCCGAGGCCGCCGGCCGCCTCGGCGCGCTCGTGCGAACCGGCGAGCACATGGCCCGGGTCGGCGGCGACGAGTTCGGCTGGATCCTCCCCGACGCCGGCGCCGAGGGTGCGGCCTCGGCGGTCCAACGCGCCCGGATGGCGGTGTCAAGCGAGCCGTTTCGTGGCCTCGGGTCGCTCTCGATCTCGGCCGGGATCTGCGAGACCGACGGCTCGATCGACGCCTCTGAGCTCTATCGCCGAGCCGATCGCGCCCTCTATGACGCCAAGGCCTCGGGCGGCGACGCTCCCCACCTCTACTGAGCTAGCGAGCGCCCAGCACGGCCGCCATCGCACGCGGCTCGACGCCCAGCGAGCGCACGTCCGCGTCGCCCCTCTTTGAGGTCATCGGGACCTCCATCAGCTCCGCCTCCTCCCAGGTGGCAAAGGCAGCGTCGCCGACGATCCGCCGCAGCCAGACGAGCCCCGCCCGAACGAGCCCGAGCGGCAGGTGGACGAGCGGCCGCTCGCGCCTGGACGCCTGCGCGATCAGCCGCGCCATGTGGTCGTAGGTGAGCGTCTCAGGCCCGGCAAGCTCGATCCGCGAGGCTCCGGCCCCGTCGAGAACGGCGGTCACGCAGCGCGACGCGTCGGCGGCCCAGATCGGCTGGAAGGCCGCCTGGCCCGAGCCGGCGATCGGCAGGACCGGGAGCAGCGACAGGCGCCGCATCAGGGTCACCCAGGAGTCGTCGCGGTCGTAGACGATCGAGGGCGCGAAGATGGTCGTCTCCAGCTCGGAGTTGGCCACGGCCCGTTCGGCGAGCGCCTTCGCGCGGAAGAACCTGGTGCGCTGGAACTCGTTCGCGCCGATCGCCGAGAAGAAGAGGAAGCGCTCGGCGCCCATCCGCTCGGCCGCACGCAGCAGCCTGGCCGTCGCCAGCCCGGTCAGCTCCTCGACCGGGGCCTGGGGCTGGTCGCGGATCGAGGCGGCGAGGTGGATGACCGTGTCGACTCCCCGGAGGGCTTGGCGCTGGACGTGGGGATCGCCGAGGCTGGCGAGGTCACCGAGGGCGAGCTGGACGTCGACGCGACGCCTGCCCAGACGGCGCGGATCGCGCACCAGGACACGGACCACGTCACCGCGCTTCAGCAACTGCGGGAGCAGGGCCCGGCCGACCGTCCCCGTCGAGCCTGTGAGCAGGATCACCGCCGGGACTCTACCCGCGGCCCAGCGGCCCGTAGAATGGCGGTTCGCCCGGGTTCCGGATCGGCCGGGTGCAGTACGCAGAGGGCACAACCTAAACGAGAGGGAGACCCCGCATTGGCCTACGTGATCGCCGAGCCCTGCATCGGACAGAAGGACAACTCGTGCGTCGAGGTGTGCCCGGTCGACTGCATCCATCCCACCCCCGACGAGGCCGACTACGAGAACGTCGAGCAGCTCTTCATCGATCCCGACGAGTGCATCGACTGCGACGCATGCGTCGAGGCCTGCCCCGTCGACGCCTGTTTCGCCGAGGACCAGCTCCCCGATGAGTGGTCCAAGTACACGCCGATCAACGCCGAGTACTTCGCCGGCAAGTAGCCCCTGACCGCGCTGCGGGGCTAGCCGGACTGGACGACCGGCAGCTCGGTGCCGCCGATCGGCGCCGCGGACGCCATCGAGGGCGGCTCGGCCTGGAGCACCGCCAGCTCCTGCGGAGTTGCGGCGACGATCCCGCGCGCGGCGGCGCGGATCGCCTCAGCGGCCGGACAGTGGGGCTTGGCCAGCACCAGTGGCTCGCCGGCGTCGGCGTACACGCGCAGCTCCTCGGAGAGCGGCACCTTGCCCAGCAGCGGCAGGTCGAGATCATCGGCCAGAAGCTGACCGCCGCCTTCGCCAAAGATCGTCAAGCGCTCGCCGTCGGGGGTGGTGAAGCCGGACATGTTCTCGATCACGCCGAGCAGCTCGAGGTCGACCTTGGCGGCCATGTCGGCGGCACGTCGGGCGACCGTCTGCGCGGCGGGCTGAGGCGTGGTGACGATGAGGACGCGAGCCTGAGGCAGCAGTTGGGCCAGGGTCATCGAGACATCGCCCGTTCCAGGCGGGAGGTCGAGGAGCAGGTAGTCGAGCTCGCCCCAGTCGACGTCCTCGAGGAACTGCTGGATCGCCTTGTGGAGCATCGGGCCACGCCAGACCACGGCGGCGTTCTCCTCGACGAAGAAGCCGATCGACATCACCTTGACCCCGGCGGGCCCGTCGAGGGGAAGGATCTTCCGCTGGGCGTTGACGTCGGGCTTGCGGTTGACGCCGAGCATGCGCGGGATCGAGTAGCCGTAGACGTCGCAGTCGAGGGCGCCGGCCGAGTGGCCCTCGGCCTGAAGCGCCGCAGTGAGGTTGGCGGTCATCGTCGACTTGCCGACGCCGCCCTTGCCGGAGGCCACGCAGACGATGTTCTTGACCGCCGCCAGAGCTCCCTGGGGCAGCTTGCCTCTGCCGAGCGTCTGCTGCAGGCGTCCCTTCTCCTCGTCGGAGAGGATGTCGAACCCGACTCCGACGCCGGAGACGCCATCGAGCTTGCTCACGTTCTCGACCACCGCCCGCTCGAAATGCGAACGAATCGGACAGCCCGGCGTGGTCAGCGAGACGGTCACCTCGACACGACCATCGCCGGCGATCTCGATCGAGCGAACCATGCCGAGGTCGACGATCGAACGCCGCAACTCCGGGTCGATCACCGGCCTCAGGGCCTCGGTGACCTGCTCTGAGGTGGGGGGACTCATGCAGCCATCTTAGGAGAGGCGATATGGGGAGGCGCCACCCCGGACAGAGATCGACGGGCCACTTGGGCCCGCCGATCCTGTGGAGAGAGTTGCTACGGGGTGCTAGACGAGCGTGGAAACGCGCTCCTGGACGGTGGTCTGAGCCTTCTTCAGGCTGTCCTCCGCCTTCCGGCGGTTCTCCTTCACCGTCGTCTCGGCCCTGCGGCGGTTCTCCTTGACCGTCGTCTCGACCGAGCGCCGGCGCTGCTCGACCTCGCGCTCGACCCGGTTGCGGGTCCGGCGGACTCGCTGCGTCGCCTTGCGACGAGCGGTGCCACCGCGGCGCTCGAACTTGTTCAGCTCGCGCTCGAAGCGGCTGCGAACATCCTTGAGCTCGCCGTCGCGGGTGTCGGTGCTGGTCCAGGGCCCGACGAGCTCGTTGACCCGGTCTGCCGCGCTGAGGGCGGCGCCGACGGGAACGTCGACCGCGCGCTCGGTGCCTTGCCGAACATAGGTGGTGGCGCCGTGGCGGGCCTTGGTCAGGCCCTCACGGACCTGGGCGGCGCCGCTGCGCTTGGCGGTCGTCTTGGGCGCGCTCTTGGGCGTCGTCTTCGTCTGAGTCTGTGTCTCGGGTGCGACCATTTGATGGCTCAACTCCTTGGGGGTGGCTCGTAGCGTTTACGACTAACTTCCTTACCTCTAACAATGTCCAGGTTATTAAAGTACCCGAACACATGTTCTTACACGTCCTCCCCCCACCGGTTACAGCAGGGGGTGGTCGAAGTTCTTCCCGGGGGCCGAGAGAAAGTTCGACCGGCGGGCGCCGGAGCGCGGGGTCGGGCAGGAGCGGGTCCGTCAGGCGACAGCGACCCGGGTGCGCTCGAGCCACGGCCCTGGTAGCTCCAGCTCGGCGGCGCTCGGGAGTGCGTCGGGGCCGGTCCAGATCCGGTTGAGACCGGCGATCCCGGCCTCGGCCACGACCTCGTCGCAGAAGGCCTTCCCCTGGCGGTATTGCCGCAGCTTCAGGTCGAGCCCGAGGATGCGGGCGAGGATCGTCTCCAGCGGCCCGCGGCGCGAGCGCCGGCGCTCGAGGTTGGCGCGCAGGGCTTCGACCGAGGGCACGAACGCCCCGCCGGCGGCGTCCATGACGTGCTCGGCGTGTCCCTCGATCACGGTCATGGTGGCCTGGATGCGGTCGAGCGCCGGGGCCTGGGCCTCGCCGACCAGGGTCTTGGCGACGTCGCCGCGAAGAAACCCCGAGACGGCACCCTTGGGATCCCGGGCGATGCGCCCGGCCAGCCCTCTGAGGCTGACCTGTGCCCCGACCCGGCTCAGCAACCCGCGGATCAACTCGCCGAGGTGGTCGCGCAGCCACGGTGCCGCAGCGAACTGCAGCGCGTGCGTCGACTCGTGCAGGGCGACCCAGCGGACGAAGTCGTCGATCTCGATCTCCAGCTCGGTGGCGGTCGCGGTGAGGTTGGGGACGACGAACAGCAGCCGCGACGGCCGCTCGGCTCCGGTCAGGGCGATGTCGTACTGGCCGAGGACGCGGCGAGCGGCGTAGCCCGCGGCCAGCCCCATCTCGGTCCCGGTGCCGACCCCGACGAGCGAGCGGCCGATGCGGCCCAGCGGGCCGGGCAGGGAATACTCGAACGAGCCGCTGCGCTCGAGCTCGCCGGTGAGCTCGCCCAGGGTCGCCAGCACTCCGCGCGACCACTCCGCCCTACCGACCAGCTCGGGCTCGGGGATCGGCGCCAGCGGCTCGAGCCGCGCGTAGGAGCCGGCCAGTCCGACCGCCGTCGCGCAGACCCCGCCGAAGCCCCGGGGGCGCAGGATCGGGGGAACGGCCTCGCCGCCGGCGTCCTCGCCACCGGCGACGGCGACGGCGATCCGCTCGGCCAGGCGCCAGTCGACCAGGGAGGAGGTCACGGGACGGCGGCGACCGCCTCAGCCCGGGCCTGCACCGGGCGCAGCGCCTCGAGCATCTCCAGGTCGAGGGCGGCGGTGACGTGGTAGCGGGCGGCGAGGTCGAGGGAAGCCTCACCCTCGACGCCCGAGAACTCCACCGCGGCTCCCGCCTCGCGGGCGATCAACTGGGCTGCGGCAGCGTCGACCGAGCGACAGCCGCGCGCGGTGAGCATTCCGTCCAGGCGGCCCGCGGCGACGTAGCAGAGGGTGATCGCGATCGACCCGATGGCGCGGATCCGGTAGGCCTTGCCCTCCAGCTCGGAGATCAGCGGCAGGATCCGCTCGGGCTTGGCCGCCTCCAGGCCGACTACCTCGAGGCCGTAGCCGGGCCCCTCGGCGTGCAGCGGCTGATCGTCGAGGGTCGACCCGGCGCCGGCGCGGGCGACGAACTCCTCGTCAGCGCCGAAGTCGTAGACGTAGCCGAACTCGACCGCTTCCATGCTCATCCCGGAGGCGACGGCGACGCTGAGGGAGTGCGACGGCAGCGTGCGCCGGGCGTTGAGCGAGCCGTCGATCGGGTCGATCACGACCCGGGTGGGCGAGCCACCGTCGCCGAACTGCACAGTGCCGCGCTCCTCGGAGATCGCCGTGAAGGAGTGGCCGTCGTCGTGGATCGCCTCCAGCTCGGCGAAGATGATGTCCTCGGCGCGGCGGTCGATCACCAGCGATCGATCGCCGCCCTCCCCGCGCCCGTCGTAGACGGTGCGGTCGGCGATCGAGGGCTTCGCGGCGAAGAGCTCGCGCTGCGCGATCACGATCCGCCGGCAGGCGGAGGTCCAGTCGGGCTCGGCTGCCATCACCCTGATGCTAGCCCGCTAGCTTCTACCAAATGGAGGGAGGAGTCGAACCGCGCGCGGCCGAGCCGAGCTCGGATCAGCGCCGGGTGGCCGAGCACCGGGACGGCGCAATGCTGGTGTCTGGGCGAGCCGGATCGGGGCGCAGCCAGGCGCTGGCGATGCGCCTGCGCTCCCTCGTTGACTCGGGGATCGGGGCCGATCACGTCCTCGTCGTCGCTCGCTCGCGCGCCGCCGCCGCCCTCTTGCGCTGCCGATGCGAGGCGACGCTCGAGCGCCCCTACGAGGAGCTGTGGGTGGTCACCTACGCCGAGCTCGCCGAGCGGTTGCTGCGCGAGTACGCGGTCGAGGCGGGCCTCGACCCCTTCTTCGGGGTGGTCGGGCTCCCGGACCGCCTCGCGGTCTTGCTCGACCGCGTCGACGAGCTGCCGCTGCGCCGCCATGAGATCCGCGGCAACCCGGCAGGGCTGCTGGCGCGCCTGCTGAGGCGGATCGACCTGCTCAAGGCGGAGGGAGTTACCCACTCCCGCCTGCGCGAATGGTCGCAGGGGCTGGTCGAGTCTGCGACCACGCCGCCCGAGCGCGAGCGCGCCCAGCGCGAGGCGGAGTTCGCCGAGCTCTACGCGCGCCACGACCGGATCCTGCGCGAGGCCGGCAACCTCGACGGCGGTGACCTGCTGCTCGACCTCGGCGGGCTGCTGCGCGACCGCGCCGACGTTGCCGAGCGGGTCAACGGACGGTTCCCGAATGTGATGGTCGACGAGCTCGAGGACGCGGGGGTCGCGCATCGGGCCCTGCTGCGGGTACTGGCGCCGACCGGGAACCTGGTCTGCGCCTGCGACGGGCGCCAGGGCCTGAGGCGGTTCCGCGGCGCCTCGTCGGCAGCGGCGGCCTGGTTCGCCGAGCGCCATCCCGACGCGGTCGAGGTCGAGCTGACCGATCCGGTCCGCTTCGGCCCCCGCCTGGCGGCGGCGGCCGAGGTGGCGGGGGGCTCGCCGCCGCGGGAGGCGCCCGGCGGCGGCCCCGACGACGTCGTTCGCCTGTGGCGCTGCTCCGGCGAGCGTGCCCAGGCCCAGGCCGCCGCGCGCGAGGTCGAGCAGCTGCTGGCGGCGGGGGAGGTCAAGCCCGAGGCCATCTGCCTGATCGCCGCGTCAGGCTGGCGCGAGGGGCGCCTGGTGGCGGCCGCGCTGGAGGAGCGCAACATCCCCTTCCGTTTCGCCGGCGACGCCGCCTTCTTCCAGCGCCCCGAGGTCCGCGACGCGCTCGCCTGGCTCCGCATGCTCGCCGATCCCAACGACTCGGCCGCGGTGGTCCGCTCGCTCACCCGGCCTCCGGTCGAGCTGCGCTCGGTGGACCTCGCCCGGGTGACGACGATCGCGCGACGGCGCAAGCTCGACATGGTCTCGGCCCTCGAGGCGGCGATGGAGAGTCCTCAGCTTCCGCCTGAGGCCCGCGACCGGATCCACTCCTTCCTGCGCCTGTACACGGCGGCGGCGGGGGCGCTGGAGGAGTTGCGCGCCGACGTCTTCGTCCGCCGGCTGATCGAGCGCATCGGCCTGCGCCGCCACCGCCTCTTCGCCGCCAGCCCCGAGACCGCCGAGCGGCTGGTCAACCTCTCCAGGCTCGGTGAGCTGGCGGAGGCCTGGTGCCGGCGCGAGCCGCGCGCCTCCACCCGTGACTTCATCCGCCACCTGACGGCGGTCGCCGACGCGGGCGACCTCGGCAACGAGGACTGCGACCTGCCCCCGCCGGGCGCGGTCGTCGTCGCCGAGCCCGAGCAGGTCAAGGGGCTCGAGTTTGACCACGTCTACCTGCTCGGGCTCCACGGGGGCGCGATCGAGGGGCGTGCCTGGGAGGACGAGTGGGTTCCCCCGGAGCTGGTGGACGAAGAGCTGCCCGAGGCCGGCGAGGCGCTGGTCGCCCAGCGGCGCTCGCGACTGGCCTACGTGGCGATCACCCGGGCGCGGCGCGCGCTGGTGCTCTCCTGGCCGCAGACCGTCAACGACGCCCCGGCGCCGCCGTCGGTGGCCTACGAGGCGGTGCGCGACGCCCTCGGCGGCGTCGAGGAGACCCATTCCGAGGAGCTCTTCGGCCCGGCCGAAGGCCTGCACTCGACCTATCGGATGGTCCGCGACGAGGTGCTCGAGGCCTCCTGGCGGGCGGGCTCGGCGATCTCGGAGATGCGTCTCGACACGGTCGACGACATCAACCGCGCGATCGCGCGGTTCTTGGAGCTGGTGAAGCTGGCCGCCCTCGTCCAGCGACCCGGCCCCGACTCGGTCGCCCAGGCGCTCGACGGGATCAACGAGCTGCTCGCGCGGGTGGCGTCGGCGGAGCAGCGCGCCGCCCTCGAGACCTCGGCCCTGGACTCCTACGTGGTCGCCGACGAGCGCGACGAGGGCGCTCGCAGGCGCCTGGTCGAATCGCGTAGCGAGCCGACGCTGGACCAGTTCATCCCGCGACGGGGCGACGGCCTCAAGCTCTCGGCCTCCGACATCGGCCTCTACCGGACCTGCCCGCTGAAGTACAAGTTCGCGCGCGTCTTCGCGATCCCGCAGGAGCCGACGATCAACCAGCGCTTCGGGATCCTGATCCACCAGGTGCTGGAGCGCTTTCACGCCGAGGAGCTGCGCTCGGCGGAGGCCGGGATCGCCGACGAGGCGACCGCCGGCGGCCTCAACCGGCTGCTGTCGCTGTTCGAGGCGGGCTGGCGGCGCGCGGGGTTCGGCGCCTCCGACGACGAGCTCCAATACCGAGACCGGGCCGTGGCCGCGCTCACCCGCTACCACGAGCGTCATCTGAACGCGGATTCGAGTCCCGTCTGGCTCGAGCGCGGCTTCAACTTCCGCATCGGCCCGCACCAGCTCCGCGGACGGGTCGATCGCGTCGACCGGACCTCCGACGGTGGCTATGAGCTGATCGACTACAAGACCGGCGAGCAGCCCGCGGCGGCCCCACCGAGTGGGGATGTGCAGCTCGCGCTCTACCGGCTGGGAGCCCGCGAGGCGTGGCAGATCGAGGCCGCGGTGGGGAGCTATTGGTACGTGCTCGACGACGCCCGGGTCCCCGTTCCCGCCCAGCCCGACGACGCCGAGCGGGTCGAGCGCACCGTGCTCGAGGTCGCCGGCGGGATCGAAAGCCAGGACTTCGAGCCCCGCCCCTCACACCAGATCTGCTCCTGGTGCGACTACCGGCTCATCTGCCCGGCAAGCGAGGCTTGAGGAATAGCTGCGCCCGGGTGCTCCTGAATAATTCCGCCGCCTCCTCCGCTTCGCGTCCGGGGGCGGCGGGTTAGGGCGCGGAGCCTTACCCGGCAGGCTCATGCGCCTGCACCGCGACTTCGTCGCTAGCCCGGACGAGGCTCGTCGCTTCCCCGCTGGCGGAGGAAGCGCTGGAAGTCCTGGGCCAGCTCGTCGCCGTCGGGGACCTCCTCGCCGAGGCCCAGGCTTGCCTCCTGCTCGGCCTCGAGGCGCTGAACGAGCTCCTGGATCTCGGGGTTGGCGGAGACCGCGCGGTCGACCTGCTGGTCGAACCGCTCGATCGCGTCCTCGAGCTCGGAGGCTTCGACCGCGATCCCGGTCAGCCCCTCGAGCCGGCGCAGCAGGGCGAGGGCGGCCTTCGGGTTGGGCACCGCGGCGACGTAGTGGGGGATCGCGGCCCACAGGCTCGCCGAAGCCAGCCCTCGCTGGCGGCACTGATCGTGGATCACGCCGACGATCCCCGTCGGCCCCTCGTAGTTGGACCGGTTCAGGCTCAGCCGCTCGACCAGCTCGGGATCGGAGGCCAGGCCGGTGATCGGCACCGGATGGGTGTGCGCGACATCGGCGATCAGCGCCCCGAGCGTCACCACCATCTCGACTCCGAGCCGCTCGCACGCCTCGACGATCGCCCCGGCGAAGGTTCGCCAGCGCAGGTTGGGCTCGACCCCGCTGAGCAGCACCAGGTCGCGCGCGGCGCCTGGCGCCCGAGCCGCGACGAAGATGTTGGATGGCCACTCGACGCTGCGGGTCTGGCCCTCGGTGAGCCGGATCGACGGGCGGGTTACCTGGAAGTCATAGAACTCCTCGGGGTCGATCCGGGCGGTGACGTCGGCCTCGAGGTCGACCGCGGCAGCCTCAAGCGCGGTCGTCGCCGCCCCGGCGGCGTCGTTCCAGCCGGCGAAGGCGGCGACCAGGACGGGCGCCCGAAGCTCCGGCGGATCTCCTTCCCAGATCAATGCGTCGATCGATCGAGACTATCGCGGCCCTCTCCCCGGGCCCGACGATGGCCGTCCGCCCCTGGTTGCATCATCGAGGGAGTGGAAGCCGCGACGGTGACAGCGATCGGCGCCGACGAAGGCCCGTCGGTGGCGCAGCTGCGCCCCGGTCAACGCTTCGGCGGCCGCTTCGCCTGCGTTCGCAAGGACCGCTCGACCGCGCGCAACGGCTCTTCCTACCTCTCGGTCGAGCTTCGCGACCGCAGCGGCTCGATCTCGGCCCGCGCCTTCAGAGAGGCCGACCGCATCGGCCTGCGCTTCGAGCGCGGAGACGCCGTCTGGGTGCGCGGGCGGGTCGAGCGCTTCCGCGGCGAGCTCGTCGCCGAGCTCGACGACGCCCGCAGATTGGACGCAGGCGAGTGGGAGCCTGAGGAGTTCCTGCCCGCCGCCTACCGGTCGGCCTCCGACCTCGAGGGATTCCTCGAGCACCTCTCGCGCGAGATCGCCGACCCGGGCCTGGCGAAGGTGGTTGAGAGGGTCCTCTTCAGTGAGCCCCTGGCGTCGGAGTTTCGCCGCGCACCCTGCACCAGGGGCGGCCACCACGCCTATCTGCGGGGGCTGAACGAGCACACGGTCTCGGTCGCCACCTTGGTCGGCGAGCTCTGCCAGCTTCACCCCCGCCTCGACTCCGACCTGCTGATGGCCGCTGCGGTCCTGCACGACGTCGGCAAGGCGCGGGAGTTCACCTACGGTGCCGAGTTCGGCGTCACCGAGGAGGGGCGCCTGCTCGGCCACCTCACGATCGGCGCCGAGATCATCGGCGGGGCCGCGGGCGATCTGGCCGACGAACGCCGCCTGGCCCTGCTCAACTGCGTGCTCAGCCACCACGGCCCCGATGGCGGCAGCCGCTTCGCCTCCGCGGAGGCGCTGGCGCTGTACCGCCTCAACGCCCTCGACGCCTCGGTCAAGGGCGCGCTCGAGCACGGCATCTAGGGCCTACTCGTCCGCCGACGGCGGGCGCCGCCGGCGCTTTGTCTGCGAGGCGCGCCGCTTGCCCTGCAGACGGCGCTCGCGCGAGCCGCGCGTAGGGCGCGTCGGCCGGCGCTCGGGGAGCTCGCGCAGGCCCTCGGCGAGCTTGCCGCGGAGGCGCTCCAGGGCGAGTTCGCGGTTGCGCGCCTGGCCGCGGGCGTCCTGGGCGACGGCGCTGACGCGCGAGCCGAGGCGCCGGCGCAGGAGATCGCGCTGGGCGTCGCTGAGCGCGGCGGAGCCCTCGACGTCGAAGACCGCCTCGACCCGGGAGGCGGTGACGTTGGCGTGCTGGCCACCCGGCCCCGAGGAGCGGCTCGCCTTGAGCTCGATCTCGGCAAGCGGGATCGCGACGCCGGGCGCCACCGCCATCGGGTCATCCATCGGGGCGTGCGCGCAGGGCGCGGGTCGCCAGCTGGGCGGCGATGATCAAGAGCAGCGCGGCGAAGCCAAGCTCCAGCGCGCGCGGGGAGATCGAGTTGGCGACCACCACCCCGATGCCGACGCCGGCGAACGAGAGCACGCCGATCGCGAGGCCGTCCCTGAGCCGGACGTTGCCGTACCCCTGCTGCCGCCAGGTCCCGAGCACGGCGACGCCGGCGATCGCCACCAGCGAGGTCGACTCGGCCTCGAGCTGCGTCTGACCGGCGAAGATCGCCAGCGCCGGCACGAAGAGGATGCCGCCTCCGACACCAAGCATTCCGCCGACGAACCCGCCCGCCAGGCCCAGGGCCGCCGCCGCGAACAGATCCGCCGCCTCCATCAGACGATCAGCTCCACGGCGATGGCGACCAGGAGCACGGAGAACATCCCCGAGATCAGCCGCTCCGGCACCCGCTGCTGGAGCGCGGCGCCGGCGACGACCCCTGCCATGGCGGGAACGCCGATCAGCGCGGCCTTGGCGAGGTCGACGTTGCCGTAGGTCGCCTGGGCGACGGCCGCGAGGCCCCCGACGACGATGATCGCCGCCAGGCTGGTTCCGGCCGCCTCGCGCTCGCTGTAGCCCAGCATCAGGATCAGCAGCGGCACGATCACCGAGCCCCCGCCGACGCCGAAGAGCCCGCTGAACAGGCCCGCTGCGGTCGCGATCACGCCGAGCTTGAGGATCCTTTCACCGGCCACCCCAGCGATACTAGATCGCGTGGATCCTGCGACCGCAGGAGCAGCGGAGCTCAGCCGGCTGCTCGAACCCCTCCGCGCCGAGCCCGCCGCCACCGGGATTCTCTGCGATGTCGACGGCACCCTCGCCCCGATCGCCGACAAGCCGGGCGCGGCTACGGTGCCCGAGCGAGCCCGCGAGCTCCTGCGAGAGCTCGCCCGACGCTACGCCCTGGTCGGCTGCGTCAGCGGCCGCCGCGCCGAGGAGGCCCGGCGGATGGTCGGCCTGGATGAGCTCGTCTACGCGGGCAATCACGGCTTCGAGCGCCTCGACCCCGGTGACTCCGAGGTGCGCCCGGACGCCGCGGTTCAGGCTCGCGCCGACCGCGCCCGCGCCTTCGTCGAGGGCCTCGACCAGGGCCGGCTGGCGGGGGCGGGGCTGCGACTCGAGGACAAGGGGGTGATCCAGGCGTTGCACTGGCGCGGATCCGCGGACGAGAGCGTCGCCCGGAGGCAGGCGCAGGAGGTGGCGAAGCTGGCCCAGCAGGTGGGCCTGGTCGCGCGCTGGGGGCGCAAGGTGCTCGAGCTGAGGCCGGTGGCGGGAATCGACAAGGGCTCCGCTTCGCTGGCGCTGCTTCGCGATCGCGGCGTCGATCACGCCCTCTTCGGCGGCGACGACGTCACCGACCTGGACGCCTTCCGGGCGCTGCGCCGGATGCAGGACTCGGATCGTCTGCGCACGGCGGTCCGCGTCGGCGTCGCCTCCGAGGAGGCACCGCCCGACCTGGTCACCGAATCCGACATCGTCGTCGACGGCACCGAGGGGTTCCTCGTGGTGCTCGAGGAGCTCGCCCGCTGATGCTGTTCTGCGATCTGCTCAGGGTCACGGTCCTTCTGGTCGCGGCCGTAGCGACCGCGCTGGGCGCGATGACCGTGATCGTCGCCAACCAGGACGCCGACGCCGCGACGCTGATCTTCGCCGGAGCCTGGTGGACGATCGCCGCGGCGAGCGGCCTCTGGCTCGGACGCTCGAACCGTGCCGGAGAGGCGATGTCCAGGTCGCTCGCCTCGGCGCGAACGACGACCAGCCTTCCCGTGGAGAGCCCGGGCCGGATCGCGTTCCAGCGGCTGTGGCCAGTCGGGGCCTTCGCGCTGGTCGCCGCCGGCCTCGCCTGGATCTGGCCCCAGGTCGCGGCCGTCGGCGCCGGCTACGCGATCCTGGTCTCGCTGGCCTGCCGCCGCCGCGAGCGCGCCGTCACCGCGATCGAGGAACGCGACGGAGTCCGGTTCTACGTCGCGCCCAGCTCAGCGTTCGCGCCAGTCAAGCTGGTTCGCACCCCCGGCCTGCACCGGGACGTGGGCCTCTCGCCGTAGCGACCGGCGGTTCGCGCAGGGACGCGGGTACAGGTGGTTCGTTGCGTCAACCCTTGCGGAGCTTGGAGAACTCGCCCCAGCCGCGCGAGTTGGCGACGTCGCTCGCCCGCAGCCAGGCGCGACGCGCGGTGGCGATGCCGTAGATCATGTTGTCGAGCGTGTCGACGCCGTGGGCATCGGTGTTGACGCAGATGGGCACGCCCGCCTCGGCCGCGAGGCGAGCGTGATGCTCGGACAGGTCGCGCCGGTTCGGATTGCCGTTGATCTCCAGCATCGTGCCCGCGTCCAGGGCCCCGGCGACGACCCGCTCGACGTCGATGTCGTAGGGCTCGCGCTTGCCGATCAGGCGGCCGGTGAGGTGACCGATGCAATCGACCAGGGGGTTGAGGGCGGCCGTGACCACCCGCTCGGTCATCGCCCTGCGTGAGATCCGGAACGAGGTGTGGACACTGGCCACGACCCAGTCGAGGGCGGCGAGGAGATCGTCGTCGTAGTCGAGCGAGCCGTCCGGGAGGATGTTGACCTCCGACCCGGCGAGCACCCTGAAGCGGCCCCCGGGGATGCTCTCGTTGAGCTCGCCGATCTCCTCGATCCTCTCCCACAGGCGCCCGGCAGGCACGTCGTCTCCAAACCCGTGGCTGGCCGAGTGGTCGGTGATCGCCAGGTAGGCGTAGCCACGGGCCCGGGCGGCCTCGGCCATCTCCTCCAGGGTGTTGCGGCCGTCGGAGAGCGTGGTGTGGCAGTGGAGGTCGCCGCGGATGTCGCCGCGGGTGACCAGATCGGGAAGCGATCCCTCCGCCGCCGCGGCGATCTCGCCCCGGCCCTCTCGCAGCTCGGGCTCGATGTAGGCCAGCCCGAGGCGCCCGTAGACGTCGGCCTCGCTCGCATAGCGGGTGACCTCGCCGGTCTCGGTCTCGGTGATCCCGTGCTCGGAGACCGACAGCCCCTGCCCGACTGCGCGCTCGCGCAGCTCGACGTTGTGCGTCGCCGACCCGGTGAAGTGCTGCAGGAGGTTGCCGTAGGCGTCCGGGGCGACGATCCGCAGGTCCACCGAGATCCCGTTGTGGGTGGTGATCCGGGCGCCCGAGGCCCCCGGGTTACCGGCCTGGGCCGCGAGCGGATGGGAGATCAGCGCCGTTGCCAGCGCGGCGGGGTCGGCTGCGGTGGCGATCAGGTCGATGTCCTTGCAGGTCTCGGTCAGCCGCCGGGCCGAGCCCGCGATCTCGACGGCGTCGACCGCCGGGTGCGCGCGCAGGTCGGTCGCCAGCGTCTCGGCGACCGGCAGTACGACCGAAAGCAACAGCCGCTGCCTGGGCCCTTCGTCGCCGAGCCTCGCCAGCTCCTCGAGCACGTTGACCTCGACCTTGGGGCCGAGGCCCTTGAGGCCGCGGATGCGCTCGTCCTCGGCCGCCTCGCGCAGGTCGGAGAGGCTCGAGACCCCGAGCTCGTCGTAGAGCCTGCGCACGGTCTTCGCGCCCAGCCCCGGGATCCGCGTGACCTCGATCAGCGTCTCCGGCAACTTCGCCTTCAGCTTTGCCGCCGCCGGGATCTCGCCGGTGTCGAGTAGGTCGACGATCTTCGTCTCGAGCGTCGCGCCGACGCCCGGCAGCTCGGTCACGCGGTCGGCGCGCGCCAGCTCGGCGACCGAGACCGGGCTCTGGCGGATCACCCGGGCGGCCTCGCGGTAGGCGATCACCCGATAGCGCACCGCGCCGTCGAGCTCATACAGGGTGCCGAGCTCGTCGAGCGCGTCGGCGATCGCAGCGTTTGGGAGGTCCTTCGCCATCTTCTGACCCGTAGCATCGAGCAATGTCCGGCGCTGGCGGGGTCTGGCTGATCCTCCCCACCTACAACGAGGCCTCCAACCTGGAGACGATGGTCGGCGCGGCGCTCGCGCAGCTGCCCGAGCGGCGGCGCATCCTCGTCGTCGACGATGCCTCTCCGGACGGCACCGGCGAGATCGCGGATCGGCTCGCGGCCGGCGACACCGATGTCGAGGTCCTGCACCGGCCGGCGAAACAGGGCCTGGGGCCGGCCTACGTCGCCGGGTTCGGCGTCGCCCTCGCAGCAGGGGCCGGGCTCGTCGCCCAGATGGACGCTGACTTCTCCCACGACCCGGCCGACCTTCCCCGGCTGCTGGCAGCGGTGCAGGTGGCCGACGTGGTGCTCGGCTCCCGCTACGTCCCCGGCGGTGGGGTGGAGGACTGGGGCGCGGTGCGGCGGGCGATCAGCCGCGGAGGCAGCGCCTACGCGCGCGGCGCGCTGGGCGTCGGGCTGCGCGATCTCACCGGAGGGTTCAAGGTGTTTCGCCCCGAGGTGCTGGAGGCGATCGAGCTGGACTCGCTGGAGTCGCTCGGGTACGCGTTCCAGGTCGAGACCACCTACCGGGCGCTGCGGCGCGGCTTCAGGGTCGTCGAGGTCCCGATCACGTTTCGGGATCGGCGCGTGGGCGAGTCGAAGATGACCAGAAGGATCGTCGCCGAGGCCGCCTGGCGGGTCCCCGCGATGCGCCTCCGGCGCCGCTGACGGCGGGTGCGGGCCGCCTGTGTGCGTATGATTTGGGTGCGGCTCGCCTTCGGGTCCAAGCCAATACTTCAGTATGTATAGTAATGAGGGAGGCAGGCGGCGGGCCCAGCTTCGAAGCCGTCTGCAGAAGCCAACCGAGGAGACCGAAGTGACAGGCAAGCTTTTCGACGTGACCGACGGAACCTTCCAGGCCGACGTGCTCGATTCCGAGACCCCCGTGCTGGTCGACTTCTGGGCTCCCTGGTGCGGTCCCTGCCGCGTCGTTCACCCGATCCTCGAGGAGATCGATGTCGAGCGCGAGGATCTGCGGATCGTCAGCCTCAACGTCGACGACAACCAGCAGACCGCGGCGCAGTATGAGGTCCTCTCGATCCCGACGCTGATCCTGTTCAAGGATGGCGGCGAAGCCAAGCGGGTGGTGGGCGCGATGCCCAAGCGCCGCCTCGAGGCCGAGCTCGAGCCGGCACTGGCCTAGAGTGACCGCAATGCGACGCTCGGCCATCCTTGCCTGGACGCTGATCCTGCTTGCCGGGCTGCTCGGGCCCGCGGCGGCGGACGCGAAGCCCAGGCTCGCGGGCACCTTCGCCCTCAGCGGCACGCCAGGGCAGATCACGCGCGGCTCCGACGGAAACGTCTGGGTGACGATCTCGGGCAGCGGGCTCGGCAACGACCTGGCGCGGATCAAGCCGAACGGAAACGTGACCGAGTATTCGCCGGCGGCGCTCGTCAACCCGGTCGGGATCACCTCCGGTCCCGACGGCAACCTGTGGCTGACGCGCAACGGTGGGGCGGTTCGCGTACCCCCCAACGATCCCGACTCCGCCCAGGATTTCAACCTCGCGGCGATCACAGATCCGCGCGGGATCACTCGGGGCCCAAAGGGCAAGTTGTGGGCGGCCAGCGGCGACCAGCTCGTCTCGTTTAAGCCCGGGAATCCTGCGGGCTTCGGCGCGACCACAATCAACGGGATGGGCGCGCGCGGCATCGCTGCCTCCGGCGGCAAGCTGTGGATCGCGGACTTCGGCGGCCAGCGGATAGTCCGGGCAAAGCCCGCCGGCAACGCCAAGAAGTACAACGTGGGCGGCGGCCCGCAGGAGGTCGCCTCGGGGCCCGACGGGAGCATCGCCTACGCGAACCCGGGGACCAACCCACAGACGGTCGGTCGGGTGGGGGCGAGCGGCAAGCCGAAGAAGACAAAAGCTCCAAACTCAGACCCCTTCGGAATGGTCTTCGCACCGGATCACAACTGGTGGTTCGCCGAGTTCGCCAAAGACCAGCTGGGGTTGCTCTCGACCAACGGCACCGTGAAGCAGTTCAAGGGCCTACCCAACGGGTCGGGTCCCCGTTACGTGGCGAAGGGGAGCAACGGCACGTTGTGGGTGTCGCTTGAGAATTCCGAGAAGGTCGCTCGGATCAAGGGAGTCAACTAGCGGAGCCGGGGCGTTGCCCCTGGGTCCGCGCGACCCCGATCTCGAGCTCCCGGCCGTTGATCGTGACACGCCGCGCATCGCCGGCGCTGGCGTAGCTCACCGACGTAGCCAGGGTCTCCCCGGCGACATGGGCCTCGTGGGCCCGCGCCGCGTCGACCAGCTCGGTGTCTCCGCCCAGCGTCAGCGAGATCCGGTCGCTGATGTCGAGGTCGGCCTGCTTGCGGGCAGCCTGCACGGCGTGGACGATCTCGCGGGCCAGTCCCTCTTGGCGCAGGTCGTCGTCGAGCTGCAGCGCCAGGGCGACGGCTCGGCCCGACTCGGCCTCCACCTCATATCCCTCGAGCGGCTCCATCACCAGGGTGACGTCGTCGGGGCCGAGATCGTGTTCATGGCCGTCGACGTTGACACCGATCCTGCGCTCGCCGGCGATCGCCTCGGCGACGTGGGCGGGATCCAGCGCCGAGACCGCGGCCGCGGCCTTCGGCATGTCCTTGCCGAAGCGGGGGCCGAGGCTGCGGTAGTTCGGCTTCACTCCGTATGCGACCAGCTCCGCCTCCTCGGAGACGAACTCGAGCTCCTTCACGTTCAGCTCGGAGCGCACCAGCTCGCCCATCGACTCGATCGCCTCACGCTCGTTTCCCTTGGCAACGATCACCGCCTTCGCCAGCGGCTGGCGGACCTTGACGCCCGCCTGCGAGCGAGCGGCTCGCCCCAGCTCGACCGCCCGGCGGACCGCCTCGACCCGGGCCTCCAGGGCCTCGTCTCGCAGCTCGTCGTCAGGCGCCGGGAAGTCGGTCAGGTGGACGGAGTCGGGGCGGTCTCCGAACTCGCCATCGGCCCCTCCGACCAGGTTCGAGTAGATCTCGTCGGCGAGGAACGGGACGAAGGGGGCGAGCAGCCTCGCCACCTCGACGAGACAGTGACGCAGGGTCGCGAGCGCCTCGCGGTCGCCCTCCCAGAATCGCCTGCGAGAGAGCCGGACATACCAGTTGGAGAGCTCCTCGACGTAGGCGGCGATCGCCCGCCCGGCGGTCGTGCAGTCGTAGCCGTCCATCAGCGCGATCACCTCGGCGGTGAGCGTCTGCAGCCGCGACAGCGCCCATGAGTCCAGGCCTGCGGCCTCCTCCGCTTCGCGTCCGGGGGCCGCAGCGTCCGCCAAGGCTTCCGCCCCCGGTTCCAACCCCTCGGCGTTCGCGTACAGCGCCCAGAACGAGTAGGTGTTCCAGAGGGTGGAGAAGAAGCCGTGGACGGTCTCGCCGAGCGCCTCGCTGGAGAATCGATAGCCCGCCCAGGGTTGCTGGGCGGTGAAGTAGTACCAGCGCAAGGCGTCGGCGCCGTGGGTGTCGAGCACCTCCCAGGGATCGACAACGTTGCCGCGGCTCTTCGACATCTTCTGGCCATCCGCGTCGAGGATCAGGCCGAGGCAGACGGCGTTGCGGTAGCTGGCCTGGTCGAAGACCAGGGTGGAGACGGCGAGCAGCGAGTAGAACCAACCGCGGGTCTGGTCGATCGCCTCGCAGATGTAGTCGGCGGGGAAGCGCTGCTCGAACGGGGTGTCCGCGTCGAAGGGGTGGTGGAACTGGGCGAAGGGCATCGAGCCCGAATCGAACCAGGCGTCGATCACCTCGGGGACGCGGCGCATGTCGCTGCCGCAGGTGCAGCGCAGCACCACCTCGTCGATCTGCGGGCGGTGCAGGTCCTCCGGCACCTCGCCGCCGCGCTCGCGGAGGTCCTCGACGGAGCCGGCGCAGACGATCGCCCCGCACTCGGCGGCGTCGCACTCCCACACCGGCAACGGCGTGCCCCAGTAGCGCTCGCGTGAGAGCGCCCAGTCCTGGTTGTTGGACAGCCACTTGCCGAAGCGGCCGTGCTTGATGTGCTCGGGGTGCCAGCCGATCTTCTCGTTGCAGGCGAGCATCCGGTCGCGGACGTCGGTCGTGCGCACATACCAGCTCGACTTCGCGTAGTACAGCAGCGGTGTGTCGCAGCGCCAGCAGTGCGGGTAGGAGTGCTCGTAGATCTCCGATCGGAAGAGACGGCCGCTCTCGCTGAGGGCCTCGACGATGTCGGGGTCGGCCTGCTTGACGGAGCGCCCGGCGAAGTCGGTCACACGCTCGTCGAAGGTGCCGTCGAGGCGGACCGGGTTCTGCAGGGTGATCCCGTACTGTTGGCCGAGCTGATAGTCGTCCTCGCCGAAGGCGATCGCGGTGTGGACCAGGCCGGTGCCCTCGTGGGTGGTGACGAAGTCGGCCGCGAGCACCGTGTGCCCGCGCGGCCCGTACTCGGTGATGTAGTCGAACGGCGGCTCGTAGCGAGCGCCCACCAGCGCCGAGCCAGGAAACCGAGCGAGGACCTCTGCATCCTCTCCCAGGACCGTCTCCAGACGAGACGCCGCGAGCACGAACACCTCCGGGTCCTGTCCGGACCCTGCCGCCCCCGGAGGCGAAGCGGAGGAGGCGGCAGGCCTTGCCCTGACGTACTCGATCTCCGGGCCGACGGCGACGGCGGCGTTGGAGATCAGCGTCCACGGCGTGGTCGTCCAGACGAGCAGCTGGTCTTGAGCCTGCAGCGGGGACTCGGGGGCCTCGCGCAGCGGCAGCTTCACGTAGACGGCCTCGTCCTCGACATCGTGGTAGCCGAGGGCGACCTCGTGTGAGCTCAGCGCCGTGCCGCAGCGCGGGCAATAGGGGACGACCTTGTGCCCGCGGTAGAGGCGGTCCGCGTCCCAGATCTGACGCAGCGCCCACCAGACAGACTCGATGTAGTCGTTGTCGAGCGTGTGGTAGGCGTCGTCGAGGTCGATCCAAAAGCCGATGCGCTCGGTCAGGCGCTTCCACTCCGAGACGTAGCGGAAGACGGACTCGCGGCAGCGGGCGTTGAACTCGGCGATGCCGTAGGCCTCGATCTCGGCCTTGGACGAGATCCCCAGCTCGCGCTCGATCTCGAGCTCGACCGGCAGCCCGTGGCAGTCCCAGCCGCCCTTGCGCGGCACCTGGTAGCCGCGCATCGTGCGATAGCGGGGATAGATGTCCTTGAACACGCGCGAAAGCACGTGGTGGGAGCCCGGCTTGCCGTTGGCCGTCGGCGGGCCCTCGTAGAAGCTCCAGACGTCGGCCCCGTCGCGCTGGGCCACCGAGCGGGCGAAGACGTCGCCCTGGCGCCAGCGCTCGAGTACGCGCTCCTCGAGCGCGGGGAAGGACTGCCGGGTGTCGACGGGACGGAAGCCAGGCACGGCGGCGGATTCTTTCAGGCAGGCCTCCCTAGGATGGCCCGCGTGAAGCGCTGCGCGTCAACGGCCCTCGCGAGCGTCGCCTTCGCGCTGGCCGGTTGTGGCGGGTCCGACGACGAGGCGACCACGCCCGCGGCCTGCCTCACCGGGGCGGGCGCCTATGTCACGGCGCTCGCCGGCGCCCCCGACGAGGTCCTGCTCGACGGCACCACGCCGATCGGCGACTGCCTGCCCGACCAGCAGGAAGCTGGGCAGATCGCCTCGGTCGGCGAGCTGCTGGTCGCGGCGGCCACCGAGCTCAACGACCAAGCTCGGCGCCGGCCGCAGGGCGAGGCGACCGTCCAGCTCGGCTACCTGGTCGGCGCGGTGCAGAGGGCCGCCGAGCGCAGCTCGGGGATCCACGAGGACCTGGCGCGCCGCGTCGAGAGCGCGGCGCTGTTCATTGAGCCGGATCAGCTCCTGCCGGCCGCATTCCAGCAGCGCTACGAGGAGGGCCTGGCGACGGGGCGGGCGAGCGGATGAGCGATCCGGGTAGCGTCTCCGGCAGAAGCGAGACGAGGAGGCCAGATGGCCGTTGAGGGGGAGACCGAGCTCTGGGGCTCGGAGACGAGCAAGGCGATAGACAACTTTCCGGTCTCGGGGCGGCCCGTCCCGGCTGCGGTCGTGCATTGGCTCGGCCGCCTCAAGGCCGCCGCCGCCCGCGTCAACGCCGAGCTCGGGCTGCTGGACGCCGACGTCGCCGAGCGCGTCGCGGCCGCCGGCGACGCGGTTGCCGCCGGTGAGCATGACGCGCAGTTCCCGATCGACGTCTTCCAGACGGGCTCGGGCACCTCGTCGAACACGAATGCGAACGAGGTGATCGCCAACCTCGCCGGCGACGGGGCCCATCCCAACGATCACGTGAACATGGGCCAGTCCTCCAACGACGTCTTCCCCTCGGCCGTCCACCTGGCCGCGCTGGGGGAGGTCACCGACGACCTGCTGCCGGCGCTGGACTCGCTCGCCGAGGCGCTCGCCGCCAAGGCGGAGGAGTTCGCCGACGTCGTCAAGGCCGGTCGCACCCATCTGATGGACGCCGTTCCCGTCACCCTCGGCCAGGAGTTCGGCGGCTACGCCGCGCAGATCCGCCTCGGCGCCGAGCGGGTGCGCCAGACGCTTCGCCACGTCGGCCAGATCCCGCTCGGCGGCACCGCGACCGGCACCGGCCTCAACACCCACGCCGATTTCGCCGAGCAGGTGCGATCCCGCCTCGCCGAGGCCACCGGCCTGGAGGTCCTGGCGCCCGCCGATCCCTTCGAGGCCCAGGGCAGCCGCGATGCGCTGGTCGAGCTCTCGGGGGCGCTCAAGGTCGTCGCGGTCTCGCTGATCAAGATCGCCAACGACCTGGCGCTGATGGGCTCGGGGCCGCGCGCAGGGCTCGCCGAGCTGCGCCTTCCGGAGCTGCAGAAGGGCTCCTCGATCATGCCCGGGAAGGTCAACCCGGTGATTCCGGAGGTTGTGATCCAGGTCGGCGACCAGGTGATCGGAAACGACGCGGCGATCACCCTCGGCGGCTCTCAGGGGCAGTTCGAGTTGAACGTGCGGGTGCCGCTGATCGCCCGCAACCTGCTCGACTCGATCAAGCTGCTGGCCTCGGCCGGCCGGCTGCTGGACGAAAAGTGCGTCCGCGGCCTCGAGGCGAACGTCGAGATGACCGAGCGCCACGCCGAGGCGACCCTTGCCACTGCGACCGCGCTCAACCCCCACATCGGCTACGACCGCGCCAGCGAGATCGTCAAGGAGGCCACCTCGTCCGGTCGGCCGCTGCGCGAGGTTGCGCGCGAGCTCGGGGTCTCAGACTCGGTGATCGACGAGGCCCTCGACCACCGCAAGCTGGCCCGCCCGCACGACTAGTCGGCGCCGCCGCCGCCAGCGGCGTCTCCTACCCTGGATTGCGATGAACGCGCGAGTCGCATTGGCCGCCGCGGCGCTCGCGGTGGCCGCCGCGGCGCTGTCGCTGCTGCTCGGCGGCGATCAGTCCAACGCCGAGCGCGCGATCGAGGTGGCGACCGGCGCGGCCCTCGACTCCGATCCGCTCGCCTGGAACGAGGGCAACCGCGCCGAGCTCGAGCAGCGTGCGGCGACGGGCACCTCGGAGGTGATCTACGCCAACAGCCCGGATGGGGTGGTGGCGACCGCCGAGCGCACCGAAGCCTGGCGCCGGCAAGTGGAGCGCGCCGCCGAGCGCCGCGGGGTCGACCCCGACCGGCTCGAGGCGCTCGTCTTCCTCGAGAGCGCGGGGCGCCCGGAGGTGATCGCCGGCGAGACGCCCGAGGCGGCCTCCGGGCTGACTCAGATCACCCCCTCGGCGGCAACGGACCTGCTGGAGATGCGCGTCGACCTCGAGGTCTCCACCAAGCTGACGAAGCAGATCGCCCGCGCGACCGCCGACGGCAAGACCGGGCTCGCCGCCCGGCTCGCCGAAAAGCGGGCCAAGATCGACCAGCGCTTCGACCCCGGGCTCGCCCTCGACGGCGCCGCGCGCTACCTGCAGATCGCCGGCGAGCGTTTCGGCGCGACCGACCTGGCGACCGAGTCGTACCACATGGGAATCGGCAATCTCGAGTCCGTGATCCGCGCCTACACCGGCGCCTCCGGCGACGGGCCGATCGGCGATCTCGTCTCCGGCGACGGCCTCAGCTACGCCCAGCTGTACTTCGACTCCTCGCCGTCCGAGCACGCCGAGGCATACGACCTGCTCTCGGGGCTGGGTGACGACTCCTCCGAGTACTACTGGAAGATCCTCGCCTCCGAGCGGATCATGGAGCTGTGGCGCGACGACCGCTCGCAGCTCGAGCGCACCGCCGCCCTCGCGACCGCGAAGGCGACCCTGGAGGAGGTCTATCACCCGGAGTCCGAGACGGAGGTCTTCGAAGCCCTGGGGGATGTCCGCGACGCCACCGACGCCGGCGAGTTGCTGCCGCTGTTCGACGCCTCCGAGCTGGGGTGGATCCCCGACTCCCAGATGGGCGAGCTGGCGCCGGAGCTGGGGGAGGAGCCCGGGCTCTACCGCGGATTGCGGCCGGAGGCGCTGGCGACCCTCGCCTACATGGCGGCCGCGGTGAAGCGGATCAGCGGCGCCCAGCGGCCGCTGCGCGTGACCAGCTCGGTCCGCGACCAGGCATATCAGGACCTGCTGGTCGGGTCGAACCCCGAGGCGACCCAGGCCTACTCGCTGCACACCACCGGATATGCCTTCGACGTCCTCCGCGACTACGCCAACGACCGCCAGGCCGCGGCCTTCCAGTTCATGCTCGACCGCCTGCAGGCGCTGGCGGTGATCGACTACGCGGTCGAGCCGCGCGCGATCCACGTCACCGTCTCGGATCTCGGCTCCGAGCTGGTGCCGCCGTAAGCTGGAGGGTGAGTAACGCCAAGGTCCGCCGGTGGACCAACTCATACCCACTTTCACCGAGGAGATCAGAGATGACCGAGACCGAGACCGCCACCTTCGGCGCCGGGTGCTTCTGGCAGGTCGAGATGGCCTACAAGGAGACGCCGGGCGTGATCGAGACCGCAGTCGGCTACGAGGGCGGTGACGTCGACAACCCCACCTACGAGCAGGTCTGCTCGGGCACCACCGGCCACGCCGAGGTGACCCGGGTCAGCTTCGACCCCGACCAGATCTCATACGAGGAGCTGGTGGAGAAGTTCTGGGCGCTCCACGACCCGACCCAGCTCAACCGCCAGGGCCCCGACGTCGGCGACCAGTACCGAACCGTGATCTTCACCCGGTCCGACCAGCAGGCCGCGATCGCACGGCGCTCGCTGGAGGCGGCACAGGCCCGCTTCAAGCAGCCGATCGTGACCACGATCGAGCCCGCGACCGGCTTCTGGCGCGCCGAGGAGTACCACCAGTGCTACCTGCAAAAGCGCCACTCCCCGGGCGGGCTGATCTCCACCCTGATGGGCCGTTAGCCTCGCGGGGGTGAGGCGACTCGCCCCGGCGCTGGTGACCCTCGCGCTCCTGGCGGGGTGCGGTGACGACGAGCCGGCGGACCCCGGCACCACCGTCCCCGGCGGGAAGGGCAGCAGCCTCGAGCTGACGCTCGACGCCGACGGCCCAGGCTCAGAGGACGCCCGCAGCGCCACCGTCGATTGCCCCGATCCGCCCGGCCCGGGCCCGGACGAGCCCTGCGGCGTGGTCCTGCTGAAGTCGCCCGAGGATCTGGATCCCGTGCCCGCCGAGGTGCCCTGCACCGAGATCTACGGCGGACCGGACACCCTGCGCGTCACCGGGATGCTCGAAGGTGAGCCCGTCGAAGCCACCCTGACGCGAGAGAACGGCTGTGAGATCGAGCGCTACGACACCTGGCTCGACCTGCTCCACCGGCTCTTCCCGGACTACGAGCCCGGCGAGGCGCTGGCGCCCTGAGCCGGCTCAGGCGTTGATCAGGTACAGGGACGCCTGAACCCGGACACGCTGCAAGCTGCCGCCTCGCATGGATGGTCGCTCGATGATGGCCGCAGTCGTCCGAAGAGAACGACCGGCGCCACCCTCGCCTACACTCCTCGGCGATGCGGGCCAAGGATCCGATCCAGGGCAATCTGCAGGAACAGATCATGCGCGTCATGTGGCGACTGGACCGCGGCTCTGTCGAGCAGGTCCGCAAGGCGCTGCCAAAGCCAAGCCGCCGCGCCTACACGACGATCCAGACCGTTCTCAACCGCCTCGCTGAACGCGGTCTGCTGGGCCGCCAGCGCGAGGGCAACGTCATCTTCTACTCGGCGCTCGTCAGCGAGGCCGACTACATCTCTGGCTCACTCAACCGCACCCTGTCCGGCGCCTCGCACGAGGCGCGCCGCGCCGCCCTGGCCAACCTGGTCGGTGATCTCGATCCGTCCGAGCTGGTCGAGGTCCGCGAGCTGGCCGACCAGATCGACCGCGAACGCCGGGGCTAGTCGTGCCGGAGGCTCTCGGCGCCGCCGCCGTGGCCGCACTCGCGGCGCCCCATCTCTTGACCCAAACGCGCCTTTCTGCCCCGAGCGCGATTGCACTCTGGGTCTCCGTGCTGGCGTTACGTGCGGCCCTCGCCCTCTCCTTGGTCGTGATCGCCGTCCTCTATCTGCCGGCGACCGAGTTGTTCGGGCTGCTGACCCGCTGGTGCATCCACGCGGTGATCCCGTTCTTCGCCACCCACCTGGGCTTCGACGGCCATCGCATCGGCGACGTGGCTGTGCTCGTCCCGGCTCTGGTCATCGCCGCGTCGGTGCTCTCCGTCGGCTTCGGCATCTGGCGCGGAGCCCGCGCCGCCCACGGCTGGCTGCGCCGCGACTCGCTCGGGCCCGGTCCGAGCTCGAGCGTGATCGTCGGCGGGTCGGAGGTGGTCGTTGCCGCCGCCGGTTTGCGGGCGCCGCGCGTCGTCGTTTCGGCCGGCGCCCTCGTTCAGCTCGACGATGCCGAGCTCGCCGCGGGGCTCGAGCACGAGTGGGGCCACGTGACTCGCCGCCACCGCTTCGTCGCCCTGGCCGGGCAATTTCTGGCCGGCCTCTCACGTCTTCTGCCCGGCAGCGGGCGCGCTCTCGAGCATCTCAGCTTTCAGCTCGAGCGGGATGCCGACGAGTACGCCCTGCGCCGAACGGGGGATCGCCTCGCCCTGGCCAGCGCGATCTGCAAGGCGGCGGGGTCCCGCCAGGGGCATTCGACACCGGCTCTGGCCAGCCTCGGCGGCAGCGGCGTTTCCGAGCGGATCGCCCTCCTGTTGGGCAAACCGGGCAGCAGCTCGCGGGCAGGCAACGCCGCGGCCAGGCTGCTCAGTGTGACCGCCGCGATGCTGACGCTCACGCTGGCGGCCGCGACCCCGGTCCTCGCAGCCTCGGACTGGGATCAAGTGCGCCAGGCCCAAAGCGACCGCGTCGCCGACTGCGAATAGGCGCTGACGTTCCGAGACGCTGTGGCGTGGAGCAAGTGCATCGGCGGCCCGTCCTACGTTATGTAGGATTCGGCTGGGTGGTGAAGCGGTGAATTGGGAGACGGCGCGCGCACAGCTGGGCTGGCGCTACGTGTTGGTCGCGCTGGTGGCAGCCGGGAGTTTCGCCCTTGTCCTGGCGATCCCGACAGCGATCATCGACAACTCTCTGTTCACCCGTATGACGCCGGTCGAGCCGGAGCAGTACCTGTTCTGGATCCTGACCAGCCTGCTCGGCGGGGCGCTGATCGCGACGTACCTCTTGCCCCAGCTTCGCAGCGGCCTGGCCGGCACGACGGCCGGCGCCGGCATGTTGGGCGTGTTCGCCGTTGGATGCCCGATCTGCAACAAGCTCGTCGTCGCACTGCTCGGCACCTCCGGCGCGCTGAGCTACTTCGCTCCGATCCAGCCGTTGATCGGCATCGCCGCCGTAGCCCTGGCCGGCTGGGCGCTTTGGATCAGGCTTCGCGCCTTGCGGGACCCGAGTTGCGGGCTCCCGCTCGCTTCGGGCTCAACTTCGCCGCCGGTCTCCGGGATTCCGAAAAGCACGAGGCAGGCCGACACCTACAATACGTAGGAGCCCCAATGGCCGGCGTGATCACGATCAACCTGGACCCGATGTTCGAGGTCGGGCCCCTGACGCTGTCCTGGCACGGGCTGACGATTGCGCTTGGCCTCGCAGTCGGCGGCTGGCTGGCACTGCGCGTGGCGCGCGAGCGCGCCCTCGACACCGACCAGGTGCTCGACCTGCTCGTCGTCATGGCCGTCAGCGGAATG
>JBDTSW010000010.1:0-35431 GCA_039930945.1 bacterium
GGCCCTGGAGCCCGCGCTGCGCGAGCTGCGCGACTGGGCGCTGGCCTGGAAGACGCCTTAGACGGCTACCAGCCGCGTGGGTTCCCCTCCGGGATGAGGTCGCCGACCAGGGTCGCCTCGACCGGTGTCAGCGGTGTCGGGTCGGTGGTGCGGCGGTAGCGCTCGAGCTGCCCGGCCCCTAGCTCGGCGAAGGCGGACTCGACGGTGCGGACGTACTCGGCGATGACGATCGCGCCCGCTGGCGCCTGCGGCGCGTGCTGGCGCGCCTTTGCCGCGTAGACGACGACCCGCTCGAAATCTGCCAGCGGCTCGCCCTCGGTGAGGGCGCGGACGTCGGCGGTGACGTCGATGCGGTCGTAGCGGATCTCGCGCAGGTCGAGGCGCTCGGCCTCGGCCTCGGTGATCTCGATCAGGGCGCCGTTCGCCCCCTCACACCCCGCGACGCGCTCGATGTTGAGGCCGACGACGAACGACGGCATGGCGCCGTCGGCGAGGGCGAAGGTCTTCTCGGCCTCGAGGTTGTTCCGAAAGGTGGTCCAGCGCCGCTGCCATCCCTCGAGCCGGGCCAGGCCTGCCGGCTCGACCGCTCGCCCGAGGCTCAGCGAGGCGCTCGCCGGGCTGGCCAGCGAGCCGTAGCCGAAGACGGCGAGCGCGCTCACCCGGACAGCGTGCCCTGGGTCGTCGCCGCGCCGGGCTCCGCCGCCACGTCGCGGCTCGCCGCCGCCGGGCGCCACTTGGGGTGTGGGCACAGGCGCGCGGCCGCCGGACAGCCGAAGCAGATCGCCGAGCTGGGCTCGGCGGTGGGCGAAAACTCGCCGCCCCGGATGCGGCCGATGATGGCGTCGAGCCGCGCGCGCGCCGCCTCGAGCGCTGCCTCGTCGAAGTCCTCGGCCACCGGCTCTTCGGCGCGCTCGAGGAAGAGGTGGACCGCCCGCACCGGCGCCTGGGAATCCGCCGTCCCGGCGGCGGCGAGCGCGTAGACCTCGCGCTGGGCCGCGTAGCGATCCGCCAGCGTCGCCGGGGATCGGCCGCGCAGAGCATCGGTCTTGAAGTCAACGACCAGTCGCTCGCCCTGCGGGCCCTCGGCCAGCAGGTCGATCTTGCCGCGGACGATGGTGCCGCCGACCGGGAGCACGAACGGCACCTCGGCGCGAAGGCGCCAGCCTTCCAGCTCGCGGCGAAGCGGCGAGCCGAGCCAGGCCGCCACGCCTTCGCGGACGCGCTTGAGCGCGTCGGGATCGCCGGCGAGGCCCTCGCGCCCGAGCAGCGTCTCCAGCAGGCGCTCGTCGGGCTGGCGCCACGCCGCCCGCGCCGACCACTCCAGCGCGGCGTGGGCGGCGTTGCCGAGGGCCAGGGCCCGGGCCCGCTCGGCCTCGCCGGCCCGCTCGCCGGGCTCGACCAGTTCGTCGGGCACAGCTGCGTCGAGCTCGCCGTCGCCGGCCGGCTCGGCGCCGTCGCCGGAGAACACCTCTGCCCCCTGCCTGACGCCGAGCAGGCGCTCGACGTAGAAGCGGTAGCCGCAGCGCTCGTACTCGGCGAGGGCCGAGTAGGAGAGGTGGCCCACCGGCACCTCGCGCTGGCGCTCGCCGAGAAGCGGCGGCGGCCCGCCCTCGGGCTCGGCGCCGCCCGTCGCCTCGTGGGGGAAGCGCTCGCGCAGCCGTCCGGCCTGCTCGGCGCTGGGGCGGCTGACGGAGATCCGCAGCGGCAGGATCGCCGCCGAGGGCTCGGCGGGGGCGGCGCCGTCGGCGCGTCGTGGGGCGGGGAGCTCGACCTCCGCGTCGCCACCCGTCCAGCCGCGCTCGACCAGCCCCGGCAGCAGCCGGCGCAGCGGCGAGTCGCCGGGTGTCGGGTCGCAGGCCGCGAGGTGGGCCTGCCTGTAGGTGCCCGAGAGGATCAGCCTGTCCTCGGCCCGGGTGGCGGCGACGTAGACCAGGCGACAGCCCTCCTCGGCCTCGGCCTCGCTTTCGGCGCGGTTCAGCGCGACCAGCTCCCAAAGACCGAAGGAGTCCGCCGACTCAAAGACGAGACGCATGCCGAAGCGCTGGGGCTCCTCGCCCTCGCGGGGCATGCGGCCGATGACGACGTCGCTCCAGCTGTGGCCGCCCTTCAGCGGACTGCCCAGGCCCGGGATGGCGACAACCGGGAACTGCAGCCCCTTGGCGGCATGGATCGTCATCACCCGCACCCCGTCGTGGCTCTCGGCGCGCACCGGGGCCATACCCTCGCGCTCGTCACGGCTGGCGCTCTCGGCTGCGGCCAGCAGGAAGCCGGCGAGGTCGCGGCCCTCGTGGCGCTCGAACTCGCGCGCGAGGCGCATCAGCTTGCGGACGTTCGCCATCCGACCCGGCCCCCCGGGCCGTGCCAGCAGCGCAAGGTCGTAGCCGAACGCGGTCATCGACCGCTCGACCAGCGCCTCGAGCGAGATCAGCGGCGCCTCGGCCCGCAGCGGGGCGAGGGTGGCGCAGAAGCGACGCAGGCGCTCCGCATCCCCCGCGGGGACGTGGTCGAGCCACTCAGGAGACGGGTCGTGCGGCTCCCGGTCACCGCCGCCGTAGCGCCACTGGACCAGTGGCCAGATGTGGCGGCCCGGCCCGGCCGCCTGGCGCAGGAGCCAGAGCGCATCGGGGCTGACGCCGGCGGCCGGGGACGCCAGCGCAGCGAACAGCAGCTCATCGTCGAGCGGGTTCGAGACGCAGCCAAGCAGCCCCACCAGGTCCTCGACCTGCTGTTGCGACCAGTAGCCGCGGCCGCCGACCACGTACGGGTCCAGCCCCGCCCGCCCGAGCGCGTCCTCGTAGGCGTCGACGTGGGTGAAGGCGCGCAGCAGCACGACGATGCTGCCGCGACCCGCCTCGCCCGCGTCGACCAGCGCGCGCAGACGGCGGGCGAGCAGGCGGGCCTCGGCGACGATCGCCGGCGTGCCCTCCGAGGGAGGCGGATCGAGCTCGAGCCCGTCGTCCTTCCACCGCGCCGAGTCCTTCGCCCGCTCGTCCTCGGTCAGCAACAGCTCGACCGAGCCGGCGGCCGGGCCGTCGCTGGGCTGTTCGCGGCCCCAGCTGAGGGGGGCGAAGCGATCCAGCAGCGCCGCCCCGGCCTCGTTCACCGCCGCCAGTGGCGCCGGGCGCGCGCGGAAGTTGCCGCGCAGCGCAAGCACCTCGGTCGCTGGATCGTCAGCGGCCTCGGTGCGGCGCTCGCGGAAGATCGCCAGGTCGGCGTTGCGGAAGCGGTAGATCGACTGGTGCTCGTCGCCGACGCAGAAGAGGCGGGCTTGCGGCCCGCGCAGCTGTTCGATCAGATCCAGCTGCACGCGGTTGGTGTCTTGGAACTCGTCGACCAGCAGATGGGCGAAGCGCCCGCGCCAGGCCTCGTGTACGGGCGGCGATTCGCGCACCAGTTCCAGGGCGCGGAGCTCGAGGTCGGCGAAGTCGAGCCCCGAGCGCTCCGCCTTGAGCGCCTCGTAGCGGCGGTGGAAGCCCTCGAGCAGCGTCTCGAGCGCGGTTCGGGCGACGGTCGCCGCCTGCGCCTCGGCGGGGGTCAGGCGCTCGGGCTCCTCTTCGGGGTCGGCCGGCATTGCCGGGTCGAGCGAGCGTACGGCCTCCGGGACCGCGGGCAGTCGCGGCTCGGCCATGCCCTGGCTGCGCAGGCGGGCGTGAGCGCCGAGGGTCATCTCCGCCAGCCGGTAGGGCCGGTAAGCGGCGGCCGCGCGCGTGACCTCCCCGCCGCCGTGCTCCATCAAGTCGGCCAGCGCCTCGGCGAAGGCGCGCTCGCGCAACCGCACGGCCTCGGCCTCGCCGAGCACGCGGAATCTCGGGTCGAGCCCGGCGGCCACCGGATGGGCGGCGAGCAGGCGCCGGCAGAAGCCATGGATCGTCGTCACCCAGGCGCGCTCGGTCGCACGGGCGTGGCCGGCCAGCTCGACCGCCAGGTCCGTGTCTCCGGCCTTGCGGGCGGCTCGCGCCCGGCCGGAGAGCTCGCGGCGGATCCGCTCGCGCAGCTCGGCCGCGGCCCGCTCGGTGAAGGTGAAGGCGAGGATCGACTCGACCTCGACGTCGTCGGCGCAGACCGCCTCGCAGTAGCGCTCGACCAGGACTCGCGTCTTGCCGGTGCCGGCGCCCGCCTCGAGGAAGACGTCCCGGTCGCGGGCGGAGATCGCCGCCCGCTGCTCGGGGGTGGGGGCGCGCGCGCTCACCCCTCGTCGCCCCCGTTCTCATCGGCGAGGCCGATCGCGCGCTCCAGCCGGCAGATCGGCTGAAACGTGCAGTACTTCGGGCACTTGCCCGCCAGCGGCCGGCGGCCAATCTCACCGCTGTGCAGTTCGCGGCCGGCCTCACGCGCGCGCTCGGCGGCCCGCTCGATCTGCTCGTCGAAGTCCTCGCCGTCGAGGTGGTCGCTTCCCCGCACCAGGTCGAGGCCGGCAAGCCGCTCGTCACCCTTGAGCACCAGCCCGCGCGGGCGGCGATTGGCGGGCTTGGTCGCGCCGAGGGGCTGGTAGAGGCCGCCGATCACCTCGACCTCCAGCATCTCCTCCGCTGCCCGCATGTAGAGCTGGATCTGGAGCGACCCCTTGCGCTCGAACTTGGCAGCGTCGGTGACCCTGGCTCCGGTCTTGTAGTCGCGGACGACGGCGGCGCTGCCGTCGCGGGCGAGGTCGATGCGGTCGATCCGGCCGCGGAGGACGAAGTCGCCGAGGTCGAGCCCGCCGGAGTCGTCGTCATCGCCCATGCCGAAGCCGCGCTCGAGCAGGTCGGGGCGGGGGCGAAGCTCGGTCTCCGACGCCGCTTCGTCGGAGAGGAAGCGATCCACCTGCTCGCGGGCGCGGGCCACGGCGGCCACCCGCTCGGGCCCGAGACGGCCCTCGCCCACCGCCTCGGCGAGCAGCTCGGAGAAGCGGGCCCTCCAGCGCCCGACGTCGCCCGGGCGGGGGATCGCCTCCTCGCCCGGCGCCTCCCCGTAGAGGTTGGCCAAGGCATCGTGGACGACTGCCCCGAGCCACAGGGGGTCGCTCTCGGGCTCGAGGCGCACCGGGTCCAGCTCATGGTCGACGAACCAGCGGTAGGGACACTCGATCCAGCGCTCGAGCTGGTTCGCGCTGAGGACGCGGCGTTCACCCAGCGCCTCCAGCACCGCTTCAACGCGAAGTGGGCCGGGGAGCTCCGCCGGGTCCGGGATCGCCGCAAGCGCCGCGAGCACGCGTTCCGCGGCCGCTGCGGTGACCCCCACCGCGGCCAGCGTCGCGGCCGGATCGCCGGCCCCGCGGCAGGCGAGCGAGCGTGCGAGCTCGCGCTCGCTCGGCGCCTCGCCCGGCTCGGGCACGACCTGCTCGAGCCCGTGCGAGCGGCTGAGCTCGGTCTCGGCGTCCTCCGGCGAGTCGCCGAGCAGGTCGAGGACCTCGTCGATGAACGGCGAGCGGGCCAGCGCCAAGCCCTCCTCGTCGCAGCTCCGCCAGCAGAGGTAAAGGCGCTCGGTCGGGCGCGAGACGCAGGCCGCGAACAGGTAGCGCTCCTCGTCGGCCTGCTCGCGCCGCGCCAGCGCCGCGATTCCCAGGCGTGCGCGACGGTCGTCTCCGAGCAGCGGGTCCGGGGGCGCCGCCGCCGGGAACTCACCGTCCTGAAGCCCGGCGCAGAAGAGATAGCCGGCGCGCCCCGCGCGCAGCCGGTAGGGGCTGAGGATGCGCACCCGGCCGTCGGTGGGCCCGCGCCAGACCCTGACCGAGGCGCCCTCGATCGCCTCGATCGCATCTTCGAGCCCCGGCTCGGGGCACCCTGGCAACTCGCCCAGGGTGGCCAGCTCTGACAGCAACTCCGCCGCCGCGACCGCTGCCCTCAGCTCCAGCGGGTGCAGCATGCCCGCCGCCGATCCCGAGGCCCCGGACGCCGCCAGCGGCGCCTGCTCGCGGTGGGCGCCCTCGGCGACCTCGCGCGCGATCAGCGCCAGCGCGTGCAGGCGCTCGGCGCCGCCGCCGGCTGCGCGCAGCCGGGCGTAGTGGCGCGGCGCCCGTTGCCAGCCCTCGATCACCTCGCCCGGGGTGCGCACCTCGCCGCGGCGAATCCGCTCCTCGACGCGGTCGGCCACTGCGGCCTCAAAGCTCGGGTCTGCTCGCAGGTGGGCGAGCAGATCCGCGGCCGTTCCATTCGGCCCCGCCGCGCGGCAGAGTTCCACCAGCGCGCGCCCGACCCCGGTGCGGTCGACCGGGGCCCGGGCCTCGAGCGCGACCGGGATCCCGTATCCGGAGAGGACCCCGGCGAGCACCTGCCCCGAGCCCGACGGATTGCGGACGACGATCGCGATCTCGCCGGGATCGACGCCGTCGGCGAGCAGGCGGGCCAGCTCCAGCCCGATCGCCTCCGCCTCGCCGCGCTCGCCGGCGCACTCCATCAAGACCACGCCCTCGTCCGGCTCGACCGTGCCGGCCTCGGGCTCGAACAGGCCGCGGTCGAGATGGAGCAACGATCGGTGCGCGGTGTGGGCGGCCGCGGGGACGAGCTCGAGGTCGACCTCAGCCCCGAGCTCGTCGCGCAACTCGCTGACCAGCGTCGCCCTCGCCGCGAGCGAGCGCCGGTCCGCGTAGTTGACCGCGACCGTGACCTCGGCCGTGCGGGCGAGCGCGGCGACCAGCTCGCGCTGGGCGAGGGTGAGGTCGTCGAAGCCGTAGAGGAAGACGGGGCGTTCGCCCCAGGCGTCCGGGTTGGCGCCAAGCGCGGCGAGCGCGGCGTCGGCGAGTCCGCCGCGGTCGGTCCGGCCCGAGCGCCGGCGCAGGGCGACGTAGGCGCCGTAGAGCTCGGCCAGCTCCGCCTCGTGGGCGCCGTCGTCGAGCTCGCGGGAGCGCTCGGCGAGCTCGGACGGTGAGATCAGCGCCGCCTGCAGCTCCTCGATCAGGGAGTCGAGCGCCGGCGCGAAGCCCGGCCGCTGCGCCGACCGGTGCAGGCGCCGCAGCTCGGTGGTGGAGATCGCGGCGCGCACCAGGGCCAGGCGCTGCGGCCCGGTCAGCGTGGGGCCGGCGTCGAGCGCGAGCGCCGCGGCCACGTCCTCGAACAGCCAACCGAAGGTGCGGATCGAGACCCCCAGGCTGGGACGCCCGCCGGCGCAGAGCTCGCGCTCGAACCAGGCCGCGTCGTCGCCGGTGGGCACGACCAGCACCGGCTCGCGGTCGAGGGCCTCGTCGAGGCGGCGGCGGACCTCGCCGGCGCGCCCCGAATTGGGCGGGCCGACGATCAGCTTCAGCGGCATCGGGTGGGGCTGGCCAGCATCCGTTTGAGCATAGGTCGCTCCTCGGCGCGCGGCCTGACAGCCGCCCGATCAGTCCCGCCGCAGCAACCGCGCCCAGTCCACTCGCACCAGCCCGGCCAGCCCGGCCAGCATCACCAGCTGCACGGCGATCCCCGCGGGCGAGGTGAGTGAGTCGCCGACGATCTCGCCGATGCTCTCACCCACCGCCGTGGCGGCGCCGACGTAGAGCGAGTACGAGACCAGGCGACCCGCGAAGAAGGCGGCGGTGAGCGGCAGCAGGGGGACGTTCAGCAGCCCTGCGCCGACGAATAGCTGCGCTGAGGGGAGGGGGGAGACGGCGAACAACGCGAGTCCGGCGAACGCGCGTGAGCGGCTCGCGGTCACCGCCTGCTCGGCAGCGGCGAGATTGGCCAGGCGCTCGGCGGAGAACCTTCCCCGGAACCCGCGAGCGGCGGTCGCCAGGAGATACCGCCCGGAGGCCGCGGCGAGGGCGCCGAGAGGGACCACGAGCCCCGGCTCGAGATCGAGGTTGAGGGTGAGCAGCACGAGGACCGACCAGGTCGGCGGCCCGAACGCCGGCAACAGGTTGATCGCGAAGACCAGCGCCAAGGCGAGCAGGTACTGATCAGCGCTCATCAGCGCTCCACCGACGCGCGGCCGCCCCTCAGTGGTCGCGCGCCCGCGCGTTGCGTGCCTCGATCACCCGGGTAGCGTCGGTGATCGAGAGCAGGCCCGCGAGCCGATCGCCGGCGAGCACGAGCCCCCGGTTCAAGTCGGTGCCGGCGAGCAGCTCGACGGCCGACTCCAGCGACGCCTCCGGGCTCAGTGCCGGCAGACGCTCCAACGGGACCATGGCATCGCCCACGCACCGTCTTGACCACTCGTGCTCGGGCATCTCGAGCACCGAGCGAAACGAGATCAGCCCCACCGGTCGTCCGTTCGTCAGCACGGGGTAGGCGACATGGCGATGGGGGAAGAAGCATCGCCGCATGAACTCGTCCAGCCGCATCTGCGGGTCCACGGTGACCGGCTCGGCGACCATCACGTCACGAACCTCGACCCCGGTCAAGGCCCTGTGGGTCTCGGCGCCCCTGCGCTCGGCGTCGGCCGCCGCCAGCAGGAACCAGCCGATGAACACAAGCCAGAGGCCGCCGATCGCGCCGCCGAAAAGCGCTGAGACGACCCCGAACGCGATCAGCAGCTGACCGAAGCCCTGGCCGATCGCCGCGGCCGTGCGGGTCGCTTCCAGGTAGTCATGCTTGCGCGCCCACAGCGCCGATCGCAGCACGCGTCCGCCGTCGAGCGGCAGCGCAGGAATCATGTTGAAGGCGAGCAGGAAGAGGTTGATGTAGCCGAGCCAGAAGACGACGCTGTCGACGGCCCCCGGCAGCGGCACGGCCAGGGCGAGCCCCAGCGCGGCGCCGCCGATCAGCAACGAGACGATCGGTCCGGCGATAGCGATCCGGAACTCGGCGCCGGCCGACGGGAACATTCCGCGAAACTGGGCCACGCCGCCGAACAGCCACAGGGTGATCCCTGCTGTCTCCATTCCCTCGCGCGATGCGCGCGTCGCGTGCCCGAGCTCGTGCAGGAGCAGCGAGCCGAAGAACAGCACCACGGCGACCACCGCCATCGTCAGATAGACGCCGTCCGTGAGGCCGGGGTTCATGTCCGGAAAGACGACATCGGCGAGCGACCAGACGATCAGGGCGAAGATCAGCAGCCAGCTCCAATGGATGCCGATCTCGACCCCTGCGAGGCGACCGAGTCTGAGGCTTGAGCTCACGGTCCTCGGTCGCCGAGGCGTGATCCCGCAGCCGCGGCCGGGTCTCGCAGCCCCAGCGGATCGATCCCGGCGGCACGAGGCAGGACCAGCACGGGGCAGGCGCACGAGCTGATCAGCCTGCGGGTCGTACTGCCCAGCAGGGTCCGGCGAAGCGGGCCGTAGGCACGCGATCCCGCGACCATCAGGTCGAACTCGCCGCTGACCTCCGCCAGGAGCGTGCCCGCGTCCCCGGTGAGCAGGCGACCGTCGCCCTCGAGGCCGGCGGGAATCCGTCCGGTCGCCAACTCCAGCAGGCGCTGCTTTTCTGGGCGCTCGTGGTCCGCGAACTCGCCGGAGACCAGAATCGACCACATGGTCGAATAGCCGTAACGCGGATCTTCCGCCACGCAGATCACCGAGATCCGCCCGCGACAGCGTTCGGCGGTCCCGATCGCCGTCTCCAGCGCCGCCCAGGCCTCGGGCGAGCCGTCGAAGGCCACGGCGATGTGAACCAGCCGAATCAGGTCTCGCTCCGCGTAGCCCCGCGGGGCTACGGCGACCGCACAGGGCGCCCCGTGCATCAGGGACTCGCCGACGCTGCCGGCGAGGGTTCGCCCGATCCGCCCGCGATGGCTCGATCCGAGCACGATCGCCTCGGCGCCCTCTCCCTCGGCCAGCTCGTGCAGCGCCTCGGCGACGGAGGGGCTGGCGATTGCACGGGTCTCGCCATCGAGATCGGCGAACTGCTCGTGGAGCACCGCAAAGCGGTCCTGCATCTCGGCGTCGACCTGCTTCTGCAGGCCCTTGACGCCCATCAGGTAGTTCGGCCAGGGTAGAGCGGTGACGATGATCGGCTTCGCCGCCACCACCTCGGCGAGGACGCGACCCAGGCGGAGGACGTCCGGACCGCCGTGTGCGGGGTCGTAGCCTACGATGATCTTGCGTTCCACGGCTCTCCTCTGACCGCTCGGTTGGTAGGGCCCAACCTACGAACGGCGGGCGCGCGGCACATCCGCGGCGAGTGGGGATTCGGCTGCGTAGTGACTGCGGAGCCGGGGCAGCACCGTCGAGCCTCGACGCGCACTGATGAACACCACGACACCGATCACCACCACCAGCCTTGACTCGATGCAGCTCGAGCGGCTCTTGGAGGTCGGACGGGCGCTGATCTCAACGCACGACCCGGAGCAGGTCCTGCGAGAGGTCCTCGAAGCCGCGCGCGAGTTGACCGGTGCGAGATATGCGGCGCTTGGGGTCCTCGACGAGGGCAAGCGCGAGCTGGATCGCTTCGTCGCCGTCGGCATCGACGCCGAGCTGAGGGAGCGGATCGGGCCACTCCCGCGCGGGCACGGGATCCTCGGTGAGCTGATCCGCGTGCCGCGGCCGCTGCGGCTGCGGCGCATCAGCGACCACCCCCGCTCGTATGGGTTCCCGGCCGGACATCCACCGATGGAGACCTTCCTCGGCGTTCCGGTGATGATTCGCGGCGAGGTCTTCGGCAATCTCTACCTGGCCGAGAAGGAGGGTGGCGGCGAGTTCGGCGACGAGGACGAGGAGCTGCTCGTCGTGCTCGCCGAATGGGCGGCGATCGCAATCGACAACGCGCGCTCCCATGAGACGAGCCGGCGCCGCCAGGACGAGCTCGAGCGCGCGATCCGCGGCCTCCAGGCCACGGTCTCGCTCAACCGGGAGGTGGGTGGCGAGATCGATCTGCCGCGGGTGCTCGAGTTGGTCGCGAAACGCAGCCGCGACCTCGTTGATGCCCGCAGCTGCGCCGTGCTCCTGGTCGCAGGCGGCGACGGCCTCAGCGTGGGCAAGGTCGCAGGCGAGTTCGCCCAGAGCCTGGTTGGCCGAGTGCTCTCGGCCGAGCCTTCGCCGGCGCTCGACGTGCTTCGGGCCGGCCGCAGCCAACGCATCTCCGGCGGGGCCGTCGCCCGCTTCGCCGAGCTGGGCGGAAACGCCTCATTCGGGCTGCTGGTTCCGATGCGCTCCCGCGGCGTCGACCTTGGCGTCCTCGCCGTCTTCGATCGACTCGGCTCCGTGCCCGAGTTCAACCCCGACGACTCGCTGGCCCTGGAGGCCTTCGCCACGAGCGCGGCGACGGCGATTGCCGCTGCCCAAGCGATCGAGGACGAGAAGCTGCGCCTCTCGATCGCCTCCTCGGAGCGCGAGCGCCAGCGCTGGGCACGCGAGCTGCACGACGAGACCCTGCAGGAGCTGGGCGCGTTGAACGTGATCCAGGAGAGCGCGCTGCAGGCAGACGATCCCGAAGCGATGCGCCGGGCGCTGGCCGGCTCCAACGACCAGGTCGAGCGAATCATCGCCGGGCTCCAGGGCCTGATCACGGAGCTGCGCCCGGCGGCGCTGGACCAGCTGGGTCCGGCCGCCGCGGTCGAGGCCCTTGCCGATCGAATGCGGTCGCGGAGCGGCCTCGAGATCGAGGTGGACGTCGATCTCGCCTTCGAGGCGGGCCGTGAGCCGACCCGCCACACCGCAGCGCTCGAGGCGACCGTCTACCGAACGGTGCAGGAGGCTTTGACCAACGTC
Source organism: bacterium (assembly GCA_039930945.1). Lineage (GTDB taxonomy): Bacteria > Actinomycetota > Thermoleophilia > Solirubrobacterales > 70-9 > JBDTSW01. Next base: position 11,540 of record JBDTSW010000010.1, read on the forward strand.
GTCAAGCACGCCGACGCGAACAGGATTCGCGTCATGGTCGAGGAGCGGGAGTCGGTGGTCACGGTCACGGTCGAAGACGACGGCCACGGCTTCGATCAGGGTGCCGAGCACGATGGCTTCGGGCTGCTGGGAATGCGCGAGCGGGTCGCCCTGGCCGGCGGCGAGTTGAGCATCACGTCGGCGCCTGACGGCGGCACCCGAGTGAGCGCCAGGCTTCCGGTGACGAGGGTGCCCTCCCAGCCGCCTGCTCCGCGCTGACTGGGCTGCCGGGCTCAGCGCTCGACGAGGTTGTGTTCGATCGCGTAGGCGATCAGTTCCGCCCTCGTCGAGAGGCCGGTCTTGCGCTGGATGTTCGCACGATGGGTCTCGACGGTGCGAACGCTCAGCACCAGCCGGTCGGCGATCTCGGGGTTCATGTAGCCGAGGGCGAGCAGTCCCAGGACCTCCGTCTCCCGAGGGGTGAGATCGTCGGGAGGGCGTTCGGGGCCTTCGGGCTCGGCGGCCAGCCGGGCGCCGAGGTGTGGGTTGATGTAGGTCTCGCCCGCGAGTACGGCTCGCACGGCTGAGACAAGCTCGCTGGCCGCGGACTGCTTGATCACGAAGCCCCTTGCCCCGGCCTGCAGGGCCTGACGCGCAAAGGCCGGCTCGTTCTGCATCGTCACCACGATCACCGCGGTGGACGGCGACGACTCGATCATCCGGGGCATCAGCTCCAGGCTCGGCAACCCAGGCATGCTGAGGTCGAGCACGAGCACGGTCGGCTTGTGGCCGAGCACGTAGCGGGCGGCCGTCTCGGCATCGGATGCTTGGGCGACGACCTCGATGTCCGGCTCGGCCTCCAAGACCATGCGGATGCCCTCGCGCACGAGTTCGTGATCGTCGGCGAGCACGACGGTCACCGCATCCGGGTCGGGCTTCGAATCAGGGCGCGCGCTCACGCGCTCCACCCTAGACGTCGGCGCCCGCGCCGCCATCGCCGCGAAGCCGCGTCTTGGGCGGCTGCGGGGGTGTGGTTCCGTCCCCGGTCGCGTCTATCTTCGCCGGTGATGTCGCTCTGCTTCATAGACCCCGCCGATGCGATCCGCGCGATCGCCGATTCCGTGGGCCGGGAGGCCCGCCGCCAGCTGCTCGGGGAGGCGGTTCGGGCCTGGGTCGACGAGATCCCCGACGACGAGCTCGATTCCCACTACGCGCGGGCGATCGCCGAGCTCGACGAGCACGACATCTCGATGCTCGCCGCCTGGCATTGCTCGCTCGACGTCGGCCACCCGGTGCCCAACCGGGATTTCCTCATGGGGGCCTTCGGCTCCCTTGGAGAGCACCGCCGCGAGGCGTTGAAGCTCGCCGCCGGCTTTCGCGGCGAGGAGGCGGTGGACCGTGGCGTCACCGAGGAGCGGGCGCTGGACACCGTGCTCGAGTGGCTTTCGCCGACCCGGCAGATGGAGCTCGCGGTCGAGGCGGTCGAGCTCTACGTCTGGGACCGCGCCGGCTGCGACAACTAGGCGGGCTCAGGTCGCCTCGGCCGCGACCGCCGCCTCGATCTCCGGGATCGCCTGCTCGTTCGAGCGGAAGCGGACGGCGCGCATCCCGAGGCTCCTCGCGGCGTCGACGTTGACGCCGATGTCGTCGACGAACACGCACTCCGCGGCGGCAAGGTTCGCCAGGCCCTGGCGCTCGCGCAGGCGCTCGAGGGTGAGCTCGTAGATCTCGGGCTCGGGCTTTCGCATCCCGACGAAGGCCGAGTCCACGATCAGCTCGAAGACCTCGTCCACCGGCATCATCGATCGCCACAGCGGCTCCCATTCGCGGACGTTGTTCGTTAGCAGGGCCATTCTCAGGCCGCGGTCGCGCAGCTCGCGCATCAAGTCGATCACCGGCTCGTTCGGGTCCAGCGCCTCGAAGTAGATCTCGCGGAGGCGGTGTAACTGGGGCTCGTGACCGAGCTCTGCGGCCAGCTCGCCCCGGAGGCGGGCGAGGAATGCGTCCTCGGTGATCCGGCCGCGCTCGAGCTCGAACAGCGGGTGCTCGCCGTCGGCCTCGGCGACCCGGCCCATCGCGACCCCGAGCGACTCCGGTGGCACGCCGGTCTCGTCCTGGAAGGCGGCGAAGGAGCGCATCAGCGGCGTCGTCAGGACGCCGCCGAAGTCCGAGATGACGACTCGAGCCCCCACCGCTGCTTCGTCAGGCGGGGCGGACCAGCTCGTGCAGGCCGGTGCCGCGCTCTCCGTCGAGGCGGAAGGCCATCGGGGTGGCCTCGCGCCGAATGCCGTCCGCAGCGGTTGTCTGTGGCTCGCCGGCGCGGTCGGCGGCTAGCCGCCTGGCGGTGCCGGATTGTGGCCACAGCTCGACTCCGATTCGGCGCACGACGCCGTTCGAGTCGTACTCGGTCGAGACGAGCGCATCGTCGACGCTCTCGGGCCCGCCTGGGGCCAGGCGCACCCCCGCGACCCTGTCGGCGTCGGCGCCGGCGGCGCCGGCGGGCCGCGCGATCGCGATCGCGACGGCCGTGTCGCCGAAGCAGGCCGAGATCACACGCAGCGACTCGATCGAGGTCCAGTCGCAGCCTCCGGCCAGCGCCCAGGCAGCGGGCTCCGCCGGGTCGGCGCGGTCCGCGCCTCGCAGCAGCTCTGCGGGCTCCCACTCGAGCGTCGCTGCGGACACGGTGAGGCTGACCCGCTCAGCCACGATCGTCCCCGCTTCCGGGTAGCTCGCGCGGATCCTCCGGGACCTCGGTCGCGGTTCCCTCGTAGTCGTAGGCGCGTGGCGATGCCCGGCGTTCTCCTTCCCCCGTCCCCGCGCCTGCGGGCCCGGTTCCCATCACCGTCCAGCCGAAGGAGATGCGCCGCCGCGCCAGCGCCGCCGAGCCCCGGCGGACCAGCCCCCGCGTCGCCGGGATCAGCATCAGCAGGCCGAAGACGTCGGTGATGAAGCCGGGGGTCAGCAGCAGCGCCCCGCCGAGGATCACCACCGCGCCGTCGAAGACCTCGCCCGCCGGCACCCGGCCCTCGCCGAGGGCGAGGTTGAAGCGCGCCCACGTCAACCTGCCCTGGGAGCGCAGCAGGACCGCCCCGAGAAGACTGTCCAACACCAGCAGCGCCAAGGTGGGCCCGACCCCGATCGATCCACCCACCTGGATGATCACCCAGAGCTCCGCGATCGGCAGGGCGATGAACAGCATCAGGACGAGCAGAGCCATGCCCCTGAGCCTAGTGAGCGCGCTCCTCTACGATGGGTGCATGACGAGCGAGGAAGATGTCTACGAGGCCCTCGAAGAGGTGATCGACCCCGAGCTGGGGCTCGACTTCGTTTCGCTTGGGCTGGTCTACGACGTCGACATCGAGGGCAGCGAGGTCCACGTGACCTTCAGCCTCACCACCCCGGCCTGCCCGATCGGGCCGCAGGTCTCGGAGCAGATGCGCGAGTTCGTCGGCGATCTCGAAGGCGTCGACAAGGTCCACCCGAAGATGGTCTTCGACCCCCCGTGGTCACCGGAGCTGATGTCCGAGGACGCCAAGTTCGCCCTGGGGTACTAGGGCTCTAGCAAGCGGTTTTCGAACTCTCGCTGCGCGCCGGGAGTCGGCGGAAGCCAACCGGTGGCTGACGCGCGCGCGGCGGCGCGCGGAGGGCCTTCAAGCGCGATGGGATTTCTGACCGGGAGCACTTAGCCCCCGCTCGGTCGACACCCACGCCCCATCGAACGGCGCGCCCCCTGCTGCCCGCGCCACGAGTGAAAGCGAGCCGGCGCCCGCGACATCTCGCTCCTCCCTGGTGTGGAAGCAGGCGTTTTCGGGGCAAAGCGGGAGCGAACGGAGGAAGCCGCTCGAGCGCCCGGGAGTTCTGAACGCCGATGCGTTTAGGAAGGGGGCGGGTGTCCCGCCCCCTTCCTACCGAAGAACTTCTCCGTTCACGGATCGACGAAGATTGTGCACTCGTAGGTGCCCGGCTCCTTGTCGCTGAGCGTCAGGGAGCCGTCACCGTTGGCGTTCGTCGCGGTCGGATCCGGCGGGTTCCCGACGGGTGGCTCGCAGTCGATCGTCGATGCCGTCCCGCCGTCCACCTGCGAGTCGACCGAGACGGTGATGTCGGTCAGCGGGGTGTTGTGGAAGCTGACCGACTCGCCGCCGTAGGGGTCGTCCGCGCAGCTCGCCTCGTTGTCCACCGTGACCGTCTTGTCGGCCTCGCCCGTGTATCCCTCGGGCGTGTCCTCGTCGACCGTATAGTCGCCGACGAAACTGCTCAGCACGAGTCCGCCGAGGCAGGCCTCACCGTCCCCGTTCGTCGTGACCGTGGTCCCGCCCGCGGGCAGGGAGCCGCCGGTGATCGTGAAGTCGACCCCGGCATGCGGATGGTCGCCGGAGCCGGCCGCGGCGTGCTTCCGCGTCTTCGTGATCAGGATCGCGCCCTCGAGCTTCCGGTTGGTGTACGTGCAGTCCAAAACGTCGGCCGCGTTGTCGATGTCGAAGGTGACCGTCGCGCTGTTGACGCTGGGGGTCACTCCCGTGCTCGCGGAGCAGTCGAGGCTCTGGAGGTCCCAACCCGACGGGATGACGTCCTCAGTGACCGTGTAGCCGGTACCGAAGAGCACGTTCTCGAACGTCTTCACCCCGTCATCCATCAAAGTGAACGTGTTCGCGCCTGAGGGGTCGGTCGAGAACGACTTCGTGTATCCGAACTCCGTGGTGTTGGGGTTCTCCTCCGGATTGGTCTGCTTGCGGATAATCACCTTGCCGCAGTTCGTGATGCTCACGGGCACGGGCGCGATGAAGTCCTTCATCTGCGAGTTGAAGGCGTCAGAGGCGCGGCTCTTCAGGAACGCGCTCCCGAACGACTCACATGAGCCCTCGTCCAAGATGAAGTCGAGGTCGAGCTGCGCCTCGCCAAACGTGCGCGGGCTGATCGGATTCGTGCTGCTGAGCCCGTCCGAATCGCTTGCCGGGATCGCCGAACTGTTGATCGTCCCGGTCGCCGCACCAACGGAGGTGAGGTCATTCGCCGGCCCCCAGGCGGAGCCGGTCCACTCGCGCACCTTGATCGTCGCCATCGCGCCGCCCTGCTCGAGGCGGTACTCGATCAGCAAGTCACCCACGGTGCGGACCGGGTTGACGCCATTCCCGCAGTCCGTCTGGGACTTATTGAGCTCGAAGTCCATGAGCGTAGTGCCGTTCGGCTCCTGCACGCGCTGCCAGAAGAGGTTCAGGAAGCCGGCACCGCCGACTTCCGGCTCGACGTAGGCGCCGAAGGTGAGCAGGTCGCTCTTGTTGGTGGGGATGCTACCGGTCGGCGTGCCCGGGCAGGTGTCGTCCTCCTTCGCGCCGCCGGAGTAGGAGTCGTCGTTTCTGCCCGTTGGCGCGTCGCTCCTCCGAGCTTCCGTCCCAGGGGTCGTGCCCTGCGGGACACTCGCCCAGTCGATCGACGGCGCCGGGTCGTCTAGCTTGAGATTGGCGTCGGTGTCGATCTCGAAGTTGCTGCCAGACAGGCTGGCCTCGGGATGCGAGGCGCTTGCGACGATGGCGAGGGCGAGAGCAGCAAGCACCGCCCCGGTCGCGGTGAGCGGCAGCCGACGCGCCACCAAGCTGAGCCATAGCGTTCGCATGAGTTCTCCCCTCGGGTGAGGTCGACGACTCCGCCGGAGTCGAGCCTCGTTCGAATGCTCCCGGACGCAATCGGCCCGGTTGCCTGTCTGTATTTATTCAAACGCCCACGCCGCACCGCCGTAGAACGCCTCGAGCGCGATTACCATAGATCGGCCGCTATATACGGGCCGCTCTACCTCATTCGGGTGATATTCCGGTCAAAGGAGGGAGCCCTCGAGGCCAGGACTGGGATGATTCGAGGCGATGTTCGGGAGGGCGCAGGGCGGGCAGGCCGGGCCGCTGGCTCGTCGTGCCCTGGAAAGGTCCGGCGATCGGCAGCTGGCGCGGCTGGCAACGCGAGGCCACACGGCCGCGTTCGAGACGATCTTTCGGCGCTACCACCAAGAGGTCTATCAGCACTGCCAGGCGATCCTGGGCGATCCCGACGACGCGCAAGACGCGCTGCAGGGCACGATGACGGCCGTCGTTCGCTCCCTCTCCTGGGAGCCCCGGGAGATCGCGCTGCGACCGTGGCTGCACCGGGTCGCCCACAACGAGGCGGTGTCGATCCTGCGTCAGCGAACGGCCCTCGCGGACCCCGACTCCCTGCCGGAGCTGGCCACGCCGGGGGCCGACTCACGGGCCGAGGAACGGGAGGGGCTGCGCCAGCTCGTCGTCGACCTCGACGCGTTGCCGCCTCGGCAGCGCGGCGCCATGGTCATGCGTGAGCTCAGCGGTCTCAGCTACGCCGGGATTGGGAACGCCCTCAATGTCTCGGAGACAGGCGCGCGCCAAGAGGTATACGAGGCGCGCCTCACCCTGCGCGAGCTGGACGAGGAGCGCCGGATGGAATGTGATGACGTCCGGCGCGCGCTCTCGGGACGCGCCGGGCGCACCCTCTGCGGGCGCCGCCTGCGGGCCCACCTGCGACTCTGCGAGGGCTGCCGCGACTTCCAGACGGCGATCGAGCGGCGGCGCTCCGACGTCGAGGCAGAGATCGCCGAGGAGATCGGCGCCAGCCGCGGAGGGCGTTCCGCGGAGCGCCAAACGCACCACGGCAGCTCGTCTTCGACCAGCTCCAGGGCGTCGGGCTCCGTGATCTCTAATCGTTAGACTCGTGTTGTCAACGAAAGGAAGGGACCTCCTTTGAGGCACCGCACCACCGGTCGGAAGTTGGGGGCAGGCAGGCTTGGCAGGACGCCGGCGATGGCGCTCTCGGCGATCGCGCTTCTTGCTCTGGCGGGTCCGGTCGCGGCCGAAGCCGCGAAGGGCGAAGACGGCGGCCCGAAGCTCACCGTGATGACCCGCAACGTCTTCCTCGGCGCCGACCTGGGGCCCGCTCTCGAGGCGACGACGCTCGACGGGGCGATAGACGGGGCGGGGGCGATCCTCAACGAGGTCGACCAGACAAACTTCCCCGAGCGCGCGGTGCCGCTCGCCAGGGAGATCAAGGAGTCGAAGGCCGACCTAGTTGGGCTCCAGGAGGTCGCCCTGTGGCGCCAGCAAATTCCATCCGACCTGCCGCCGGAGTTTGGCGGCACGGAAGCGACCGACGTCAAGTACGACTTCCTCGCGCTTCTCCTGCAGGAGCTAAAGGCGATTGACGCCAAGTACCAGGTGATCGCGGTCCAGGAGGAGTTCGACCAGGAGCTGCCCGCCGACCTGGATGGATCGAATGCCACCGGCGGCCTCTTCGGCGCCGAGCTCGACGGGCGCCTGACGATGCGCGATGTGATCCTGGCCAAGAAGGGCAGCATCGTCAAGACCGGCGATACCGATTCGGGCCACTTCAGCAGCATTTTCGTCCCCTTGGTAGGAGGGACCCTTCCGATCCCGGTCGAGCGCGGATGGGTGTCGGCCGAGGCCGCGGTCGGCTCGTCGGGAACCGAGTTCCGCTTTGTGAACACGCATCTGGAGGCGTTCGGCGACGACACGATCCGCGAGGACCAGGCGAAGGAGCTGTTCGCTCCCGGCGGCCCGCTCGACACCCAGAAGCAGGTGATCCTGGTTGGCGACATCAACTCGGGGATCGCGGCCAGGCACAACATCCAGGGCACGGATCAGCTCGCGTTCCAGGCGCTGCTTGACTTCGGCATGAACGACAACGGCGCAGTGCAGAGCTGCTGCTACTCGGATCTCTTCGACGAGACGCAGGTTTTCGACCACACGGTGGACCACGTGCTGACGAAGCCCTCGCTGAAGACGAGAAACGCGTTTGTGACCGGTGACGACCCGGCGGCGATCACGCCATCGGGCCTGTGGCCGTCAGACCACGGCGGGGTCGTGAGCACGCTGGAACTCAAGAAGAAGTAGACCCAAAGCCCGCGGGGTCGAGCAACAGATTTGCGCGAACCCGAGCGCTAGACAGACATGCGGACGGCGCTCGACGCCGACCTCTCCTGTTCCACGGAGACGGCGCTCACGATCGCAGCCGACGGCGTCAAGCTCGACCTGGGCGGGCGCAGGGTTAGCAGCTTCGGGGGCGTGGGCGTGCTGAACGACGGCCATGACGGCGTGGCGATCAGGAATGGGAGCATCCTCGCCCCGTCTGGGTCGCCGATCGTCCTCAGTCATGCCGACGACAACCGGCTCGAGGATCTGCAAGCGAGCGGCGGGGGAGGTCCGGCGGTTCTCCTCGACGACCCGACGACAGCCGCGTCGTCCGCAGCTCTCTCGGTGCGGAGCTGGGCGGCGTGGGTTTGAGAAACGGGTCCGATCGAAACGTCATCGAACGCAGTCGCCTCTCGGCTGGGATCGGCAGCGGGCTCGGTCTCTCCAACTCCGACGACAACGTGGTCCGCCGCAATCTCTTCGGCCCCACCGATACTGCCGCATTGGAGGTAAACCGCGGATCGGACAACCACGGTGGGAGCAAGTCGTGGGTCGAGGGTATTATCGAGAAGACGGCCTGGGAGATCACCGCGGCCGATCTCGACGGCGTGAACGGCAATGACCCGGCCGTGTCGCTTGCCAATGGGCCAGCCAGGGTCGCGGTCCTCCTCAATGACCGCAGCGGCGGCTTCACCGAGGCTGCCACCAGTCCGGAGGACACCAATGGCGTGATGATCACCAGTGCCAACTTCGACGGCGACGACGACATCGACCTCGCGACTGGCGGGCGAGTGCTGTTGAACGACGGCACCGGGGATTTCACGATGGGCGAGCACGAACGCCGGAGTGGGCCTCTACCTCAACGACGGCGACGGCAACTTCTCGCCCGCGCCTCGTTCCCCCTCGCCGGCGGCCGTTACTTCGGTGACGTCCACATCGGCGACGTTGACGGCGACGGCCGCGCCGACGTCCTCGCCGGAGAGGTGTCGGTGCCGCAAGCTGCGGTTGCGGTGTTCTTGAGCAAGAGTCGCGGGCGGTTCAAGGAGCCGAATACAAGCCCGGAGGCGATTGCGGGCGGGGCCGCTGTGCCTTCCCTGGCGGCGGGGAAGTTCGATCGCCGCAAGCACCCGGACATCGCCGCGACCAGCGGCTACAGCGGCGCGCTGTCGATCCTGCTCAGCCGCTCACCCGTGCGCTGAGGATTCGACGCCCCACGCTCCAGCAAGCCGTGTCCCGCACAGGGCAGCACGGGCCGTACACCTCGCCCCGTTGTTGATGTCCGAGGACGCAAAGTTCGCCCTGGGCTTCTAGGGCTCTGGCAAGCGGTCTTCGAACCCTCGCTGCGCGCCGGGAGTCGGCGGAAGCCAACCGGTGGCTGACGCGCCCGCGGCGGCGCGCGGAGGGCGCCGTCCGGTAGTCGCCGTCCGGTAGTGTCTGCGCGGTGAAGCCGCTTCGCTTCCTGCCGGCAGCGCTTGTCCTGGTGCTCCTCGCGCTCGCGGTGCCGGCCCCGGCGCTCGCGGGGGTGAAGGTGGAGGTCGCCAAGCACAAGAGCGGCCCCTGGTCGCCGTTCGGGCTCAACGTCCACATCCCCACCGGGGATAGCAAGAACCTCTACATCAGGATCAAGAACACCTCACACCACGCCCACGCCAAGCAGGTGAATCTCACGGAGCGTCGGTCCGCCGATGGCCCCGACTATCAGGTCAGCTGGTTCAAGGGCAAGCGGGACATCAGCCACGACGTGCAGACGAGCGGCCACGACTTCACGCTCAAGCACGATCGGAGCAAGCGATTCAGGCTGCGGGTGAAGGCCCTCGACGGCTCTGACCAGGAATGCGTCAGCGGCGAGTTCGCCGTGGACCCCGGCATGTTCGTTGTCGTGGGTTCGTTCCGCGCGAACGGCAACGCCCCCTGCCTCATCTGAGGGGATCGGGGTCTGCCGCGATCTGCGGCCCTATCTCTGCCGATCCCCCGCGGGGGCTGGGCTCGAGCGCAGTCTTGCGGGAGCGGGCCGCGGAGCGCATTGAGGCTTCGTCGTTGTGATGAAGTTCAAGCGCACTCGCGGATGCCCGGCATCGCCGGGCCGGAACCTCAGGCGGAGTTGAGGCCGCGGTACACCCGCCTGTTGCGCTTGTAGAAGCGCAGGAAGTGCTCGAACTGGCGGTCGTGGACAGGGGCGGCCGCAGGGTCGGGCGCGTAGGTGGTCGCGGTCTTGACCGCCGCGGGGATCTCCTTCACCGCGATCTCGCCGAGCACGGCGAAGCCGGCGAGAGCGGCGCCGGCGGCGTTGGCGAAGCGGGGCTCGGCCACCTGGTCGATCTCGCAGCCGAGCACGTCGGCGAGGATCTGGCCCCAGGTGGGCGAGAGGGCGCCGCCGCCGATGAACGCGAGTCGGTCAAAGCGGCAGCGGGCGAAGCGCTCGACATGTCCCTTCAGCCAGCGCGCGTTGTAGGCGACGCCCTCCATCACCGCGCGTACGTAGTGCGCGCGGGTGGTCTCGAGCGACTGGTTGAGGAAAGCGCTGCGGGTGCGGGCGTCCTCCGAGGGCGCGCCGACGCCAGCCAGCCAGGGGGTGAAGATCAGCCCCCCGCTCCCCGCCGGCACCCCCGCCGCCTCGCGGTCGAAGTGCTCGAAGGCGTCCGGCGGCGGGGCGGGACCGCCGCCGCCGGCGCCGTCATAGAGGACGCTGTCGCGCAGGAACTCGAGGCAGCGGCCTGCGGGCCCCTGCTCGGCGACGACCATGTGCTGGCCCGGCAGCCCACCGGGCATCGTCCCGATCAGGTGGCGCAGGTCGGTCTTCTTCGCCGCCACCAGGCACGAGAGCCACGACGTCGTCCCGATCGAGAGGTAGCCGTGGCCCTCCTCAACGATGCCCGCGCCGACCGCGGCCGCCTGCGCGTCCGAAAGCCCGGTGAGAACCCGTGTGCCGGCTCGCAGCCCCAGCCGCCTGGCCGCCTCGCCGGTGAGCGTGCCCACCAACCCATCCACCGGCAGCAGCTCGGGCAGCTTCGCCCGGTCGATCCCCGACCAGCGCACCAGCACCGAGTCGTAGCGCACCCGCTCGGGGTCGCGGTTGTCGGTGAGCCAGTACGGGTAGATCGTCCCGAAGGACGCCGCGGCCCGGCCGGTGAGGCGCAGGTTGAGGTAGTCCATCGGCTCGAGTAAGGCGCTGGCGGCGGCGTAGACCTCCGGCCGCTCGTGCTTCAGGTAGAGGACGTGGCTGAGGCCGTCCACCCCGGACAGCACCGGCGCTCCCCCCGTGAGCCGCAGCCAGCGCCCCAACCTGCGCAGGTCGTATCCGGCGATGCTGATGGGCCCGCCGGCCAGCTCGCGCACATAGGGGGCTCCGCGGGTGTCCATCCACGAGATCGCCGGGGAGAGCGCCCGGCCGGCCTCATCGACCGGCACCGTCACGGCCCACTGGGTGGTGCATCGCACCGCGACCACGCGCTCCGGCGCCAGGCCGGAGCTCTCCAGCGCCTGGCGCGCCGCCGCGGTCACGGCGTCCCACCATTGCTCGGGGTCCTGCTCGGCGCCGCCTCGGGGCAGGTGGGTTGTCTCAATCGGGCGCGAGCCGGTGCCGGCGATCCGCCCGTCGGCGGCGACGAGGGCCGCCTTCGCCGTTCCCGTCCCCATGTCGATCGCGAGGATGTGCGCGGGGCGGCCCCCCGCGGCCCCCTCGCTCACGCCCCGGGGGCGGGCGCGGCGGTGGCGTCGAGAAAGCCTGTGAGCAGGTCCCCGGCCGCTGGTCCAGCCGAGCCGCCGGCGCCGTAGAGCGCCCCGCTTCGCGGCGGCGAGTCGGGCGGATCCTTCGCGTATTCGACGGCCGCACGCAGGTCGCCGTCGAAGGCCTCGGCGACGCCCGGCTGCGTGTTCGGCCTGGTGACGCAGAAATGCAGGCCGGCCGGGTGCTGGCAACCGTTCAGCCGCCAGCCGCGCTCCTGGAGCGCATCGTTCAGGTGCCAGATGTCGAGCTCGTCGGCGCCGAAGGCGACCATGAACGGCGAGTAGCCGAGGGGGCGCAGCTCGGAGATCGACTCGACGCTCGCGCGCAGCCTCGCCGCCGTCTGCAGGATCGGATCGGCCAGCTCCAGATAGCCGCGCTCTCCGAGGCTCACCAGGGCGGCCCAGGTCGCCGCGATCAGCCCTCCCGAGCGGCTGCCCGCGATCCCCGGCGAGGCGTAGACGCCGCCCGGCCACTTGGTGTGGACGAAGTACTGCCTGCGGCGTAGCTCGGGGCTTCGGTAGAGCAGCACGCCGGTGCCCTTCGGCGCGTAGCCGAACTTGTGGGTGTCGGCGGAGATCGAGGTCACGCCGGGGAGGCGGAAGTCCCAGGTCGGCAGCTCGTGGCCGAGGCGCTCCGCCCAGGGCAGGATGAAGCCGCCGAGGCAGCCGTCGACGTGCAGACCGACGTCGTGCTCGAGCGCCAATTCGGAGAGCGCCCCGATCGGGTCGATGACGCCGTGGGGATAGGTGCCCGCCGAGCCGACGAGCGCCACCGTGTTCGGCCCGATCGCGTCGGCGACCGCGTCCACGTCGACGGCGAAGTCGTCGCCGACAGGCACGTGCGCCAGGCTCACGCCGAGGTAGTGCGCGGCCTTGTCGAGCGCCACGTGCGCGGTCACCGGCATCACCACCTCGGGCTCGGCGATACCGCGCTCGCGCCCGCGCTCGCGGTAGCCGAGCATCACCTCGAACAGGCTCTCGCTGCCGCCGAAGGTGACGACGCCGCAGGGCGCATCGCCCTCGCCGTCTGCAGCGTCGGCGCCGAGCAGGCCGAGTGCCATCGAGATGATCTCGCCCTCGAACTTGGTCGCGCTCGGGTACATGTCGCGCTGCAGCACGTTCATGTGCGAGTAGAGACGGTGGACCTCCGCCAGGAAGGCGAAGTGGTCCTCGCCGCCGTGGTAGAGGGAGCCGGAGACCCTGCCGGCGCGCGCCGGAGCGTCCTCGCGCTCGGCCTGCTCGCCGACGATCGCCAGCAGCTCGTCGCGCGGCATCCCCTGCTCGGGGATCCGGCGCCGGACCTGATAGCGGTCGCGGTAGGGGTAGAGGAAGTCGAGGATGCTCTCGCCGCCATCGGATCGCGTCACTTCGGTCCCCCCTGCTGGCGTCGGCGCACGAATCTCAGCTCCCGGCTGCACCGTAACGGCTGAGGCCGCCTTCCGCCCCGCGACCGATCGACGAATCGCGGCAAGGCCGGATGGCGACGCCGACGGCATCAGCGAAGATGCCCGTGTTGGGACCCGAGAGCACCACCCAAGTCCCGCCCCGCAGGTGGACGATCGACCCGGGACAGTCACAGGTCGGCTTCTCCGTGCGGCACCTGATGGTGGCGACGGTGCGTGGCGGCTTCACGCGCTTCGAAGGCGCCCTCGAGACCGACGCGGCTGGGCTCGCGAAGATATCGGGTGTGGTCGACACCGCGAGCATCGACACGGGCGAGCCGACGCGCGACGAGCGCCTGCGCGCCCCCGAGTTCCTAGACGCGGAGCGAAACCCCGAGATCCGCTTCGCCTCCCGGCGGATCGAGCCAGACGCCACCGGCACGCTGAGGGTGGTCGGTGACTTGACCATCGGCGGGGTGACCTGCGAGCTGACGCTGCGGGCTCTCGCTCGCGATCACTCGGCCGGGGCGGATCGGCTCCAGGTCGAGGCCCGGGGCGAGATCAGTCGCAGCGAGTTCGGGCTCGGCTGGGAGGACACGCTCGAGGCCGCCGGCGCGCTGGTCGGCGATCGCGTCCGGATCGCCCTCGACGTCGTCGCATACGCTGCGGATCCGTGGCCGTCGACCTCAGCTTGACCGACGAACAGCGCGCGATCAGGGATCTCGCCCGCGACTTCGCGCGCCGCGAGATTCGCCCGGTAGCGGCGGAATACGATGAGCGGGAGGAGATGCCCTGGCCGGTGCTCGCCAAGGCGGCCGCGGTCGGACTGCTCAGCTACGGGCTGCCGGAGGAGTACGGCGGCGGCGGGGTCGAGGACGGAATCGTCGGGATCACCAACTTCCTCGTCACCGAGGAGCTGGCGTGGGGCTGCGCCGCGATCGCGACCGAGATCGGCTCCTCGATGTATGCCGCGGGACCGATCCTCGCCTTCGGCAGCGAGGAGCAGAAGCGCCGCTACCTGCCGCGGTTCTGCGAGTCCGAGCGGGTGCGGCTCGGAGCGCTGTGCGTGACCGAGCCGCAGGCCGGCTCCGACATCGCGGCGATCGCCACCACGGCCCGTCGCCGAGGCTCGGATTGGCTGATCGACGGGCGCAAGCAGTTCATCACCAACGGTGGCATCGCCGACCTCCACATCGTCTTCGCCCGCGTCCCCGAAGAGGGCGGGATGGGGGCGTTCATCGTCGAGTCGCAGACGCCGGGACTGGAGATGGGACGGGTGGAGCGCAAGCTCGGCATGCGCGCCTCGCACACGGCCGAGGTCGTCCTCAGCGGCTGCCGGGTCCCGGACGAGAACCGGCTCGGGACCGAGGTGACGCTGAAGGCGCCCGCCACTGCGGCGATGGGCGGGAGGGGCGGCGGCCCCCTCTCCGGCGCCGCGACGGCGCTGACCGTCCTCCAGTACTCGCGGATGACGTTCGCCGCCGCCGCGCTGGGGCTGGCACGAGCAGCGCTCGAGTACGCGCGCGACTACGCGAAGGAGCGGCGAACGTTCGGCGTCCCGATCGCCGAGCATCAGGCGGTGTCGTTCAAGCTCGCGCAGATGGCGATCGAGATCGAGGCGGCGCGGGCGCTGCTCTGGCGAGCCGGCTGGATGGCGGCCAGTGGCGCTCCGCTGGCGAAGGCCGAGGGCTCGATGGCGAAGTGCCTGACCGCCGACGTGGCCCTGCGCTGCGCGACCGAGGCGGTGCAGATCCTCGGGGGGCACGGATACATGCGCGACCACCCGGTCGAGAAGTGGTACAGGGACGCAAAGCTCTACCAGATCTGGGAGGGCACGAACGAGATCCAGCGCCTCGTCGTCGCCCGGGCGCTACTCGGATGAGCCGGTGTGGCGGGGGCGCTGGCGACCCGAGTCGGGGCTCGCTCCGGGCGGGTGTAGGCTGCTCGAGATTGAGCGGACGGGCCGGGGCTTCTGTCGCGAGGGCGAAGGCGGATGGCAACGTCGGCGCGGCGACAACAGGCGACGAATTGCAAGGAGGCCGCGCATGACGGCTCTGGCGGAGGAATGCAGCGACATCTTAAGGGGGGAGCACCGGCAGGTTCGCGATCTGCTCCTCGGCGCGATCGAGGCGGCGCAGGAGGGCTCACCGGTGCGGATGCGCGCGCCCCTCGGCGAGATCGCGGCGTTGACGGGCCCGCACTTCCGCTACGAGGAAGAGGCCCTCTACCCGTTGCTGACCAGCATCTTCAAGCCCGAGTACGTCGAGCATCTGCTCGGCGCTCATGACGACGCGATCGCCGCGGCCAGGCGACTGGTCGAGCTGGCCGGGCAGCGCTCGCTCAGCGACGGCGAGGCTCGGGAGGCCGTCGGTCCGCTCCGAGGGATCCTGCCCCACGTCAGCGACTGCGATGGGCTCTCGATCATGGTCGAGCTGCTCGACGAGCCGGATGTCCAGGTGATCCTCGACACACGCGAGCGCTCGCTCGTCGCGGGACTCGACCTGCTCGAGTGGGCGGACCGCGCGCGGAGCCGGCCCACCCTTCGAGAGCCGGCCGCCCAGGGTGGGGCGGCGGGCGCCGCTGAGGGGCTGCCGGCCGTCCGAGTTTGATCCGGGCAATGCCGCCGACCCCCGGCAAGCAGGGCCCGCAGCAGGGGGGACCCGGCGCTGCGCCGGGCGGGCAGGCCCGTGGGCTCCCGACGAGCGACGTGCTCGTGGTGGGCGCGGGGGTCATCGGCCTGGCGTGCGCGTGGCGGGCCGCGCAGCGGGGGATGTCCGTGTGCGTGATCGACCGGCATGCGCCCGGGTCTGGGACGTCCAGGGTCGCGGCCGGGATGCTGGCTCCGGTCGGAGAGGCTTCGTGGGGCGAGGAGTCGCTGCTGGAGCTCAACCTCGCATCGGCGAGCGCCTACCCGCGGTTCGCGGCCGAGCTGGAGGAGGCCGCGGGCAGCGGGATCGACTATCGGCGCCACGGCGCGCTGCACGTGGCGCTCGATCGAGACGAGGAGGAGGAGCTTCGCCGCCGGCACCGCTACCAGGAGGGCATGGGGCTCGAAACGGAGTGGATCGGACCGTGGCGCTGCCGGGAGCTAGAGCCCGGTCTGGCTACGGCCTGCTCGGCCGGGGTGCATGCTCGGGAGGACGCCTCGGTGGATCCGCGCGCCTTGGTCGACGCGCTGGTCCTCGCGGCCGAGCGGGCCGGGGTGACCGTGATCCCGAATGCCGAGGCAGCCGCCGCCCTGATCGAAAGCGACCGCTTGCGCGGCGTCCGGACTGCCGATGGACGGGTTCTGCGGGCAGGGCAGGTGGTGCTCGCTTGCGGGCCCTGGTCCGGCCGGCCGGACTGGCTGCCGGCCGGGGTGGTGCCGCCGGTGCGACCGGTGAAGGGCCAGGTCCTCTACCTGCGCGGGAACCGGGCGCATCCCCTCTGCGAGCGGATAGTGGCCACGCAGCGGGTCTACGTCGCTCCGCGCGGCGACGGCCGGATCGTGGTCGGCGCCACGGTTGAGGAGCAGAGCTTCGACACCACCGTCACCGCCGGCGCCGCGCACGAGCTGCTGCGAGAGTGCTGCCGGGTGCTCCCCGAGGCCGCGGAGCTGGAGCTGCTCGAGGTCGTGGCCGGGTTGAGGCCGGCCACCCCCGACAACTCGCCGGTGATCGGCCGGGGGGCGCTGGACGGGCTCGTCCTGGCTACCGGCCACTTCCGCAACGGCATCTTGCTCACCCCGATCACCGCCGACGCGGTGGCTGCGCTGCTCTCGGGCGACGAGCCGCCGGGCCCGGTCGCGCCGATGGCCCTGGAGAGGCTTGGGCCGCCGGCGAGCCGGCGATGAGTTCCACCGGGTGTCGGAGGAGCTTCGCCAGGCGACCACGATGGTCCTCGCGCAGTTGGCGGCGCGGCTCTCCGCTGCAGCTACGGATACAGATCCGCCGGTGGCGGTGTAGCGTAAGCGCCGTGTAACAGGCGACGAAAGGGAAGGAGGCTGCGCATGACGGCGCCGGCGGATGAGTTCGCGGAGCGCTTCAGGCGCGAGCATCGGCAGGTTCGGACCCCCGATGCACGCGAGCGCTTGTTCGACGCTCGACTCGACCTGCTCGAGTGGGCGGACCGGGTGCGAGAGCGCCCCACCCTTGAGCCGGTCCGATAGGGGTTCGCGTGGCGACCGATCCGGCCAAGCCTGCACCGACGCCCGCAGCGGGCACATCGGGTACACGCGGCCCTCGGCTCCGACGAGAGAATGGGCGTCTGCAGGTCGTGGTCGTCGGTGGTGGCCTGGGAGGCTTGACGTGCTCGCGCCGCCTCGCCGGGCGCAGCTCGAAGGCCGAGGTCCATCTGGTCGACCGCAAGGGACGCCACGACTTCATCCCCTCGCTGCCCTGGCTGGTCGCGGGGCAGCGGCGCCCGGAGGAGATCTCCCGGCCCCTGGAGCGGCTGGCTCGCCGGGGCATCAAGGTGACGCGCGCCGAGGTGGAGGGGCTCGACCTCGATCGCGGCGAGATCGCCACCAGCGCCGGCCGGATGCCCTGGGATGAGCTCGTCCTCGCCCCCGGGGCTGTGCTCGCACCCGAGGAGATCCCGGGCCTGGCTGAAGGGGCGCTCGGCTTCTACACCCTCGAGGATGCCGAGCACCTGCGTGACCGCCTGTCCGCCTTCGACGGTGGACGGGTGCTGATCGCGGTTGCCGCGACGCCGTTCCGGTCGCTCGCCGCGCCCTACGAGGCAGCGTTCCTGATCGAGGAGCGCCTGCGGCTTGGGGGGGTCGTGGCCCGGGTCGACGTGGTGACGGTCGAGCCGCGGCCGATGGCTCTGGCCGGCGCCGATGCGGCCACGCAGGTCACAGAGCTGCTGCACCGGCGCGGCATCGGCCTCCAGACGGGCCGGCAGCTCTCCTCGGTCGACCCCGACGCGCACGAGGCCCGGTTCGCCGATGGCTGCGAGCCCTACGACCTGCTGGTGGCGATCCCGCCGCACCGACCGCCGGACTTCGTCGCCGAGTCACCCCTGGCGGGACCGAGCGGCTGGATCGTCACCGATGCGTTCAGGATGAGCGCCGCTTCCTCCGTCCGCGCGATCGGCGACGTCACGTCCATCGAGCTCGGCGACGGAGCGACGCTGCCGAAGGCCGGCGTGCTGGCCCAGCGCGAGGCGGTCGTGGTGGCCGACAACCTGGCCGACGTGGCCCGGGGGGTCCGCCCCCGCGCCGACTTCAGTGGGGTCGCTTCCTATGAGCTCGAGGTCGGGGGGGGGCGAGCTCTGGGCGGGCAAGGCGACTACTTCCGCCCGCGCCGCCAGCGTCTTCGTTTCCGCAAGCCCAGCCGCCGCGCGCACCGGCAGAAGCTGCTCTTCGAGCGCCGCTCGCTGCGCCAGTTTCGTTGAGGAGCTGGTGGTGCACGCCCCAACGGCTCGCGAGGCCGCCCGCTATCACCCGATCCCTTTCCACGGCGTCTCCGGCGCCGAAGGAGGAGCGAGCGCCCGGAGAGCCGATCCCCGCGGCCCTCGCCGAGCTGCTGGAGGTGACCGGAGCCGAGGCCGCCGAGCTCTTCCTCACCGACCGCTCCTCCAACCGCGTCTGGATGGCCGCCCACCGGGGGGGGTGCGGGCGGGCGTCAGCGCGAGCATGATCTCCTACGAGGGCCAGCTCTCCGAGGAGGAGCTCGCAGCCCTGATCGAGTACATCAAGAGCCTCGGCGGGTAGGAAGCGCGTGGCCGCCCCCGAGCAGCCCGAGCCGATCCTCAGCGTCACCGACGGGGCGCTCGCGCGCGTCCGCGGATACCGTGCGGAGGGCGAGGCGATGTGGCTCGAGGTGACCGGGACGTCGGAGGACGGGTACCTCTACGGCCTCTACCTGGCAGACGCTGACACCGCCGGCCCGGGCGATGCCCGCGAGCGCCACGGCGACCTCGACGTGGTCGTGCCCGCCCGCAGCGTGCCCCGCGTCCGGGGGGCGACCGTCGACTGGGCGGGGGGCGACCGCGACGGCGGGCTGGTCGTCCTCAACCACAACGCCCCCTGCGCCGCGCCGCCCCCGGCCCGAGCGGCCGCGGACGCCACCGGCGAGCTGGGCGGCAGCGTCAGCGAGCGGGTGACCCGGGTGCTGGAGGAGCAGGTCAACCCGGCGATCGCCGGCCACGGGGGCCGGGCCGAGCTGGTGGCGGTCGAGGGGAGGACTGCGCGCCTGCGCCTCGACGGGGGCTGTCAGGGATGCGGGCTGGCGAGCATGACGCTGACGCAGGGGATCGAGACCGCGATCACGGCGGCGGTCCCCGAGATCAGCCGCGTCAGTGACGTCACCGACCACGCCGCCGGCGTGAACCCCTGGCACGATCCCGACGCGGCGGCGGGGGAAGCCAAGCGGCCGCGGGCAAGCGCAAGCTGACCGTCGACCCCTCGCTCAACGGCGAGCGGCGCGAGCTACCAGGGGACGGCTCCCTCGGTTTGCGGGTCGACCACGACCTGCGTGATCGGCAGCCCGACCTCGGCGCGGGCCTTCTCCACCACCCCGCGCTCGAGCCAGTGGGAGCGCTCCGGGGGGTGCGTGCAGATCACCACCTCGTTCGCCGGGAAGCGCAGCAGGGCGCTCTCGATGGCCACGTTCGGATCGGAGTCACCGACCTCGCCCGTCACCTCGAGTCCCTCGGCCGCGATCGCGCGCACTGACTGCTCGCGACGACGCTCGGCCTCGGCGTGCGCGCCGTCGAGGTCGGAGGCCCAGTGTTGCAGCTGCGAGCGCGTTAGCGCCGGGGCGACGACGAGGATCTCACAGCTTCGTCCCGCGGCGCGGTTGCGGAGCTCCTCGAGCAGGGCGCGACCGCCGACGGTCTCATTGGCGACGACGAGGATGCGGTGCCGGCCGTCCGCGCGGGCGCCGGCCATCTCCACCCGGTGCGGCTCGCTCCCCCGAGCCCCGCGCCAGGCGAAGCCAATCCCCAGCCCGATCAGGACGGCGCCGAGGATGGCGCCATAGGCCGGCTTCGTGGCGAGGGCGAGAGCGACCACAGCGGCGGCCCCCGTCCCAATGATCACGACGAGGCGGAAGGCATCCACCTCGGAGCGAAGCGTGCTGCGCATTTGCTGCCTCCTTCGCGGGGTGTGCCGCGATTGTCTCACTCAGCGCGCCGCCTTGTCGAGGAAGGCCCGCGAGCGCCTCCTGCGGGCCGGGCGCCGGCGCCAGGCCCGCATCCCCAGCGGGTGCGGATGCGGCGGAGCGAAGATCAGGGGGAGCGCAGGCCCAGGAGCCGGCGGGCGTCCTGCGGGCTCGCCGGCCGGCGGCCGAGGTCGGCGGCGATCCGCACCGCGCGCTCGACCAGCTCCGCGTTCGAGGCCTCGAGCCGGCCCGGCTCGAGGTAGACGTTGTCCTCGAGCCCGGTGCGCACGTGCCCGCCCAGCAGGCAGGCGGCCGCGGCGAGCAGCAGCGCCATCGGGGACGATCCACGGCGCGCGTCAGACAACATCGCTCTGAAAGACTCCTCGACGATGGACGATTCGAGGCGCCGCTGCCGTACCCGGGTCCGCGAGTCCGGCGAGTTGCGCCCAACCGACGTCATCGGAGCCTTCTTCGTGCTCGGGATCGGGTTCCTCGTCGCCGCCGTCGTGGTCGCGATCGCGAACGCGCTCGAGCCGTGGCAATGGGGGCGGTGGCTCGCGCTTCACCTTGCCTTCGTCGGCGGTGTCTCACAGCTCGTCCTCGGCGCCAGCCAGTTCTTCGCAGGCGCCTTCCTCGCGACGGACCCCCCGCCTCGTTCGCTGATCCGCGGCGAGCTGGTGGCCTGGAACGCGGGGTCGATCCTGCTCGCGGTGGCCGTCCCGCTGTCATCCGACCGCATGGTCGAGGTCGCCGTCGCCCTGCTGCTCGTGACGCTCGCGCTCTATGCCGTCGGACTCGTGAGGATGCACCGCGCCTCACTGCAAAGCGCCCCCTGGGCGACGCGCTGGTACGCGGCTGGAGCCGGGCTGTTCGCGGTCGGCATCGTCGCCGGCGCGATGCTGGCGAGGGCGCTCGCCTGGGTGCACGGTGACCTGCTCGGGGCGCACATGGCTCTCAACCTCGCAGGTTGGTTCGGCACTGCGATCCTCGGCACCCTGCACACCTTCTACCCGTCGCTGGCCCGCACCACTCTTCGCTTCCCGCGCCTGGAGCCTCGGACCTTCGGTGCCTGGGTCGTCGGCGTGGTGGCGCTGGCGACGGGCTACGGCTGGGCGGTCGGCCCTCTGGCGATCGCCGGCTGGATCGCGCTCAGCATCGCCGCGGTGATGCTGCTGGCCAACGTCGCCGGGTGCGTTCTCACCGGGCCGAGGCCGATGTCGCTGGCGGCTCGGATCGTCGGCATGGCGCAGGTGTTCCTGCTCGCCGGTCTGCTGCTGGCAACCACGGCGGCCTTGGCCGACGGCTTCACGCAGGCGCTCGCCGGGTCCACGCGCGCTGCCGTCGGCATCCTCCTGGTCGCCGGCTGGATCGGGCTCACGGTGCTCGGGTCGCTCGTACACCTGCTCGCGGTGGTCGTGCGAGTGCGAGACCTTTCGCGCCCGATGCCGCCACCCCGGCCTCGCCGAGAGGTCTCGACCGCCGCCCTGGCCGCGGCCGGGATCGTCGGCTTGGTCTTTGCGCAGCAACCTGGCCTGGCGGACCTCCGCGTCCCGGCGCTGGCCGCTCTGATCGGCGCGTATGCGCTCTTGGGGTCGCGGGTCCTGGCGCTGGCCGCGCGGGTCGTGACCCACGCGAGGCCGAGCATCTAGGAATGGGCGACGGAAAGCTAGTAGCGTAGTTCTCCAGGATGCTTGGCGAATCCCCTCCCGCGCTGTCGTCCTCGTCGTTGCGGCGCCGATGCTGAGCGTAAGCCGGCTGCTGAACGGAGCCGTGCGACCGGGTGATGCGCTCCGCTACGGGCGCTCGACCGCACGCGGACCGGCCCACCTGCTGCACTACTCGGCGGACAAGAAGCCGGTCGTGGTCTGGAACCTCACCCAGCGGTGCAACCTCCACTGCGGCCACTGCTACTCGGACTCGCGCGACCGCTCCTACCCGGGCGAGCTCTCGACCGCGGAGGGGCGCCGCCTGATCGAGGAGCTGGCCGCGTTCGGGGTGCCGACGCTGCTCTTCTCGGGAGGGGAGCCGCTGATGCGCCCCGACCTCTTCGAGCTTGCCGCGGCAGCGCGTTCGGCCGGCATGCGCACGGTGCTCTCCACCAACGGGACCTTGCTCGATGACGAGGCCGCCAGGCGCGCAGCCGAGTCGGGAATCTCCTACGTCGGGGTCAGCATCGACGGCATCGGCGCCAGCCACGACAAGATGAGGGGCAAGCGGGGCGCCTACGAGCGCGCGCTGCGCGGGATCGAGGCCGCCCGCAAGGCCGGGCTGCGAACCGGTATGCGGTTCACCCTGCATGGCCTCAATCGCGATCAGCTTGGGCCGGTGTTCGACCTCGCCGAGCGGCAGGGAGTGCAGCGGCTGTGCGTGTACCACCTCGCCTACGCGGGGCGCGGCGGGCGCATGCGCCGCCACGACCTCGCGCCCGCCGAGACACGGCGGGCGGTGGAAGAGATCTTCGACCGCGTCGAGGCGCTGGGCGAGCGTGGCCCCGAGCTCGAGGTGCTCACCGTCGACAACCCGGTCGACGGCGTGCTCCTGCTGATGCGCCTCCGCCGCTCGGACCCCGCGAGGGCGGCCGAGGTCGAGCGGCTTCTGCGCTGGAACGGCGGCAATCAGTCCGGCATCGCGATCGCCTCGATCGATCCCCGCGGCCGAGTGCACCCCGACCAGTTCTCCTGGGACGACACCGTCGGTGACGTGCGAGCCCGGCGCTTCGGCGACATCTGGAGCGATGCCAACCCGCGCCTGAGCCGCTACCGCAAGCGCCCGCGGGAGTTGCGCGGCCGCTGCCGGGGCTGCCGCTTCTACGAGCTGTGCAACGGCGGCCTCCGGGCTCGCGCCCTGAGCGCCGGCGGCGACTTCGCCGCTCCCGACCCGGCCTGTTACCTCACCGACGCCGAGGCTGTCGGATGAGCGCAGCACCGTCTTCGCGGGGGGACGGCACCGGCGCCCGCGCAGCCCGCAAGGCTCGGGACGCGCGGCTGGCGCAGCTCGACTTCGACCGGGCTCCGTTCACGATCGCCTGGGAGGTGACCCGGGCCTGCGCGTATTCCTGCCTGCACTGCCGCGCCGACGCGCAGCCGCGGCGCCATCCGCTCGAGCTGACCACCGCCGAGGGGAGGGCGCTGATCGAGGAGCTGGCGACGTTCGGCACGCGACCGATCCTCGTCCTCACCGGCGGCGACCCGCTGATGCGCCGCGACATCTTCGTCCTCGCCCGTCACGCCGACCGCCACGGCCTTCGTGTCTCGCTGACGCCGACCGCGACCGCCCTTGCCACGCGAGCGCGGATGCGAGCGGCCGGCGAGGCCGGGATCCGGCGCGTCGCCTTCAGCCTCGATGCTGCCGAGCCGGGCGCTCACGATCACTTCCGCGGTTTCGAGGGCTCCTTCGCGCGGACGATCACCGGTATCGAGAACGCTCGCGCCGAGGGCCTGTCGCTGCAGGTCAACACCACGGTTTGCCGCCTGAACCGCGGCGAGCTCGAGCGCATGGTGCCCTTGCTCGAGCGCCTGGGCGTCGTCCAGTGGTCGGTCTTCTTCTTGGTTCCGACCGGCCGGGGCACCGGCCTGCCGATGCTGAGCGCCGGCGAGCACGAGCAGGTCCTCGGGTGGCTGCACGAGCTCTCCCGGGACGCCCCCTTCGACGTCAAGTCCACCGCTGCACCGCAGTACCGGCGAATAGCCGCGCAGCGTTCGCGAGACGACCGCAACACCCACGGGGCGGCGGCTGGGCCGGAGCGCCACCGGACGGCGGGCGGCCCGCTTGCCGGAGCCGGGTATCGCTTCGCCG
>JBDTSW010000011.1:0-33431 GCA_039930945.1 bacterium
CCTCGCCGCGCCAGATGTCCACCTCTGCGGATGGCGCCCGCTCAGGGAGCGGGCGAGCCTCGTCGATCGCGACGTCGTCGGCGTCGCCGACCAGCGGCTCCTCGATCGCCTGTGCCTCCAGAAGATCCTCTCCCACGGGCGCGAGTCTAACGACGGGCCGCGGCGCTCATCCGGGCAGATCCTCGCTGTTTGCGGACTCGCCGGAGTCTTCGTCGCCCGAGGCGGGCGCAGCGAGCGCTCGCTCGTAGAGGCGGTAGCGCTGGACGACCTTCCCCCCCATGCCCTCCATGGCGCGGTTCATCGGCTCGTTCGACTCCAGGATCCAGCCCATGTGCCCGCCCTTCTGCGGCATCCTCGCGGCGGACTCGCGCTGGGCCACATACAGCGCAGCCGCGACCCCGAAGTGCTGGTACTGAGGCTTGACGCCGAGCGCGAACACGCGCAGGCGGTCGATCTTGCGGCGGCCGGTGAGAAACCGCCACCAGCCGAACGGGAGCAGGCGCCCGTTCATCCGCTTCAGCACCTGGTCGATATCGGGCAGGGTGAGGGCGGCACCGACGACCTCGCCCTCGCGCTCGGCGATCATCGCCCAGTCCTCGGAGAGGATCGGTTTCAGGTTCTTGGCCTGGAAGGCGACCTCGTCGGGGGTGACCGGGACGAAGCCCCAGTTGCTCCCCCAGGCCTCGTTGTAGACCTCCATGAAGCGGGCGATCTCGGCCTCGAGGTCACGCTTGCGCATCTGGCGGACGACGACCCCGTGCTCCTGCGCCTTGTTCGCCGCCTGCTCGATGAACTCGTGGAACTGGTTGCCCTGCGTCAGCGCCCCCAGCCACGCCTCCCACATCAGCAGGTCCATCGTCTTCGACATGCCCAGGCCCTCGAGCAGCGTGCGGTAGTAAGGGGGATGCCAGGGCTCGAGGATCATCGACGGCTCGTCATAGCCTTCGATCAGCAGGCCGCACTCGTCGTTGGTGGTGAAGTCCATCGGCCCCACCAGCCGAGCGCGCCCGCGCTCGCGCACCCATTCGCCGGCCGCGTCGACCAGCGCGGCGGCGACCTCGGGGTCGTCCTCTGAGTCGAAGAAGCCGAACATGCCGTCGCTTCCGCCCTGGAACTGATCCCAGCGCTGGTCGACCTGGGCCGTGATCCGCCCCACCACCTGACCGTCGCGCTCGGCGAGGAAGTACTCGGCCTCGGCGTGATCGAAGAAGGGGTTGCGGGCGCGGTTGAGGAATTGCCGGCGCTCGAAGATCAGCGGCGGAATCCACTGCGGATCGTCCCGGCGCAGCCGGAACGGCAGCTTGATGAAGCGGTCCAGGTCGCTGCGGCCGGCGACCGATCGAACGGTGACACCCACGCCTCGCAACCTACACTTACGCCCATGTCACAGACCGCCAAGGCTCCGGCCGACGTCTTCTCAAAGACCCGCACCCACGGTCGCATGGAACAGCTCGCGGCCGCCCGCGACGCCGACCTCTTGCCCTACTTCCGGCTGATCGAGTCAGAGGCCGGGCCGGAGATGGAGATCGAGGGCTCGAGCAAGGTGATGCTGGGCTCGAACAACTACCTCGGCCTCACCGGCGATCCCCGGGTCAAGGCCGCCGCCCGCGACGCGCTCGAGCGCTACGGGACGGGACTGACCGGCTCGCGCTTCATGAACGGCACCACCCCGCTTCACGTCGAGCTCGAGCGCGAGCTCGCCGACTGGATGCACGCCGACGATGTGATCGTCTTCACCACCGGCCACCAGGCCAACGTCGGCTGTCTCGGCACGATCCTGGCACCGGGGGACACGGTCATCTGCGACTCCGCCGACCATGCCTCGATCCTCGACGGCGTCAAGCTCTCCGGAGCCAAGCTCCGCCCCTTCCGGCACAACAAGATGGACAAGCTCGAGCGGATGCTGGAGCGGGCCGCCTCGGACGGGGGCGGCGTGCTGGTCGTCGTCGACGGGATCTTCTCGATGGAGGGCGACGTCTGCGACCTGCCGGCGATCGTCGAGCTGTGCGAGCGCCATGGCGCTCGCTTGATGGTCGACGAGGCGCACGCCGTCGGCGTGCTCGGCAAGCGCGGAGCCGGGACCTGTGAGCTGTTCGGCCTCGAGGACCGAGTGGACCTGCGGATGGGCACCTTCTCCAAGAGCCTCGCCTCCTGCGGAGGCTTCATCACCGGCCCGACCGAGGTGATCGACTACCTGCGGGTTACCTCGCGGCCATTCATCTTCACCGCGGCCGCGGTCCCCGCCGCCGTCGGCGCCGCGCTCGGCGCGCTGCGGGTGATCCGCGAGGAGGGCCCGGAGCTGGCCCGCCGGCTGCTCGACAACGCCGCCTATCTGCGGCAGGGGTTCCGTGACCTCGGCCTGCAGGTTGTCGAGCCCGGGAAGCTCTCGGACGGCACCGAGGTGGTGACTCCGGTGATCCCGGTGTTGGTCGGCGAGGACTGGCAGGCGGTCCACCTGTGGAAGGCCCTGTTCGACGCCGGGGTCTACACCAACGTCGCCATCCATCCCGCTGTGCCGCCGAGCGGCTCGCTGCTTCGAACCTCGCTGATGGCGACCCACGAGCGCCATCACCTCGACCGCGCGCTGGAGATCTTCGAGCGGACGATCGCCGACTTCCCCGACCTCCCCCGTTCCGGCTAGCGACGAGCCCCCAAGTTGCGCTCGCGTATCCCCCGCGGGGGGTAGTTTCGGCTTGTCCATTCCTGAACAAGCACTCAGACGCGAGGAAAAGTCTGCTCTTAGCGAACGACTCATGCCTCCCGGGGGGGCGCGTTGTTGACGCCCCGCTCCGCACTCGCGTAAGTTCCTCGCACGCTGGACGCACCCGGGGCGGGAACGGGGGGAAGAGGAGGCTAACTTCCTTCCCGGTCGAGCCCTCAGAGCGGCCCTCAGCCGCTGGATGGTGTCATGGCGAAAACCGTAGCCGCCTTAATCCCAGCACCACTTCGGAGGAGGACTGAGAATGGAAGCTGCCTCGACCATCGTCCCGGCGCCACCGCCGCAGCACATGCAGGCCCTTGCGCACGCCAACCGGGTCCGTCTGGCCCGCGCGGCCCTGAAGCGCGAGGTCGCCGCGGGAAAGGTCGAGAGTGCCGAGGTGGTGCGCAGTTGCCCCTGGGAGGTGTCGACGATGACCGTCGGAGAGCTGCTGCGCAGCCAGCGTCGCTGGGGGCGTGCGCGTGCGCGCAAGTTCCTCTTCGGCCTTGCCCTGAACGAGAACCGCGAGCTCGGCCGGCTGACCGAGCGCCAGCGCCTCGTGCTCGCAGCCGCGCTGGAGTCCAAGTCGCGCGCCTGATCAGCGGATCTTGAAGGCGACGCCGGCGCGCCGGCGGAAGGCAGCCGCAAGGCCCCAGGCGAAGAGGCCGAAGACCCCGCCGCCGATCAGCACCCGACCGACCGGCGGCAGCCCCTCGGGCCCGAGGTAGAAGAGGCCGGCGAGCACCAGCCCCGCAACCACGCCCGAGAGCACCAGCGTGTGTGAGCGATAACCGCCGAAGTGCTCCCGGATCGAGAGCTCCAGGCCGGCGAGCGATGCGAGCGCCACGCCGACGCCGATCATCAGCGCGCCCTGCTCGCCCTGGACGAAGAAGAACCCCAAGACCAACAGCACCAGGGCGAGGGCGACGACCACCTCGGCCAGGGGAAACGACCCCCAGGGCGCCGGCGGGCGATCGTCCGGGCGGTCGACTCGGGGGCGCGCCCCCGACCTCGCCTTCGCGGCTGGACGTGGTGGCGGCGGTCGCCTCTGACCGCGCTGCTTGCGCTTTGCGCTCAAGCGGATATCGGGGCCGTCAGGCCTCGGCTAAGGGACAACCCGAGGAGAGCTTGACCCGCCACCAGCCCAAGAGCATCCCCAGCGGCCCCCAGCGCGGGCGCGAGTGCCAGTGGCGGCAGCCGGCCTCGCCGATGTCGTCGTTGCCGATGCGAACCCAGCGATGACGCTCGGGCTCGGCGATGACCAGCTCGAGCAGCCCCCGGTTGGCCTCTTCCTGATCTCCGCGCCGCGCCAGCTCTGTCTCCGCCTCTCGCAGCCGCGCGACCAGGGCGTCACGAACCCGCTCGAGCTCGGCGGTGTCGAGCACTCGCGGCCCGCCGACGGCGCCGACGCGCCACTCCAGGCCCTGGCGCGGAAACGACGAGGCGAAGAGCTCGCCCAGCCGGCGCTCGATGCGCGCGATCTGGCGGCGGAGGTCGTCGCGGGCGGGTCGCTCGGTCTTGACCGGGCCGGCGCCCAAGGATCGGTCAGGGATCGGCTCCCTGAAGGGCGTGTGCGTCCCGGTGTGGATCTCGTTGCGAAGCCCTGGCACCGCTTCTCCTTCCGCCGGCGAGACCCAAGTCTAGATGGTTGATTCCACGGCATCCGTGCGTCATCCGGGTGCGTGGGTCGTGGGATCACCCATCCACACCGCGGAGGATGCCCGCGGCCAGCCAAATCGCCTCCTCGACGGCGATCTCAGGCACGCCGGCCACCCCAATCGCGCAGAGCATCGTCCGCTTGCTGCGCGGAGCGACGCCGCGCCCGTCGGCGGTCGCCCCGAACAGCAGACCGACGGGCCGGGCTTGGTCGGCGATCACCAGGGTTGCGGGCGGGAGCTCGCCCCGCCGGCCCTCCAAAGCCTCGCCCTCGAGCGTTGGACGGATGCCCAGTGGCCCGTCGAGCCTGTCGGCGTCGAACGCCCGCACGGCCACCCGGGATTCGACGATCGCGATCGTCAACGCGTCGTCGAGCAGGCTCTGGCTGGGGAACCCTCCCTTCTTCATCCGCTCCAGCGCGAGCGCCTCCACCGGCGTCGGCTGCTCGTCGGGATCGAGGCCGATCTGGCGGTAGAAGACCCGGTAGGCCCAGGGGATCGCCTGGTGTCGGAGGTTGATCGCCTGCGCCCCGGCGAAGCGGTCGGAGAGCTGGCGTAAGTGCTGCTTCACCTTGGCCGGGCTGCGGCCCGAGCCGCGATCCACCAGCAGAGACCACAGCGAGAGGCCCGGCAGCTCCGCGCGCAGCGCCGGCGCCACCCGGCCCGCCTTGGCAACGGCCTCGCTCACGATCCCGGCTCTCGTCGGCGCGACTCGGCCAGCAGCTCGTCAACACGATCGCGGAGCTGCCCCGGTTCGAGCGCCTCATCCCCGATCACCGCCGACTGGAAGATGCCGCCGGGGAAGGCGAAGGCCACCGTCGGGCAGACGCCGATCCGGTAGATGTTGCTGACCGCGCCGTCTCGGTCCCAGCCGACCGGCACCGTCCACCCATGCTCGGCGACGAGCCGCTCGACCGAAGGCCGCTCGTCGCGGATGTTGAGCGAGAGGAAGTTGACGCGGCCGCGGTAGGAACGTGCGACCTCGTCGAAGGCGTCCTGGTCGTTGACGCAGTCGGCCCCCCTGGTGAACCAGAATGAAAGCACCAACGGCCGGTCGAAGAGGTCGCAGACGCGGATCGCGCCGTCGGGGTCGATCTCGCAGGCAGGGACTCGCTGCTCATCGGCGGGACACGGGTTGCGCGAGGTCTCGCAGTCGTCCTGGGCGATGTTGGCATCCGCGTCGAGGCCGGCGCGGATGTCGGGGACCGCGAACTGCGGCAGTGGCTCGCCGCGAATCTCCTCGGTACCAAGGATCGTGCCGTCGCCGGACTGAGAGGCATTGATCACCGCGACGACGATGATCCCGATGAAGGCGAGACCGACGAAAGCCGAATAGCGACTCGACCCTCGAAAGAGCTGGGCCCGCCCGGAGCGCTCCGGGGCATCTCCCTCTGTGCCCTCGCCCGCCATCAGCTCAGGCTCGCGACGCTCGGCGACGGAAGCGGCGAATCCTGGCCAGCGCGGGTTCGGCTCCACTCTCGGCCCAGACGAGCGCCGCCGGCAGGACCAGCATCACCCCGGCGAGGGCGACGGTCAGGTCGAAGACGGTCACCAGCCCGAAGTCGCGCAGCATCCGCACATCGCTGGCGACGAGGACGGCGAATCCCGCGATCGCCGTCGCCCCCGAGGCGGCCACCGCGGAGCCGGTGCGCGCGTAGGTGCGGCGCAGCGCCTCCCCCACCGAGCGCCCGGTGTCGCGCTCGGAGTGGTAGCGCGCAGCGAGGATCACGCTGAACTCGGTGGCGATCGCGATCACCAGGGCGCCGAGCGTCGCCGACATCGGGTTGAGCGGGACGGCGGCGGCCTCGAGCACCAGCGCCGACCATCCGGTGGCGAGCACGATCGGGACCAGCGGCACCCAGGCTCGTGCGATCGACCGATAGACGGCGAGCAGCACCAGCGCCAAGACCACCAACCCCGCCCCGGTGAGCAGGTAGCGGTTGCTCTCCAGGGCAGCGTTGGCGTCGGCGGCCAGCACCGGCAGGCCGACGACCTCGGCCTCGACGCCCGGCGGCGGATCGGACTCGGCGCCCGGCGGCTGCAGCTGGGCGCGGATGTCGTCGATCAGCTCCTTCTGCTGATCGAACGGCATCACCCGGATGCCGAAGGCGATCAGCGCGGTGCCCGCGTTCGAGCCTTGGTCACGATCGACAACCGCCTGCGAGAAGTAGTCGGGGAGGATGTCGAGGATCTGCTGGATCTGCCGGCGCGAGGGCGTCTCCTTCCCACCGAGCAAGGTCGAGAGCGTGGTGCCGGGGCAGAGCTCCACCTCCTCGTCGCGACAGCTCGTGAGCTCGCTCGAATAGCCGTGCCTGTCCAGGACCCGGTCCTGGAACTCGCTCATCCACTCGACCACGGCGGGATCGGTGAGGTCGTCGGTGTTGACGGTCACGTAGACGTCGCCGGACTGCCCGGTCACGCGCTCGAGCTCGTCGACGTCCTGGAGCTCGGGCAGATCGGCCGGCAGCAGCTGGCGGACGTCGGATATGAGCTCGGTCCTGGTGCCCGCAATCCACCCCGCCACCGCCAGCACCAACGCCGCCGCCAGCACCCGCCCCGGCATCGCAATCGACGCGGCCAGCGCCGACCTACCCCATCCCGCCAGCGTCGACCGAACTCCCGCCAGCCGCCCGCTCGCACTAGCGGCGAAGCCGCGGGTCCGGAGGCCCAACGAGCCCACCCCGCCGGCGCCCAAACCCGACCGGACCGGACGCGAAGCGGAGGATCCGGTCGGAGGTATTCCGGAGGACCCGGTCGGAGTTGTTCCGGAGGATGTCGGCGGAGTCAGTTCGGTTCGGCGCGTCAGCGACAACACCGCCAGCCCGGCCGTCAGCGCGAACACGAAGGCGATCGCGATCCCGGCCACCAACAGCAGGCCGAAGGAGCGGATCATCGGGATCGGCGAGAGCAACAGCACTGCGAATCCGGCGGCGGTCGCAAGCAGCGCCGTCGCGATCACCGGTCCTCCCCTGGCCGCCGCCTCGACCGCGGCGCGGGGCGGCGAGGATCCCTCGGCCACGGCCTCGACGAACCGCGCCTGGAACTGGATCGAGTAGTCCACCGCCAGGCCCGTGAGCACCGGGAGCACGGCGATCGAGGCCATCGTCAGCGAGCCGCCAAGGAGCGCCAGCAGGCCGAAGGTGACGGCGGCGGCGCCGAGCGCGAGCGCCAGCGGCAGCAGCCGAAGCGGCGGGCCGAAGACGAGGGCGAGGGTGATCGCCATCACCGCCAGCGCGACCACGAGCAGGATGAAGATCTCGCTCGAGAGCTTCCGCGCGAGCCCGTCGAAGATCACCGGCACGCCGCTGACCACGTAGGACCCGTCGCGCAGGGCAAACGCCGGGTCGGCGACCGCCTCACGGAAGAGGCTGATCGCACGCTCGCGCGCGGCGGCGTCGAGGTCTGGGTCGAGGCGGACCGTGATCATCGCCGAGTCGGGGCTCGGGAAGAGGAAGCCAAAACGGGCCTTCGGGGTCCCTCCGCCGATTCGGGAGTCGAAGACGACGGTGCTGAGGTAGTTGGGGTCGTTGATATCGGGCACGCCGGAGAGGCCGTACCGGGTCGCCGCCTGGAGCAACTGCTGCTGGAAGCGGTCCATCACCTCCTGGAAGGCGGCGTCGGCGTCGGCCGCCTGCCGGCCCTTGGAGAGGCCGAGCTTGCGGGCCCGAAGCGCCGCCGCCCGGGCCGCGGTGGCGGCCCGCTGCTGGGCGGCCGAGGACTGGTCCTTGAGCGCCTGCTCGGCCGCGATCGCGGTCTGGTTGAGGAAGGTCGCCGGCCCGTAGAGGTTGAAGGCGGGCGCTTCCTCGGCGAGCCGCTCGCACACCGCGGGCGCCGACTGGTTGTCGCCGAACACCTGGCCGCCGCGCGCGCTGCCGGCCAGGCAGCTCTCCAGGCCGAGGATCTTGCCCAGATTCTCGGTCAGGATCAGCTTGCGGAGGTCGCCCTCGATCAGGATCCGCACCGGCTCGTCGCCGAAGCGCTCGTAGAAGTCCCCGGTGGCGGCGAACGCTTCCGAGCCCGAGTCGACCAGCGAGTCGGGGTCGCGGTCGGCCTCCAGGCTGAGCGCGCCCACCGCGGCCACCAGCGTCACCAGCACGGCGATCGCCATCACCGGCGCCGGGCGCTCGACACACCAAGCGGCTACACGAGTGAGGAAGTCCCGCATACGGTCAGAGTAGGTGCCCGCCGACCCCGGACGCGAAGCGGAGGAGTCGGCGGAGGGGTTCCGGTCAGTCCATTGCCAGGGGGCCCTTGATCTCCGCGTTGAGGAACTGAGAGACGAACGCGTTCTCGGACTCGAATAGCTCGTCGGAGGGGCCGGACTCGACGATCTTGCCCTTCCACAGCACAGCGATGAAGTCGGCGATGCGTCGCGCGGTGCCGAGGTCGTGGCTGATCACCATGTAGCAGCCGCCGTTCTCGTCGTGGATCTCGCGGATCAGCTGGCACAAGAGCGCGGTGCGCACCGGATCCAGACCGGAGTCGGGCTCATCGAACATGACGATCGCCGGGTCGAGCACCAAGGCGCGGGCAAAGCCGGCGCGCTTGCGCATGCCGCCCGAGAGCTCGTTCGGCATCTTCGTCATCGCCTCCGCGAGACCGACCTCGAGCAGGCGGCGGTTGACGATCTCAGCGATCTCCTCCTCGCCCTTGTCGGTGTGCTGGCGCAGCGGGAAGGCGGTGTTGTCGAAGATGTCCATCGAGCCGAACAGGGCGCCGTCCTGGAACAGGAGCCCGAACTTCTTGCGCATCTCGAAGAGCTCGTCATCGGTCATCGATGGCACCGACTCGCCGTGGACGAACAGGTCACCCGAGTCGGGATAAAGCAGGCCGACGATGTGCTTGATCAGCACGCTCTTGCCGGTCCCCGACGGGCCCAGCACCATCGAGATCTGGTCGTTGGGAATGCCGAGGCTCAGCCCATTCAGGATCCGCATGCGGCCGAACTGCTTGACGACGTCGATGATCTCGATCGCGTCCTCGCCGCCGTGGTCACGCTTCTCGCCCGTGTGCCACTTGTAGGGGTTGTTCTCCCCGGAGGGCACGCCGGGAAGGACGTAGTCCTGGTGCAGGTAGCCGAGCTCGGGCGCGGGCTCCTCGTACTCCTCGTCGGAGGGGTCGTCGTAGACGCGGGCGTCGGTCGGCTCCTCGAACGCCGGCTCGACGTCCTCGGATCCCTCGATCTGCTGGCTGTATTCGGTTGGGTCCTCAGACACTTGAGTTGCCTCTCCTTTGCGACGCCCCCACCGGGGCCGATTCACCCTCCGACGGGCGCCCTCGGATTGGCGCCCCAGAAGACGAGCGTTCCCATCATCCCGATGATGTGGACAAGGACGATGTTAAGGGCCATCGATTTCGCCGTCGCGGTACCCACGCCGACCGGCCCGCCGGCGGCGTTGTAGCCGTAGTAGCAGCCGACCAAGACGATGACGGTTGCCATCTGCATCGCCTTGATCAAGCTGAATAAGAGGTCGGGCGGGTTCTGGAACATCCAGAAGATCAGGAAGTAGCCGCCCGCGGAGACCTCGCCGATCTGTTCGACCACGGCGAGATACGAGGCGAAGTAACCGATGCCGATCGCCACCAGGTACATGAACGGCAGCGTCAGCCAGGCGCCCAGGAGGCGGGTCGCGCAGAGATAGATCATCGGCTGCACGCCCATCACCTCGAGCGCGTCGATCTCGTCGGAGATCCGCATCGAGCCGAGCTCGGCGACGATGCCGGTGCCGACCTTGGCGGCCAACATGTAGCCGAAGGCGTAAGGGGTCACCTCGCGCAGGTCGCACCAGGCGGCAAAGACGCCGGCGTAGGAGGGAGCGCCGACCGAGCGGTTGAAGTACGCGCCCTCGATCCCGCACTGCAGGCCGAGGATGAAGACGAGCCCCCAGATGACGACCATCGAGCCGAGGACCAGGATCCCCGCCTGGCGCAGCGACTCCCCGAAGAAGTGGAAGACCTTGCCGTTGAAGACGAGCATCATCGTCCGCGCGCCGAAGCGGGCGATCTCGGTCAGCGATTCGAGCCAGTCCCGGGGTACCGCGAGCCAGCCCGGCATCAGGCAATCACTCCGCCGAGATCCTGATCTGCTCCCGCGTCCGGCCTCGGCGGCGGGTGGCCACCTTCATGCGCAGCGAGGCTCATTTGATCACGCTGATCTCGGGATGGGTCGCAAGCAGCGTTTGCGTGAACACGTAATTGAAGGCGAACACGCCCAGGAAGGCGATCACGACCGCCTCGTTCACGGCCTTACCCACGCCCTCGGCGCCTCCGGACGCATTCATCCCTTTGTAGCAGCAGACGACGGCGATGATCGCGCCGAATATCGTGCACTTGAGGATCGATCCCCAGAGGTCGGTGACGGAGGCGTTGGTGAAGAGGGTGGCGAAGAAGCCTCCGAGCGGCTGGTTGTACGCGAGCTCGGCGAAGATGCCGCCGGAGATGCCGAACAGCACCGCGTAGATGTCCAGCAGCCCGGTGATCAGCATCAGCGAGAGGAAGCGGGGGACGACCAGGTTCTTGATCGGGTCAACGCCGAGCACCTGGAGCGCGTCGAGCTCCTCGCGGATCTTGCGGGCGCCGAGGTCGGCGGTGATCGCGGTGCCGGCGACGCCGGCGACTACAACGGCTGTTACAAGCGGCGCGAACTCCCGCACCGAGGCGAGGATGAAGAAGCCGCCGAGGCGGTCGAGCGAGCCGAACAGGGAGAGGAAGTTGGCAGCCTGAAGGCCCGGCGCACCGAACCCGAAGGCGATCGTCGAGACCATCATCGGAAACCAGGAGAGCTGGAGCGCGAAGAGGAACTGGCCGATGAACTCGCCGCCGTAGGGATACGGCGGCCGGACCACGGCCGTCAGCGTCTTGCCGGTCAGGATCATCATGTTCCCGACCTCCTCGAACATCGATTTGGCCGGAAGGAACGCCCTATCGGCTACAGCTCTGACCATCTCTCCCTCCGCCTCCGAGACCCTGCCGAAGGCTTCGCGTCGAAGACTAATCGATGCCGCACCCGTCCGCCACCGTAACCGCTGTCGGGGATCGGCGCCGGGTCGGCAGCGGCTGAGCTGTAGTGATCGCTCCCTGTGCGGTGGTATGTTCCCCGCGCCTTGGGGGAGAGAGGCAAAAGCGTCCACCCTTCGCGACTCCAGGGCGCCACGGAACGGATCGCGATCGCCCTGGCCCTTTGTGGCGCAGTCGGCGGCCTTGCTGCATGCGGCGGCGGCGGCGAGCCTGAGGACGTCGACGAGTCCAGGGCGGATTTCCCCGTGGAGGTCGCCACGGCCAAGTTTCCCGCCCGCCAGCGCCTGGCCAAGCGCAGAGATCTCGAGCTCGCGGTCTCCAACATCGGCGACGAGCAGATCCCCGACCTGGCCGTGACCCTCTGCGTCGACTCCTGCGAAGCCGACGGCCCGTTCTCGCTTCGCTTGGACCGGGCCGGGCTCGCCAGCTCCTCGCGCCCCGTCTGGGTGCTCGAGCAGGACTACCCGAAGCTGCTGGAGCCGAGCATGACCACGCGCGACCTCGACCAGGCGCCGGCGGCGGGCGCCGAGGCGGCGCAGACCAACACCTTCTCCTTCGGCCCAATGGCCCCAGGGGATGAGCTCGACGTCGTCTGGCGCGTGACCCCGGTCCGCGGCGGCACCTTTACCGTCAACTACGAGATCTCCGCCGGGCTCACCGGCCAGGCAAGGGCCACGACCGTCGACGGCAGCCCCGTCGAGGGCTCGTTCGTCGTCACCATCTCGACCAAGCCGCCCAAGGCTGCGGTCGACAAGCACGGCAACGTGGTCATCCAGGGCGACTGAGCCACCTCGGTACCGTTTTCGGGGTGGCGGGTTCGAGACCAGGAACACTGATCTTGACGCTGGCAGCGCTGACGCAGGTGGGGTGCGGCGGCGGGGAGGCAGCGACGACCCCGACGACGACGGCCGCCGCCTCCAAGCCGGACGACCCTGCCCGCCCCGCGATCGGGGATGGCGACGGCGGGGTCGAGCTCGACGAGATCGGATCCTTCGACCAGCCGGTCTACGTCACCCAGCCCGACGACTCCAGCGGTGACCTCTACGTCGTCGAGCAGCCCGGACGGGTGATCCGTCTGCTCGCCGGCACCGGCGAGCAGACGGTCTTCCTCGACGTTTCCGCCGAGATCAGCTGCTGCGGCGAGCAGGGGCTGTTCTCGGTCGCCTTCGCGCCCGACTACGCCGACTCGGGGCTGCTGTACGTCTCGTACACGAACACCGACGGCGATTCGCGCGTGATCGAGTACTCGCGCTCGGAGTCCGATCCGCCCGTCGCCGACCCCTCGAGCGGGCGCGAGGTCTTCGCCGTCGACCAGCCCTTCGCCAACCACAACGGCGGGCTGGTCCTGTTCGGCCCCGATGACCGCCTCTACCTGGGTCTGGGCGATGGCGGCTCGGCCGGCGACCCGGACCGAAACGGGCAGGACCTCTCGACGATCCTCGGCAAGCTGATCCGGATCGACCCCAGCGCGGAGGGCGATCAGGCGGAGATCTACTCCTACGGCCTGCGCAACCCGTGGCGGTACTCGTTCGACCGCGCGACCGGAGATCTGTGGATCGGCGATGTCGGCCAGGGCTCGCTCGAGGAGGTCGACGGCGTCGCCCGCGGTCGGGGCGAGGGCGCCAACTTCGGCTGGTCGGCGTTCGAGGGCACCGAGCGGTTCAACCCCGACCAGGAGGCGCCGGGCGCGATCGCGCCGGTGCTCACCTACGGCCGGGACCAGGGCTGCTCGGTCACCGGCGGCTACGTCGTTCGGGATCCCGCCCTGACCTCGCTCTACGGCCGCTACCTGTACGGCGACTACTGCCGGGGCGAGCTGCGCAGCTTCACCGCCCGCCCCGGCAGGCGCGCCGGCGACGACCGCGCGCTCGGCGCCCAGGTCCCGGCGCTGAGCTCGTTCGGCGAGGACGTCGACGGGCAGGTCTACGCGACCTCGCTCGAGGGGCCGGTGTATCGGCTGGAGCCGGCCCCGTGAGGCGAGTGCGCCCGGGCGTTAAGCTCCGTCCGATGACGGGTGGGACCGTGATCGGCAGGGAAGGCGGGCGGCGTGCGGCCACGGTGGCGGCCGTCGCAATCGCAACCGTGGCCCTGGCGGCGCTGGTCGGACGCGCCCCGGCCGGAGCCGGGGTATCCGACTACACGCTGGAGGATATCGGCGACTTCGACCAGCCGGTCCATGTCGCCGAGGCGCCAGGCGCCCCGGATCTGCTGTTCGTGGTCGAGAAGCCCGGGGTGGTGCGTGTCCTCGACAACGGCGTCGAGCAGGCGACGCCCTTCCTGAAAATGAGACGGCGGGTCTCGGACAGCGGCGAGCAGGGACTGCTGTCGATCGCCTTCCACCCCAACTACGCCCAGAACCGCCGCTTCTTCGTCTTCTACGTCAATACCGACAGTGGGCACGACCTGCAGGTGGACCAATTCAGGCGCAGCCAGGACTCGGAGCTGCGCGCCGACAAGAGCTCGCGCCGCAAGGTGATCGTCATCCAGCACGACCAGGCGGACAACCACAACGCCGGCCAGCTCCAGTTCGGTCCCGACGACCGCCTCTACATCTCCACCGGCGACGGCGGGCCACAGGGCGACCCCGAGAACGACGCGCAGCGAAAGTCGAGCCTGCTCGGCAAGATCCTGCGGATCAGGCCGCGATATCAGGGTGGCTACACGGCGCCCGGGACGAACCCGTTCGTCGGCGCGCCCGGGGCAGACGAGGTGTTCGCGCGCGGCCTGCGTAATCCCTTCCGCTTCTCCTTCGACCGCGACACCGACGCCCTGACGATCGGAGACGTCGGTGGCAGCGCCTACGAGGAAGTCGACTACGTGGCCGACGGAGGCCTGGGCGCGAACTTCGGCTGGAACGACTACGAGGGCTCGCAGGAGACAACGTTCGGGATCGGACAGAACGCCCCAGGGCACGTACCGCCGATCCACGAGTACCCGAACGGCCTCGGCGCGGACGCCGTCACCGGGGGCTATGTCGTCCGCGATCCCGGCCTCCCCGGCCTTCAGGGCCAGTACGTCTTCGCCGACTTCTACGACGGCGACCTGCTCACGATCCAGGTGCCGAGCGGGGCGGCCGGCACCCCGGTCGACCTCCAGGTCGACTACCCGAGCTCGTTCGGCGAAGGTCTCGACGGGCAGATCTACGTCGTCTCCCTGAACGGCGACGTGTTCGCGCTCGAGCAAGGCGCGTGATCAGGGGGGCGTCGGCGCTTGCCGCGGCCGCGCTGATCGCCGCTGGCACCTCGCTCGGCGCGGCCGGCAGCTCCCGGGCCAGGGGCGCCGCGCCCGCGTCGCCACTACGAGCAGCCGGTTGACGAGTACTCGCACCGCCAGGGCAACGTGATCACCGGTGGCCACATCGTCCGCGACCCGAGCCTGCCGACGCTCGAGGGCCGCTACCTGTACTCGGACTACTCCGCGGGCAAGTTGCGCAGCTTCAAGCCGAGGCTTTCCGGGGCGAAGGGCGATCGCAAGCTCGGCGTCTCGGTCGATCACCCGACCTCGCTCATGCCCGGCCCCGATCTCAGCGTCTACGTCACCTCGATCACGACCGGCAAGCTCTTCCGGTTGGTGGCGGAGCCCTAGCCCCAGCCCGGAGTCCGGGTAGGGTTCGCTGCCAGCGAATGGAGCCGACAGCGGCCAAAGCCCAGCGCCCCCAAGACCCGGCGTCTGACAACGGCGCCGCGCCCGCTGGGGGGGAGGCCTTCGAGGTTCTGTGCCCGGCCGACGGCTCGGTGATCGAGACCGTCGAGATCGCCACTCCCGAGAAGGTCGCCGAGGTGGTCGCGCGGGTTCGCGCTGCCCAGCCCGAGTGGGAGGCGATCGGCACCAGCGGACGCAGCCGCTGGCTCGCCCGCTGGCGAGACTGGCTGCTCGACAACCGCGAGCGCATCGCCGACATCGTCCAGGAGGAGACCGGCAAGGTCCGCGGCGACTCCGGCGTGGAGTCGATCTACCTCGAGATGGCCGCGAACTTCTGGGGCCACAACGCGGAGCGCTACCTCGCCGACGAGACGCCGACGCCCGGCCTGCTGCCGGCGAAGATGAAGCGCCTGCGCGTGCGCCACGTCCCTTTCCCGGTGGTCGGGATCATCAGCCCCTGGAACTTCCCGCTGATCCTCTCCGCCGGCGACGCCGTCCCGGCGCTGATGGCCGGCGCGGCGGTCGTGGTCAAGCCGAGCGAGTTCACGCCGCTGGAGCTGATCGAGGTCGTCCGCGGCTGGAAGCAGGAGGTCGGCGCCCCCGACGTCTTCGACTTCGTCAACGGCATGGGCGAGACCGGCGGCGCCCTCGTCGACGAAGTCGACTACATGCACTTCACCGGCTCGGATCGCACCGGCCGGATCGTGATGAAGCGCGCCGCCGACACGCTCACCCCGGTCAGCCTCGAGCTCGGCGGCAAGGACCCCGCGATCGTGCTCGCCGACGCCGACATCGAGCGTGCCGCCAACGCCACCGCATACGGTGCCTTCGTCAACACGGGCCAGGTGTGCATGTCGATCGAGCGCATCTACGTCGAGGAGCCGGTCTACGACGAGTTCGTCGGCAGGCTCGCCTCGAAGGTGGGCGAGCTGCGCCAGGGGACCGACGGGCGCGGCTACGGGATGGAGCAGGGGGCGATGGTCTCCCCGGCCCAGATCGAGATCGTCGCCGACCACGTCGAGGACGCTCGCTCCAAGGGCGCTCGGATCCTCACCGGCGGCAACCGCAAGGACGGCCCCGGCGACTGGTACGAGCCGACCGTGATCGCCGACGCCGACCACTCGATGAAGGCGATGGTCGACGAGACCTTCGGCCCGGTCGTCGGGGTGATGAAGGTCGCCGACGCCGACGAGGCGGTCCGGCTCGCCAACGACAGCCGCTACGGCCTCTCGGCCTCGGTGTTCGCCGGCGATGTCAAGCGCGGCGAGCAGGTCGCAGAGCGGCTCGAGGTCGGGGCCTGCAACGTCAACGACGCGCTCGTCAACTACTTCCACCTCGAGGTGCCGATGGGCGGCTGGAAGGATTCCGGCATCGGCTGGCGCCACGGCCCCGGCGGAATCCGCAAGTACTGCCGCACGGAATCGATCGTGACCCCGCGCCTGCCGACCGCCAAGAGCGAGCCGCTGTGGTACCCCTACACGCCGAGGCGCCGGAAGACGATGAACCGTTTGTACCGCGCCTTCAACGCCCGCGGCCTGCGCAACCGCCTCGGGCTGGGCAAGCGCCGATGAAGGGCATGATCAGGGTTCGGTGAGGGCGGGCTCGGCCGGGGGATCCGAGTCCGGCGGCATGGCTCCCCCGCGCTCGGTGCCGGCGATCATCTCGTCGGAGCGCTTGGAGGCCGGGACGAATCCCGACTTCATCCCGAAGTAGACCGCCTGCGGGTGATGGGCGATGATCGCCGCAGTGGACTGCTCGGGCTCGAGCGCGTAGCCGCCGGAGAGCGAGATCCCGATCTCGGAGAGGTCGAGCAGCCGGTCGACCTTGAGGTGCTCGTCCTGGTCGGGGCAGGCGGGATAGCCCCAGGAGTAGCGGCGGCCCTGGTCGAGGTCGATCCCGAGATCGCGACGGACCTGGGCGTGCAGCCATTCGGCCAGGCCCTCGGCGGCCTGCACCCCGAGCCCGTGGACGAAGAGCTGCTCGGCGAATTCGCCCTCGCGCTCGAGCTCGCCGATCCGCTCGGTCACCTCGGGGCCGACCGTGACCGCCTGCAGCGCGACCACGTCCCTCACCGACCCCGACCCGCCCGGAGGCGAAGCCGAGGACGTGTCGGGCAGTTGTTCAAGGGGCCGGTAGAAGTCGGCCAGGCAGATCCGGTCGTGCTTGGGCTGGCGCGGGAAGACCAGCCGCTCGATCTCGCGGTCGTGGTCTGAGGGGTCGAAGATCACCAGCTCGTTGCCGTCGGCGTTGCAGGGGAAGTAGCCCAGCCGGGCCTGCGGGCGCAGGTAGTCCTGCTGGCGCCACATCCGCTCCAGCTTCGGGGCGAAGCCCTCGTCGCCGTCGTGGCCCTCGACGATCCGGCGCCAGGCCTCCCCCTTGTTGCCGCGCCCGCCCCAGTGGAGCTTGAAGAGGACGTGGCGGTCGAGGTAGGGGAAGACCTCGTCGAGGTCGATCTCGACGTCGCGGGCCCCCCAGAAAGGCGGCTCGGGGATCGGCGCGTCGGTTGCCACCGGGGAACGAACCGTGTCGTCGCCGACCGGCGGCGAGTCGTCGAGCACCTCCGGCTTGTTGCGCAGCGCCTCTGCCTCGTCGCGGACCTCCGCCACCAACGCCTCCCGGGCATCGGCGTCGACCAGCGCGTCGACCGTGTCGAGCCCGGCGAAGGCGTCCTTGCAGTAGAAGACCCCCGGCTCGTAGACCTCGTCGGACTCCTTGCCGTGCGGATAGAGGACGCGGCGGCCGAAGTCGCGGTTGATCGCGGCACCGCCGATCAGCACCGGGAACCGCAGCTCGCGCTGATGCAGCTCCTGGATGCAGGCCGGCATCTGCTTCGAGGTCGAGACGAGCAGGGCCGAGAGGCCGATCGCGTCGGCGTCGTGCTCGATCGCGGCGTCGATGATCGTCTCGATCGGGACCTGCTTGCCGAGGTCGACGACCGTGTAGCCGTTGTTGGTCAGGATCGTGTTCACCAGCGACTTGCCGATGTCGTGGACGTCGCCGAAGACGGTCGCGATCACGACCTTGCCCTTGGCGTGCCCCTCGATCCGGTCGAGGTAGTTCTCGAGCCGAGCGACGGCACGCTTCATTACCTCGGCCGACTGCAACACGAACGGCAGGATCAGCTCGCCCGCTCCGAACTTGTCGCCGACCTCCTTCATCGCCGGCAGCAACACCTTGTTCAGGGTCGGGACCGCGCCGATCTTTGACACCGAGCGGTCGATCCACTCCTCGACGCCGTCCTTGCGGCGCCGCAGGATGTGCCAGTGCAGCGCCTCCTCGGGCTCCATCTCGGCGGTCGGGTCCTCGGCCTCGGCCTCCTCCTCCGGCCCCTTCGACTCGAAGTGCTCGATGAAGCGCTCGAGCGCGTCCTCTCGTCGGTTGAAGACGAGGTCGTCGGCGAGCTCGCATTCGTTCGAGGTGATCTCCCCGTAGGGGGTGATGTGGTTGGGGTTGACCATCGCCAGGTCGAGCCCGGCCTCGACGCAATGGTGCAGGAAGACCGAGTTGAGGACCGCGCGCGCCGGCGGCGAGACCCCGAAGGAGACGTTGGAGACGCCGAGCGAGGTCTTCACCCCGGGCAGCCCCCGCTTGATCGCCTGGATCCCCTCGATCGTCGCCAGCGCCGAGGGCTTCCACTCGTCGTCGCCGGTGGTCAGGGTGAAGGTGAGCGCGTCGAAGATCAGCGAGTCGCGCGGCAGGCCGTGCTCGTCGCAGGCGATCTCGGTGATCCGCCGGGCGACCTCGAGCTTGCGCTCGGCCGTCTTCGCCATCCCGGCCTCGTCGATCGTCAGCGCGATCAGGGCGGCCCCGTGCGCCGTCGCCAGCGGGATCACCCGGTCGGCCTTGTCGCGGCCGGCCTCGAGGTTGATCGAGTTGACGATCGCCCGGCCGGGGATCCGCTCCAGCGCAGCCTCGATCACCTCGGGCTCGGTCGAGTCGATCTGGATCGGCGCGGGTTGGGTCAGCGAGATCCGCCCGACCACCTCCCCCATCTGCTCGGCCTCGTCCTGGCGCTCGGTCAGGGCGACGCAGACGTCGAGCACGTGGGCGCCGCCCTCGACCTGGTCGGAGGCGATCCGCACGAGGCCGTCGTAGTCTGAGGCGAGCAGCAGCTCCTTTGCCTGGCGCGATCCCTGTGAGTTGACCCGCTCGCCGACCAGCGTCGGCGCCGGCTGCTGCGCGAGGTCGGTCGCGGTCATCATCGAGGAGACGCGCGGCGGCCCGGGCTCGGGGCGCTCGCCTGGCACGCATCCGGCCACCCGCTCGGCGATCGCCCGGATGTGGTCGGGGGTCGTGCCGCAGCAGCCGCCGACGATGCCGACGCCGTGGCGCTCGACGAACTCGCCGAGCACCGCCGAGATCCGCTCGGGGCCCTCGGGGAAGATCGTCTCGCCGTCGGGTCCCTGCAGGGGCAGGCCCGCGTTGGGGATGCAGTGCACCGGTAGCGGGCTGCGCTCACCGAGGTAGCGGATCGCGTCGCGCATGTCCTCGGGCCCGGTCGAGCAGTTGAGGCCGATCACGTCCACGCGGAGCGCG
The DNA here is from genome assembly GCA_039930945.1 of bacterium. GTDB lineage: Bacteria > Actinomycetota > Thermoleophilia > Solirubrobacterales > 70-9 > JBDTSW01. The sequence continues at coordinate 19,549 of JBDTSW010000011.1, forward strand.
GTCATCATCGTCAGCACCGCCTCGATGTCAGTGCCGAGGAGCATCTTCCCGCCCTGTGGAAGCAGCGAGACCGAGGCCTGCAGCGGGAGCGTGCGCCCGGTCGTCGCGAAGGCCTCGCGGGTGCCGAAGATCGCCGCCTTGACCTCGAGGATGTCCTGCGCGGTCTCGATCATGATCAGGTCGGCGCCGCCTTCCACCAGGCCCTGCGCCTGCTCGGCGAAGACCTCGACCAGGCGCCGGAAGCTGATCGCGCCGAGGGTCGGGTCGTCGGAGGCCGGCAGGAAGCCGGTGGGGCCGATCGAGCCGGCGACGAAGCGGGAGACCCCCGCCGCATTGCGCGCGATCTCGGCCGCCGAGCGGTTGATCTCGAGCGTGTGCTCGCCCAAGCCCCACTCGTCGAGCTTCAGTCGCGAGCCCTGGAAGGTGTCGGTCTCGACCACCTCGGCCCCGGCCTCGACCATCGAGGCGTGGACGCCCTCGATCACGTCGGGGCGGTTGAGGACCAGCGCCTCGTGGCACTTGCCCCCGAGGCCGCCGAAGTCGGCGGCCGAGAGGTCGAACTGCTCCAGCGTCGCGCCCATGCCCCCGTCGAACACGACCACGCGCTCACGCACCGCTCCCAGGAAGTCACGCTCAGCCATGCCGGGGTTGATGGTAGGGGGCGGAAAGCGGGTGCCTTGCAGGCTTGCGGCCTAGGAGGCCGACGTGCGCAGCGCCCGCCCGGGCATGTCCGAGAACATCAGCTGCTCCCGGTGGGCGCTAGGCGGGCGGTGTGCGGCAAACGTCCTCACTGCGCCAAGAATAGCGACGGTAACTCCGGCGGCCTGGGCTAGCGGCAGAGCCGCGGGTCCCGGGCATGAGCCTGCCGGGTCAGGTTCCGCGCCCGAACCCGCCGGGAGCGGACGCGAAGCGGAGCATCCCGGCGGAGTTATTCCTAGCTGCGGGCGCTATCGGTGGCCTCTGCCGGACGGGGCGAGAGGCGGACCGGGGCGCCGGACAGAGCGCGCATGCGCATGTCCGACCAGGTGACGCCCTCGCGGACCAGCGCCGGCAGCCCGAGGACGACGGCGGTCGCGATCTCGACCGCCTGCAGGATGACGCCGTAGGCGAGCGCGTCGGCGGCGGCCACGCCGAAGCCGGTGGTGAGGACGCTGATCGTGGCAAGCTGGAAGACACCGACGTTTGACGGGGTGGCGGGGACGACGGCTGTGACGTTGACCGCGAACAGGACCGCAGCGGCCGCCCCGAGCTGGTGCTCGACCGTGAGCCCGAGCGCGTTGAAGAGGACGAAGCAGGCGACGAGCTGGAGCGCCCAGGCAGCGAGCTGCGCCGCCGCGGCCACTGGGGCGCGACGAGGATCGCGGAAGACGCGCAGCCCGGTTCGGACTTGCACCAGAGCTCCGCGGATCGCGGCGATCACGCGGGCTATCCGGCCGGAGCCGCTCTGGCGGACGACGGTCGGCGCCAGCACGAGGGCGACCAACAGCAGCACGGGAGCGAGGCTGAAGACGAAGAGCCGCTCGGAGCTGGAGTGAAAGAGATCGGTCTCCGAGATGATGATCGCGCCGAGCCCGATCAGCGCGAGGAGGTTCATCACCGTCTGCGAGACCAGGGTTCCCAGCAGCACCGGGAAGGTTTCGCGCATGCGGCCGATCCGGCGGGCGAGCACCATCGCGCGCGCCGGCTCGCCGACTCGCGCCGGCAGCGTCGCCGACATCAGCACCCCGACCATCGTCGCTGAGGCGACGTCGCGGCGGCGAAGCGGCCGCAGCGGCAAAGCCGAGCGCACGGTCGAAAACCACGACGCCGCCCGCATGATCATCGAGACCATCATCAGCGCCACCGCCGCCAGGACCCAGGTGGCGTCGGAATCGACGATGTTGGTGACGACCCGGTCGACGCCGATCCGGTTGGCGGCGATCGCGGTCAAGGCGAGGCCGAGGCCACCGGCGACGCCGAGCGCGATCCGCCGCTTGAGCCGGTTTCGGCCCATCGCCTGCGCCGGCTCGGGGTCGAGCCTGGCGATGCGGGCGGCGCGGCGGCGGGGGCTGCCGTCGGCGGGGACAAGCCCGAGCGCCCTGCTCGCCGCCTCCCTGCGGTCGGCGGGCTCGGGGGCGCAGAGGGCGCGCTCGTAGACGTCCTCGACCTGCTCAGCGACGTGCGGCCAGGCGTAGCGCTCGGCGCTGCGCCTGGCGGCCTCGCCCATCGCCTCACGGCGGCGGGGCTGGTGATGCAGTCGCTGCAGCTCCTCGGCGAGGCGCTGCGGGTCGGCCGGGGGCACGAGCACCCCGTCCTCCCCGTCGCGGACGACATCCGCGTAGCCGGCGATGTTGGAGGCGACCACCGGGGTGCCGGCGGCAAAGGCCTCGGTCAGAACCATGCCGAAGCTCTCGCCGGTGAGCGAGGGCGCGCAGAGCACGTCGGCCTCGGCCAGTTTTCGCCACAGCTCGGGGGCTCGAACGTGGCCGAGCGCGTCGACCCTGCTCAGCGTCTCCTGATCGCCGAGGTAGCGCCGGACGTCGTCGGAGCCGGCGCCGATCACGGTCAGCCGCGCAGGCACGTGCTCGACCAGCGCCTCGAATGCCGAAAGCAGCACCGGCAGTCCCTTGCGCTCCTCCGGGCGACCGACGAACAGCACCCGCAGATGATCACCCTCGGGACGATCCACCTCCGGAACGAGCGAGAGGTCGACGCCGTTGGGGATGATCCGGTAGTTGCCGCCGAACCAGCGCTTGCCGGTCCAGGCGGCAGCCTCGGAGACGGCGATCCGGGCGGTCAGTTGGTTGAACTTGCGGCGCGCCCCCACCAGCGCGCCGACCTGATTCGGCAGCGCCTTGGTCGAATAGGCGTGGAAGGTGCCGACGACCGGCGCTCCCCGATACGAGCACGCGTCCCAGCTGAGCACGGCCGCCGGGGGCTCGTGTGCGTGGACGACGTCCGGGGCGAATGCGCGCAGCTCGCGGCGCAGGCCGGTGATCGCATCCGGGAACAGCGAGACGTTGGAGACCGCTCCGTTGGCCTTGAAGCCGACCGTGCGCCCGAGCGGAACCAGGTAATCGGGCATCTTCCGCGGCTCGGCCGGGGCGCGGTGCAGGATGCGGCTCTTGCGGTCGGGGGGGTCCCAGGGCGCCATCACCCGGACCTCGTGTTCGCGCAGGAGGAGTTCTCCGGCCAGAGACTCGATGTGCCGGTTCACGCCTCCTGGATAGGTCCAGGAGTAGGGGGTGACGATCGCGATGCGCATACGTTCGTCTTCGGGGGACGGGGTGAAATCGGGCGGTACCGCTCCCGAGAGCACGACACCTCCGATCCGCGGTTTGCCCACGGACCGGACCGAACGATCAGATTAGCGTGCCGGCCCCGTCTCGGGGTCACGCGGCAGCGTCCAGGCGAACCCCGCGCCCGCCGCCGCGAAGGCGGTCCCGAGGATCAGCAGGGTGACGCCCGAGTCGTTGGAGACGGTGCCGATCGCGGCGGCCGCGAGCGCGCCGACGAAGCCCGCGAACGCCGCCCGCTCGCCGAACCAGGAGCGGATGCGATGCCGGTGGCGGATGCCGACCGCGATCGCGACGCCCGCGACGACCATGAACGGCACGTTGGCGCCCCGGGTGAAGCTCGCCGCGGCCAGGCGAATCCGTCGTTCGAACACGTTGCCGGCCTCCTCCAGCCCGCCGGCGTCGAGCACCGAGCGGGTCAGGTGCGCGCCGCCACCGAGGACCAGGTCGGCGGCCATCAGCGCCACCACGCAGCCGATCGGGATCAGTACCGCGAGCAGGACCCCGCGCCTGGTGCCCAGCGCGACCGCCGCCGCCACGGCGGCGCCCGTCGGCAGGACGATCGCGGCGCCGACATCGGCGCCGAAGCGCCCGAGGGCGAAGCCGGCCGCGGCGATCAGGCCAACCGCCAGAAACCAGGCCGCGGCCGCGGCGCCGCCGTCGCGCGTCCGTGGCACGCTGGCGAGTGCGGCTCCGACGCCGAGCGGCAGCAGAGCCCCGATCATCGCCTCGATCTCGTTGCCGATGCCATAGAAGCGCGACCCCGAGGCGGGATTCGGCCCCGGGAGCGAGAGCGGAATCAGGATCGAGCCGGCGAGCACGTCGACGGCGTAGGCGGAGACGGTGATCAGGCAAGCGAGCGCCAGCCCACTCCACCCGGGCGCGAGCCGCCAGGTGATCAGCGCCAGCAGTGGCGCGCCAAGCCCCGCGACCAGGCGCTCGGCCGGCAGCGAGGGATCCAGCAGCGGCGTCAGCAACAAGACCAGCGGCAGGTAGAGGGCCGACAGCGCCAACAGCGCCACCGCCGCCTTCGCGACCCGCCCGCGGAGGGCCACGGCCGCGATCAGGGCCACGGCGACCCAGGCCAGCAGCGTCTGCCCGACGACGGGCCCGCGGCGTGCGCCGGTGACCTCGAGACGGTCGCGCATCTCGACGAGCCCGGCGACGTCAGCCTCGCCCTCGGCCCGGTTCTCCTGCCCGTTGATCTCGTCGGGCACCTCGACGCCGTAGCGCTCGAGGACCGTCGGGGCGATGTCGGTGGCGGTGACGAGGCCGTCGGTGCGGGTGCTGTCGGAGGTCAGCAGCCCGTCGAACCCCTCGCCTGCGATCCAGATCGAGAGGGTGCGGAAGGCCGGCGGCGGGCGGTCGAAGACGATCAGCATGTCGTCGCCGCTGAGCTCGGCGAGCAGGTCCTCGAGCTGGTCGGGCTCCGCATGGCGGACGACCACTCCCCAACCGGCGCCGCTGCCGGCAGCGATGCGGCCGTCGCGGTCGGCGGCGATCAGGCCGGCTACGCCGGAGCTGGACTTGGCCTGCACCGGCACCCCTGCCTGGGTCAGGGTGGTCGCGAGCAGGCCGGGGACGATCTCCGCCGGGGCGCTCTCGGCCCGCCTCAGCACCCGCTGCCAGCTCTCGGCCTTGACCCCACGCTGGTTGAACCTCAGCACCGGCAGGTCGCCGTCATAGAGCGACCCCGAGACGCGGTTTCCCTGGGTGATGTCGAGAAGGCTCTGCGGCGCGGGCACCCGGCCGAGGCCGGCGCTCATCAGCCCGGGCGAGAGCCCGTCGACGGCTTCGATGCTCTCGATGCCCGTCTTCTGTGGCAGAACCGCGATTGTCACCAGCGGATGAGCCCCCTCTGCTGGGACCTGCGCGGGCGCGCCCGCGGACGCAGCGACCAGCAACACCGCCAGCGATGCGAGAATGAGGCAGATGGCAGATCGGACGTACGCCAAGTTCACGTTCTTCAAGCTGGATCCCGCGTGGCAGCGCCGGGAAGCGGAAGCGCGCGCGCAGGATAAACGCGAGTTCCTCGCCGCCTGCGAAGACTTCGCCCAGGATCGCTCGCTGCGCGCCTACTCCACCGTCGGCACGCGTGGCGACACCGACCTGCTGCTGCTCTCGCAGAGCCCGCTGCTCGCCGACCTGCACACCTTCCACGTCGTCCTCGCCCAGAGCGGGCTCGCCCGCTGGGCGACCGTTCCCCACTCCTACCTGGCGATGACCAAGCGCTCGCCATACTCGGACTCCGAGGCGCGCCCGGAGCTGTGCACGTCGGCCCGCAAGTACCTGATCGTCTACCCGATGGACAAGAAGCGCGAGTGGTACCGCCTGCCCGAGGAGGAGCGAAAGCGGGTGATGGCCGACCACGTCCGGGTCGGGCGCACCTACCCGGAGATCACGATCAACACCGCCTACTCGTTCGGGATCGACGACCAGGAGTTCGTCGTCTCCTTCGAGGCCGACGATCCAGGCATGTTCCTCGACCTCGTGCAGGAGCTGCGCGCCACCGAATCCAGCGCCTACACCCTCCGTGACACCCCGATCTTCACCTGCGTGGCGATGTCCGTGGGCCGCGCCCTGGACGCCCTCGACGGCGTCGCCAGCTCGCGCAGCGAGCCGGCAATCGCCTGAGCCGCGGGGTCGATTCCCTAACCTGTTCCGCTCGCATGAGCCAGCTAGGCACCACCGACAACCCACTGCGCGTCGCCATCGTCGGCTCGGGGCCGGCGGGCTTCTACGCGGCCGAGTCGCTGTTCGCCGACCCCCGGCGAATCGTCGAGGTGGACATGATCGATCGCCTGCCCACCCCCTTCGGCCTGGTCCGCGCCGGCGTCGCCCCCGACCACCCCAAGATCAAGAACGTGATTCGTCGCTACGAGAAGACCGCGACCAACGACGGCTTTCGCTTCTTCGGCAACGTCGAGGTCGGCAGGGACGTCTCGATCGCCGAGCTGGGCGAGCGCTACCACGCGGTCATCCACGCCTACGGCGCCGCCACCGACCGCCAGCTCGGGATCCCCGGCGAGGACCTGCCGGGCAGCCACCCGGCCACCGCCTTCGTCGGCTGGTACAACGCCCACCCGGACTTCGCCGACGCCGAGTTCGACCTCGGCTGCGAGCGCGCCGTGGTGATCGGCAACGGCAACGTCGCCGCCGACGTCGCCCGGATGTTGGCGCTGACCGCCGCCGAGCTGGCCGAGACGGACACCGCCGATCACGCGATCGAGGCGCTCGGCTCCAGCTCGGTGCGCGAGATCGTCGTGCTCGGCCGCCGCGGGCCCGCCCAGGCCGCCTTCACCAACCCAGAGGTGCGAGAGCTGGGCGAGATGGTCGACGCCGACATCGTCATCGACCCCGACGACTGCGAGCTGGACCGACACAGCCGCGCCTGGCTGGAGTCGGAGGCCGACATCACCGCCCGCCGCAACGTCGACATCTTCACCGACTTCTCCGGGCGCGCTCCCGAGAACAAGAACCGCCGGATCTTCCTGCGCTTCCTGCGCTCCCCGGTCGAGATCCAGGGCGACGGCAAGGTCGAGCGGGTGATCGTCGCCGTGAACGAGCTCTACCTCGACGAGAGCGGGGCGCTGCGCGCCCGCGACACCGGCGAGCGCGAGGCGATCGAGCGCGGCCTGGTGCTGCGCTCGATCGGCTACCGCGGCACAGGCCTCGAGGGCGCTCCCTTCGACGAGCGCCACGGGACCATCTCCAACCGGGCCGGCCGCGTCACTGACCCCGGTTCGGGCGAGCAGGTCCCGGGGCAATACGCGGTCGGCTGGATCAAACGCGGCCCCAGCGGCGTCATCGGCACCAACAAGAAGGACGCCCAGGAGACGATCGACAACCTCGTCGCCGACCTCGACGCCGGGAAGATCCCGCAGCCCACCGGCACCCGCGACACGCCCGGACGCGAGGCGCAGGACGTATCGCGCCTTGAGCAGCTGCTGGCGCGGCGCAGGCCGGACGCGGTCGTCAGCTACCAGGGCTGGGAGGCGATCGACGCCGCCGAGAAGGGCCGCGGCAAGCCCCAGGGCCGCCCGCGGGTGAAGTTCTGTCGCGTCGACGAGATGCTCGAGGCCTCGCACTCGGGCCAGCCCGTCGGCGCCGAGTAGCGATGGCCGATCTCGACCAGGTCAAGCGGCTGATCGCCGAGTCCCTGCCCGGGGCCGAGGTCGAGGTGGTCGACGAGGGCGGAGGCGACCACCTGCGCGCCGTCGTCAGCGCCCCCCAGTTCGAGGGCCTCAGCCGGATCGACCAGCACCGGCTGGTGCGCTCGCCCGTCCAGCATCTGATGGACGACGGCACGATCCACGCGCTCTCGATCCGGGCCACCGACCCGACTCGATAAGGTTTTCGGCCATGCCCGCTGATCCTGAGCTCAAAACCAAGGTCGAGGAGATCATCCGCGACAACGACGTGCTGCTGTTGATGAAGGGCACACCGGAGATGCCGCGCTGCGGCTTCTCGATGCGGTTGGTCGGCATGCTCGAGCAGCTCGGGGCCGAATACGGCGCGGTCGACGTGCTCCCCGCGCTCGACCCGCTGCGCGAGGCGACTGGGGAGATCTCCGACTGGCGGACCTTCCCCCAGCTCTATGTCAAGGGCCAGCTGGTCGGCGGCTGCGACATCGTCGAGGAGATGTTCGACTCGGGCGAGCTCGCCGGCATGCTCGGCGTCTCACAGCCCGTCGGCGCAGCGGCCCCCGAGCCCGAGCGCATCCTTCCCGGCGGCTCTCAGCAGAGCCCGCCGATGCAACTCGGCTAGAGCGCCGCATGGACATCGTCGTCGCCGGAATCGCCGTGGTGGCGTTCGCCGCGACCGTATTCGTCCTCGCCGGGGCCGCCGGCCGCGTGCGCGCCGACTCGGTGCGCACGGTGCTGCTGCCCGAGGAAGGCTCCGAGTGGCTCACCGTCTCCGAGCTGGCGGCGGAGCTCGACGTCAGCCAGGGTGAGATCGGGGCCCTGGTCGAGCGCGGCGACGTGCCCTTCTTCCTGGTCCGCGGCGGCGACCTCTCCAAGCCCGAGTACTGGCGATTCAAGCGCGACGAGATCGACGCCTGGACTATCGGCTAGGCGGCTTCCGCCGCCGCGCAGAGGGCGCTAGGCGGTGGCGCCGGCCTGCTCCGGCTCGTCTTCCTTCACCTGGAAAGACGAGCCGCAACCGCAGGCTGCGACGACGTTGGGGTTGTTGACCGTGAACCCGGCCCCCTGCAGGCCGTCCACGTGGTCGATCTCGGAGCCGAAGACGAACTGCATGCTGACCTTGTCGACGACGACCGAGACGCCGGCGTGGTCGAAGACGTGATCGTCGTCCTTCGGCTGGTCGAGGGCAAGGGCATACTGGAAGCCCGAACAGCCACCGCCGCGAACGGCAACGCGAAGCGCTTGGCCCTCGGCGTCGGAGCCGGAGCCGAGCAGCTCATGAATCTTGACCGCGGCCGCGTCGGAGAGGGTGACTGCCTGTTGCGGAGTATCCATCGCTTCAGATTGTATAGCCCTAGTCCCCGTACTTCCAGCCCAGATGCTGATTGATTCGCTTCGAATCATGAATCACCTCGTCGTTGTCGACGAGCACCGGCACCCGCCGCTGGCCGGTGAGCTCCTCGATCTCCGGCCGGCGCTTGCGCGCGTAGGGCACGCGCTCGGTGCGGTGCTCGACGCCGTGCCTGCGCAAGCTGCGCTCGGCGGCGCCGCAGGGACAGAGGAAGTTGGTCCGGGTCGGACAGCGGTAGAGGACGACCTCGCTCATCGGCCCAGGACCCTCTCAGCGGCCCGCAGCGCCCTGCCGGCGGTGCCGAGGATCTGGCGCACCGCGCTCGGCTTGCGGTGGATGCGATCGCCGAGCTCGTCCGCCTGCCAGCGGACCGAGTCCTCGAGCGTCTCCTCGTGGGGCCGCGGCCTGAAGCCCAGCTCGCGCTTGGCCTTGGTGTTGCGGTAGATCCACCACATGGTCCCCGAGCGCACCTCATCGGGCGCGATCGGCAGCGGCAGCCCGATCCTCGCCGCCAGCAGCGCACCGCTCGTGGCGATCCGCGAGGGCACCTTCAGCGGCGGCTGCTCGACGCCGGAGATTCGCGAGAGGTCGGCGAACAGCCGGTCGAGGGTGAAGTTGCGCGCGCCGAGGATGTAGCGCTCGCCGACCTCGCCCCTGCGATCGGCCAACAGGTGACCGGTGGCGACGTCGCGGACATCGACGATGTTGAGCCCGCCGTCGACGTAGGCGGGAATCCTGCCCAAGAGGAAGTTGCGGACCAGGCTCATCGAGGTGGTGCTCGGGTCCTCGGGGCCGAGCACGAAGCTGGGGTTGACGATCACCACCGGCAGCCCGCGGGCGGCCGCCCGCAGCGCCTCGACCTCCGCCTCGTGCTTGGAATTGACGTAGGCGATCCCGAGGTGGCCGGCGGTAAACGGCTGCTTCTCGTCCGCGGGCGCGCCCGGCTTGGCCGGGCCGACGGCGGCCACCGAGGAGGTGAAGACCAAACGCTCGACCTCCGCCCTCAGCGCCTCCTCGAAGACGATCCGGGCGCCGCGGACGTTGGTCTCGAAGACCGCCACGCGGTCGGCCTCGCGAAGCGAGGTGCGCCCGGCGACGTGGAAGACGCGCTCGATTCCCTTCATCGCCCTGCGCACCGCGCGCCGGTCGGTGATGTCGCCGGTCGCGCGCTCGAACTCGATCCCGTCGAGATGGCCGGTCTCGGACGTCCTGCGCAGCAACAAGCGCAGCGCGTCGCCGCGCTCGGCGAGCCGATGCACCACGTGCGAGCCGATGAACCCGCTGCCGCCCGTTACGAGGGTCGTTGCCACCGTCGCAGGGTACGGACTGACGCCAAACAGGCGCACGTCCTCTGGCCGACTTGTCCCCGCCGCGCGCGTCGATGCTGATAGAACCGCGCCGGTGAGCCCGGGCTCCCAGACGGCAATCGTCACCGATACGACGGCATACATCCCCGACGACCTCGTCGCCGAGCGCGGCATCCATCTCGTCAGCCTCTATGTGACGCTCGACGGCGAGCAGCGTGCCGAGAGCGAGATCACCACCGACGCCTACGACGACTTCTTCGAGCGGCTGCGACGCTCGGACACCGGCGCCTCCACCTCTCAGCCCTCGGTCGGCGACTTCGTCGAGGTCTACGAGCCGCTCCTTGCCGACGGCGGCGGGGTGATCTCGATCCATCTCTCCGCGGGCATCTCCGGCACCTGTGACTCGGCGTCGCAGGCCAAGCAGCAGCTGACCGAAGGCGGCAAGGGCGGCGAGCGGATCGACGTCCTCGACAGCCGCTCGGCCTGCGGGGGCCAGGCGATGGTGGTGCTCGAGGCCGCGGGCGCGATCGAGCGGGGCCGCAGCCGAGGCGAGGCGCTCGACGCCGCCCAGCAGGCCCGCAAGTCGCTGAAGCTGTGGTTCGCCGTCGACACGCTCGAGTACCTGCGCAAGGGCGGGCGCATCGGCGCCGCCCAGGCGCTGCTGGGATCGGCGCTTCAGATCAAGCCGATCCTGACCCTGGAGGAGGAGGTCACCCCGATCGAGCGCGTCCGCACCCGCCGGCGCGCGTTAGAGCGGCTGGTCGACCTCGCCAAGGACCGCAAGGAGACCGGGGCGACCGCCTGGATCGTGCAGCACATCCACGACCCCGAGGCCGCCCGTGCGCTGGTCGAGCAGGGCCGCGAGATCTTCCAGGACGACCCCGTCATGGTCTCCGAGGTCGGCCCCGTGATCGGCGCCCATGTCGGCCCCGGCCTGCTCGGATTCGGCAGCCTGAAGAGCGAGTTCTTGCGCTAGACGGCTAGCGGCGGCGGCGCAGCGCCAGCAGCCCGCCGACGGCGAAGCCGACCACGGCGGCACCGACCATCAGCTCCTGGCGGTGCTCGCGGACCTGGCGGCGCCAGTCGGTCAGCTCGGTGACGCGGCCGCGAAGCGCCTCGACCGACCTGCCGAGCTGCTCGCGCTGGGTCTCGATGTCGCGGCGGATCTCGGACGAGTTGCGCCCGGGGGCGCCCGCAGTGCGGCGGGCGACGGGCTCGCCGGCGCCGCTGACGTAGATGTCGGTGGAGTCGCTCATGGTTCCCTCGCATACGGGGTGGTGTCGCCCTCGAGCGTCTGGCGCACGCGCTTGGCCTCCTCGATCGCGAGGTCGGGCGTCGGCGGCGAGCCCTTTTGGAAGGAGCGATAGGCGAAGTACCCGGCGCCGGCCGCGACTCCGAACCAGAAGAGCGCCTCGACCATGAAGCCGATCCAGACGTCATCTTCGAAGAAGAGGTCGTTGAGCAACCAGGCGATGCCGTGCATCAGCATCGCCAGGCCCATCAGGGCGAAGACCCCGGCGGCAATCCCGACGACGCCGCCTCGCAGCAGCGCCGTGACCTTCTCGGTCACCTCGGCCTTGGCCAGCTCGATCTCCTCGCGGACCAGGGTCGAGACCTGCTCGGAGACATCGAAGACCATCTCCCCGACCGAGCGCGGATCCTCCCCGTTCGGGCCCCTGACGTTCGGGTCCGGGCTCACTCGGGCGGGTCCTCCTTGAAGACGCGGTACCAGACCACCGCCGAGAGCCGGTGCGCGGCGACGCTCGCGAGCGCGCCGGTCGCGGCCAGCAGGCCCGCCCAAAGCAGTCTTCTGACGACGTCGTTATCCATCTTCGGAGCCCTCGTCGGGCGCGGGCGACCTGAGTCGCCGCCTACCCGCAGGTGTCGGGGGAGTAAACCATCCGGACCGGCTAGGCGCGGGTCCGGTCTCTCTCGAGGCCGCCGCAGATCGTCTCCACGACCATCTCGCGTGAGCGGTCGAAGTCGTCGTCGCCGGCGGGAATCAGCTCGAAGACCCAGCCCGACAACAGCTGCTCGATCGCCCCGTAGAACCACATCGAGGCGATCAGCGGATCGATGTCGTCGCGAAACTCGCCCGACTTCTGCGCGTCGGCGACGATCTTCGCGATCGACTCGTAGGCGCGGTTGATCTCGGGCAGGTGGGTGCGCCCGAAGGAGTTCGCCGCGCGGGTGACCTCGACGATGATCACCTTCATCAGCTCGGGGTCGTAGCGGTAGGAGTCGATGATGAAGCGGGCGACCGAGTCCAGCTTCTCGCGACCGGAGACATCCTTCGCGTCGACCTCGTCGATCGCCGCCAGCAGCAGCGACCAGCGCTCCTCGAAGAGCTCGTTCATCACCTGGTCCTTGGACTTGAAGTAGTGGTAGACGAGGCCGTAGGCGACCCCGGCCTCGTCGGCGATGTCCGAGACCCGGCACGAGTGGTAGCCCTGACGGGCGAAGACGCGGATGCCGGCGTCGAGGATCTGGCGGCGGCGGTCGACCGGCGGCGCCTTGCTCATCAGGCGCGCACCTCCTGCGGCCAGCGGTAGGCCCCCGGACGCCGGTTGGCGAGCGATGGCAGCTCCGAGCGCACCCGCTTCTGCTCGGCGAGGTCCAGGTCGGCGGCGACGAAGCACTCCGAGTCCGCCGCCTCGGCGAGGACCGTGCCCCAGGGGTCGACGATCATCGAGTGGCCCCAGGAGTCGTAGTGCGGCAGCGCCTGGCCGACCTGGTTGGGAGCGACGACGAAGAACTGGTTCTCGATCGCCCGGGCACGCAGCAGGACCTCCCAGTGGTCGCGGCCGGTGACCGCGGTGAAGGCGGCGGGTACGGTGACGATCCGGGCGCCGCCCAGGGCGAGGATCCGGTAGAGCTCGGGGAAGCGCAGGTCATAACACACGCTGAGGCCGATCTCGACCGTCTCCCGATCGAGATCGGCGTCGGCGGAGACGACGTCCTCGCCCGCGGCCTCGGTGTCGGACTCGCGGTAGGAGACGCCGCCGACGTCGACGTCGAAGAGGTGGATCTTGCGGTAGCTGGCGACGATCTCGCCGTCGGCGTCGATCAACGCCGAGGTGTTGAAGAGGTGATCCAATCCCTCGACCCGCTCTGCGATCGAGCCGGCGACGATCGTCACCCCCAGCTCGCGCGCCCAGCCCTTGACCGCGGTCAGCGTCGGCCCGTCGAGCGCCTCAGCGCCGGAGCGCAGCGCCTCGGCCTCGCCGAGGACGTTCCACTTCTCCGGCAGCGCCACCAGCTCGGCCCCGTCGGCCGCGGCATCGCGAACGAGCCCCTCGGCGACCGAGAGGTTTCGGCCGAGGTCGGCGGTTGAGTTGACTTGTATGGCCGCGACGCGCATTGATTGACGGGTCAATCTAGGAGGATACCCCCGCCCGGCGGCTAGCCTCCGCTTGATGCCACGCGGCTTTCAGACGGCTTTCGTCACCGGTGGATCGGGCTTCATCGGCGGCCGCCTGGTGCGCCGGCTGGCCGGCGAGGGCGTGCAGGTGCGGGCTTTGGCGCGCTCGGACGGATCCGTCGCCGCCGTCTCCGAGCTGGGCGCCGAGGCGGTCCGCGGCGAGCTCGGCGACCCGGCCGCGATGGCCCTCGGCGCCGAGGGCTGCGAGATCAGCTTCCACCTCGCCGCCCACGTCGCCGACTGGGGGCCGATGGAGGACTTCGTCCGCGGCAACATCGACGGCACTCGGAACGCGCTGGAGGCCTCGCGCCGCGCCCGGGTGAGGCGCTTCGTCTCTATGAAGAAGGGCTCGGTGTCAAGCAGCGGTCGCTAGGTCAGGGTCCT
>JBDTSW010000012.1:0-32813 GCA_039930945.1 bacterium
GCAGCGCGCTCAGTGCCAGGATCCACTTGCCGTTCTTCATTCAACCCTCCGTGGTCCTTGGGATCCCGCGGCCAACCGGCCGCGGTGGGCGGCAGCGTAGCCGAGGGCGGACCTAGTCCTCGAACAGGGCGTAGCCGTACTCGCCGCGCTTGTAGGCGAGCTTGGCGATTGCCGATATGCGCTCGTCGTCGTTGGACTCGATCTGGCGGAAGGCCGAGTCGACGCGATCGGCCGCCCGTGAGCAGAAGGTGTCGGCGATGAAGCGTTCCTGCCCGGAGGGCTCGACGCCCTGCTGCTCGAAGATGCTGGTCACCCGAGAGAGCACAGCCACCTGGGCGAAGATGTCGGAGGCGGCGGTGTAGAGCCGCTTCTGCTGGAACTGCGCCGTCGCGATCTCGGCGCGGTGGGAGCGCAGCAGCGACTCGCTGACGTCGCGAAGCTGGTGGACCTGCTCGGTGACCGCGTCGGCGTGGCCTGAGAGCTCGGGGTGCGCCTGATTGATCTTGTCGGGGCGAACCTGGCGCTGGATTCGTGCGCCGACGTAGTCGGCCAGCACCCCGATCGAGCCGATCGGGTCCGAGAGCCCGATCTCGCCCAGCTCCGAGAGCTTCTCGCCCACCGGCTTCATCCCCGAGAGCGCGACGAAGGCCCGCATCACGTCGTTGGCGCCCTCGAAGATCGGGAAGATGCGGATGTCGCGCAGGATCTTCTCGAAGGGTTCGTCCTTCATGTATCCGGCGCCGCCCTTGAGTTGCATCGCACGGTTCGCCGAATACCACAGGAACTCGGTCCCCGAGACCTTGCAGATGGCGGACTCGAGCGAGTAGTCCTCGACCCCTGCGTCGACCAGGCCGCAGGTCAGATAGCACATTGACTCCAGCCCGAACAGGTAGGAGACCATCCAGCCGATCTTGTCCTGGACGAGCTCGAAGTCGGCGATCGGCCGGCCGAACTGGCGGCGCTCCTTGACGTGCGCGATCGTCCGGTCGAGCAGGCCCTTGGTGGCGCCCACGGAGCCGGTGCCGAGCCCGATGCGCCCGTTGTTGAGGATCTGCATCGCGATCTTGAAGCCGTCGCCGGGCTCGCCGAGGACGTTCTCAGCCGGGACCCTGACGTCCTTGAAGTAGAGGCGGCGGAGGTCGTTTCCGCGCAGGCCCATGGTGTCGAAGCGCTCGCCCACCTCGAACCCCTTCATCCCCTTCTCCAGGAGCAGCGCGATGTGGCGCTCGGAGCCGTCGACCTCGCAGCGGGCGAAGGCCGTGAACACCTCTCCCTTGGAGCCGTTGCCGATGTAGCGCTTCTCGCCGTTGAGCACCCAGGAGCCGTCGGGCTGCTGCACCGCGCGCGAGCGGATGTTGTAGGCGTCGGACCCGGCCTCGGGCTCGGTCAGGGCGAAGCCGGCGAGCTTGCGACCGGCCGCCAGGTCGGGGAGGAAGCGCTCCTTCTGGGCGTCGGTGCCGAACATGTGGATGCCCTTGAAGCCGATCGACTGATGGACGCCCATCACGATCGAGAGGGTGGCGTCGATCTGGGCGAAGGTCTCGAAGACGCGGGCGTAGCCGGTTTGCGAGAGGCCCTGCCCGCCGTAGCGCTCGTCGACATAGAGGCCCGCCAGGCCCGCCTCGCCGAGGTCGCGGACGACGTCGTCGCCGATCCAGCGCTTCTCCTCGATCTTGCGGTGGTCCATGCGCGAGCCGATCTCGCGCGCGGCCGCGTTCAGCTCTCGTATCCGCGCCTGCTCGGCGGGATCGGGCGCCGGCCAGGGGAAGACCATCTGCTCGTGGATCTCGCCGAGGAAGAGCGACTTGGCGAACGAGGATGCGCCGCGCTCGGGCGTACCCTCGACCTCTGGCTCGGCTGCGGCCTCCACGGGCCCAGCGTACCCGAGCCCCGTCAGCGAAAAGCCCGATCGTGCACGCCGGTCCAGCCACCCCACATCCACGCCGCCGCCGCCCGTCGCCCGCCGTCTACCGGCGCCGCCGGGCCGCGACCCTGCTGGCCCTCGGCGCGACCGTGCTGGCGGTGGTCCTCTTCGCCCGCACCTGCGGAGGCGGGGACCAGCCGGCGCTCAGCGGCGAGCAGGCGCGCCGGGTCCAGCTCGACGAGAGCCCGATCGACTTGACCCTGTCGTTCAGCGGTGATCTGCTGATCCACTCCCCGGTGTGGGGCGCCGCCCTGGCCCAGGGCGGGGGCAGCGAATACGACTTCGCGCCGCTGCTGGCCGAGCTGCGCCCCTACGTCGAGGACGCCGACCTGGCCTTCTGTCACATCGAGACCCCGATGACCTCGGCGACTCCGACCGGCTACCCGCTGTTCAACACCCCGCCCGAGCTCGCCGAGGCGGTCGCCGCAAGCGGATGGGACGTTTGCGACACCGCCTCCAACCACACCCTCGACCAGGGGTCCGAAGGGGTCGCCTCGACCCTGAAGGCGCTCGACAGGGCGGGCGTCGCCCACACGGGCTCGGCCACCTCCGAGCGCCGCCGGCGCAAGCCGCTGATTGTCGAGGCCGGCGGCGCCAGGATCGCCTACCTCGCCTACACCACGGACACGAACGGGATCCCGCTTCCGCACCCATACACGGTCAACATCGCCGACCCCGAGCGGATCGCCGCCGACGCGCGTCGCGCCCGCGAGGCCGGCGCCGATGCGGTGATCGTCAACCTCCAATGGGCGTCGGAGCTGGTGCCCGAGTACGTGACCAAGCCCAGCACCGGGCAGCAGAAGCTGGTGGCACGACTGGCCGCGATCCCCGAGATCACCGCGATCGTCGGCCAGGGCCCGCACGTGGTCCAGCCGATCCGCGAGGTCGGCGGCAAGACCGTCGTCTTCAGCGAGGGCAACCTGATCTCCAACCAGGGAGCCGACGCCGGCCTCGCCGAGGCCAGCCAGGACGGCTACATCGCTCTGCTCGACCTCCGCATCGACGGCGAGGGCGCCCGGGTGGCCCGCGCGCGCTACGTTCCCACCTGGGTCGACCACGTCGACTACCGGGTGCTCCCGATTGGCCCGGCGATCGAGACCGGCGAGGCCGACGCCGCGACGCTCGAGGCTTCCTACGACCGCACGGTGGGGGTCGTCGGGCGCAAGCCGGCGACGCCCGTGCCCGAGAGCCTGCCCTAGACCTGGCTGAGCCCGAGCTCGGCCTCGGCCCGGTCGGCGATCAGCCTCGCGAGCGGCAGCGATGAGGTCGCGGCGGGGGAGGGCGCGTTGCGGACGTGCAGCGCCCGGCCGGCGCGCGAGACGACGAAGTCGTCGACCAGCGAGCCGTCGCGTCCGACCGCCTGGGCACGGACGCCCGCCGGGCCGTCGACGAAGTCGCCGGGGGCGATCTCGGCGACGAAGCGGCGCATCGTCGTGACCAGCGCCCGGCGGCTGGCCGCGTGGCGGATCTCGGTCAGGCCGGCGCGCCAGTGGCGGGCCGCGAGGCGCCAGGTCCCGGGCCAGCCCAGCGTCCGGGCGAGGTCGTGGCCGTTGAGCCGCCGCAGGCGATAGGCGTCGACGGCGCCCACCATCAGCGCCGTCGGCCCGAGCAGCACCTGGCCGTCGATGCCCCTGGTGAGGTGCGCCCCGAGGAACGGCAGGTCAGGATCGGGCACCGGGTAGATGCTCGCCCGGACGAGCCGATCGCGCTCGGGGCGCAGGCGCAGGTAGGCGCCGCGGAAGGGGACGATTCGCGGGTCGGGCGGCGCCCCGGCGGCGACTGCGAGGCGGTCCGACCAAGCGCCCGCGCAGGTGATCACGGCACGGGCGCGGGTGGCGCCGCGCTCGTGAGAGACCGTCGCCCGCCCGCCGGCGCCGGCGATCGCGAGGACCCCACAGCCGGTGGTCAAGCTGCCCCCGGCGTCGGCGAGATCTTCGGCGAAGGCTGCCGCGACCTCGGTGAAGTCGACCACCCCGGTCTCCGGGGAGTGAAGCGCCGCGACCCCGCGGGCGTGGGGCTCGATCTCGGCGATCTCGGCGGCGCCGAGCCTGCGCAGCCCCGGGACGGCGTTCTCGCGCCCGCGCCGCTGGAGGTCGTCCAGACGAGGGATCTCGGCCGCCGAGGTGGCGACGATCAGCTTGCCCGAGCGCTCGGTGCGGATGCCGCGCCGATCGCAGTAGTCATAGAGTTCGGCGGCGCCCTCGACGCACAGCCGTGCCTTCAGCGAGCCCGGCGCGTAGTAGATGCCGGCGTGGATGACCCCGCTCGAGCTGCCCGTCTGATGGCGGGCGATCCGCGGCTCGCGCTCGAGCACGGCCACCCGCAGCCCACGGTGGCGACTCGCCAGCTCGCGGGCGACGGCGAGGCCGACGATGCCCGCACCGACGACGACGACGTCGCATTTGGCGGGCGGGTCGGCGCT
The DNA here is from genome assembly GCA_039930945.1 of bacterium. Lineage (GTDB taxonomy): Bacteria > Actinomycetota > Thermoleophilia > Solirubrobacterales > 70-9 > JBDTSW01. The sequence goes on from JBDTSW010000012.1 coordinate 4,347, forward strand.
GGCGGAGGTGGCCATGGAGCGCCCAAGCCTAGGCGAGCGTGCAGCTACGATCGCGGCGTGGCGCTGCCGCTGAAGCCCCCCGTCAAGCCTCAGCTCGCGCTCTCGCGCAAGAGCCTGCCCGAGGGTGAGGCATGGGCGTACGAGCCGAAGTACGACGGCTTCCGGGCGCTGGCCTTCGTCGACGGCGACGAGGTCTTCCTGCAGTCGCGCAACGGCAAGCCGCTGGCCCGTTACTTCCCGGAGCTGCGCTTTCCGGCGGGCTCGTACGTGATCGACGGGGAGCTGGTAATCCTCGGCGACGACGGGACCGAGCACTTCGATGCCCTGCAGAACCGGATCCACCCGGCGGAGTCGCGGATCAACCGCCTGGCCGCGGAGACGCCGGCGGTCCTCCGCGCCTTCGACCTGCTCGCCGCCGGCGGCGAGAAGCTGCTCGAGCGACCCTTTCGCGAGCGCCGCCGCGAACTCGAGAGGCTGCTCGCCCGTGCCGTCGGCACCGGCTCGGTCGAGCTGACCCCGCTCGACCCGGACCCGGGCGGGGCGGCGCAGGAGTGGCTGCGGTCCGGCGAGGGCGTGATCGCCAAGCTGCTCGACGCTCGCTACCTGCCGGGAGAGCGCAAGGGGATGGTCAAGGTCAAGCGCCTGCGCACGGCCGACTGCGTCGTCGTCGGCTGGCGGCCGGGCAAGGAGGAGGGGACCGTGGGCTCGCTGATCCTCGGCCTCTACGACGACGGCGAGCTGCGCGTGGTCGGCCACAGCTCCGGGCTGAAGGCGAAGCAGAAGCGCGAGCTGGTCGAGACCCTGGCGCCCTACGCGAGCGGCGATCGGGGGTCGGCCGATCCCAGCCGCTGGGCGGCCGACCGCGATCTGGAATGGGTCGCCCTGCGCCCCGAGCTGGTGATCGAGGTCTCCTTCGACCACGTCAGCTCCGGCCGCATCCGCCACGGGGCCAAGATCATCCGCTGGCGCGACGACAAGGACCCGGCCGACTGCGCCTTCGACCAGCTCGAGCAGTAGTCGCCCCGGCCCTCAGCCCTTCTTCCTCGCCTTGCTTGGCTGGACCCGCGCCGGCTCGCCCTTCTGCTTGCGGAAGTGGGGTGGCCAGGGGGCGTCGCCGAGGCCCTCGGCCTCGTCGCGGACCGCGAGGTCGAGCAGGGGCTGTAAGGAGCCGACGTTGTCGTCGATTGCGGCCGAGGGGTCGCCGACGGCCTCGAGGCGGGCGGGCACCGTGTCGAGCCGCAGGTCGGCCGCCTCGACGTCGGGGACCTCGTCCCAGGTGATCGGGCAGGACACCCGCGCGTCGGGGACGGGGCGGACCGAGTAGGCCGAGGCGACGGTGCGGTCGCGGGCGTTCTGGTTGTAGTCGACGAAGACGCCGTGGCGCTCCTCCTTCCACCACTTCGAGGTCGCCAGCTTGGTGCGGCGCTCGACCTCGCGGGCAAGGGCGAGGGCGGCGCGCCGGACCTCGGTGAAGTCCCAGTTGGGCTCGACCCGGACGTTGATGTGGATCCCGCGTGAGCCCGAGGTCTTGGGGAAGCCGACCAGATCGTGGTCGTTCAGCACCTCGCGTACGCAGAGGGCAACCTGGCGGGTGTCGTCCCAGCAGGCCTCGGGGGTCGGGTCGAGGTCGACCCGCAGCTCGTCGGGATGGTCGAGGTCGGACCGGCGGGCGGGCCAGGGGTTGAAGTCGATCACTCCGAGGTTCACAGCCCACACCAGGTGAGCCTCGTCGTTGGCGCAGAGCTCGGTCGCGCTGCGGCCGCTGGGGAAGTGGACCGTCGCCGTCTGCAGCCACTCCGGGGCCCCATTCGGCACCCGCTTCTGGAAGAAGAACTCGCCGGCGGCGCCTTCGACGAAGCGCTTCAGCGTCGTCGGCCGGTCGCGGAGATGACGCAGCGCCGCCTCGCCGACCGCGACGTAGTAGTTGGCCAGGTCGAGCTTGGTGTGCCCCGCCTCACCGAAGACCACCCGGCTGGGGCTCGAGAGGCGGACGGTCCTGCCGGCCGCCTCGATCTCGGTAGCTTCCTTCGCCATAGAGGAGCTCACGACTATGACCTACGAGCGTGACGGGCGGATCGCCCGGATCACGCTCGACCGCCCCGAGCGGGGCAACGGGATCACCCTGGAGATGCCGCGGGAGCTGTCGGCGTGCGTCGAGCGGGCCAACCTCGACCCCGAGGTCCACGTGATCGCGCTGGCCGGCAATGGCTCCGGGTTCTGCGGCGGCTATGACCTCGTAGCAAGCGCTGAAAAACTCGCAGAGCATGGTGCGAGCGCGGACCCGGCCACCCCCGGACGCGAAGCGGAGGAGGTGGCCGGCATTGGTTCCGAAGCACCCCAGGGAGCTCCCACCGACCCGATCGTCCAGGCCCGCAACCACGATCCCTCGGGCACCTGGGATCCCGTGGTCGACTTCCAGATGATGTGGCGCAACGTGCGCGGCTTCATGAGCCTGTTCTGGTCGGAGAAGCCTGCCGTCTGCAAGGTGCACGGCTTCTGCGTCGGCGGGGGAACGGACATGGCGCTGTGCGCGGACCTGCTGGTGGTCGCCGACGACGCCAAGATCGGCTACCCGCCGGCACGGGTCTGGGGGGTGCCGACGACCGCGATGTGGGCCCACCGCCTGGGCCCGGCCCGGGCCAAGCGGCTGCTGCTCACCGGCGACTCGCTCACCGGCGCCCAGGCCCTGGAATGGGGACTCGCCACCGAGGCGGCGCCCGCCGATCAGCTCGGCGCCGTCTTCGAGTCGCTGCTCGAGCGGGTCGCGCGTCTGCCGGTCAACCAGCTGGTCATGCACAAGCTGCAGGTCAACCAGGCCGTGCTTAGCCAGGGCCTCGAGCAGGCACAGCTGATCAGCACGCTGATGGACGGCATCGCCCGCCACACCCCGGAGGGGTTCGCCTTCCAGCAGCGGGCCGCAGAGGCCGGCTTCAAGCAGGCGGTGCGCGAGCGCGACGAGCCCTTCGGCGACTTCGGCCTCGAATGAGGGTCCTGATCACCAGCTCGCGGATGCCCTTCGCGCTGGCGATCATCCGCAAGCTGGCCGAGCAGGGGCACGAGGTCTACGCGTCCGACGACTACGAGCTGGCGCCCGGAAGCCACTCGCGGTACGTGACCGAGCGGTTCGTCACGGCGTCGCCGCGCGACCAAACCGAGGAGTTCATCGACGACGTTGAGCGGATCGCGACCGACTCCGGGGTCGACGCGATCGTCCCCGCCTTCGAGGAGGTCTTCTACCTCTCGACCCGGCACGAGCGCCTGGCGGAGGTGGCCGAGCCCTTCTGTTCGCCGTTCGCGACGCTGCTGCCGCTGCACGACAAGCAGAGCTTCGAGCGCCTGGCGACCGGCATGGGGCTGGCGATGGCGACCACGGTGATCGCCTCCACCGATGCGGAGCTTGGCGCGGCGCTGGAGCGCTTCCCCCGCTACTTCGCCAGGGCAGCCTTCTCGCGCGGGGGCGTCAGCCTGCTCACCAACGCCGGCCCGCTGGCGGGCCAGGTCGCGATCTCCGATTGCCACCCGACCACCGCCAACCCGTGGTTGGTGCAGGAGTTCGTCGACGGCGAGACGTTCTGCACCTACAGCACCGTTCACGAGGGGCGGGTGGTCGCACACTGCGCCTACTCGATCCCCCGCCAGTGGAAGCACTCGACCGGAATCCAGTTCGTCGCGATCGATGGCGCGGCGACGCTCGACGTGGTCGAGCGGATCGCCGCGGAGACGGGCTACACGGGCCAGGTCTCGTTCGACTTCATCGCCTCGCCCGACGGGCCCTACCTGGTCGAGTGCAACCCACGGGCGACCGACGGGGCGCTGCTGATGTCCTCGCCGCAGCTCGCCCGCGGGCTGTTCGAGCCCGAGGGCGAGTGCGAGATGGTGCCGGAGGGCGAGAGCATCCAGCTCGACCTGGCCATCTTCGGCGGGATCTTCGCGGGGGGCCTGCGGCAGATGCCCTCCACCATGCGCGACCTGATCGAGATCCGCGGCTCGGACCGCGGCTGGCACGACGCCCTGCCCAACCTCTACTCCGCCCTCGCACTCGCCCGCTCAGAGCGCCTGCGCCACTCCGACCACTCCGCCCTGTTCGTCGCGATGGCCGGGGACATCAGCTGGGACGGGGACGAGATCGCCGGCATGTCCGACATGGATCGCCGACTGTTGGCCGGGATCGGCGACGGCTAAGACGGCCTGCCCGCTCAGGGCACGCGGTGGATCTCGAACAGGTTCGTGCCCAGTTCCTGTTCGGGCATCCCGGCGGTGATGCCGATCAGCTCACCTGACTTGGCGACGCCGGTCTCCTTGGCGAAGCGCGCACAGTCGTCGAGCAGGGCGGTCAGGCCCTCCCAGTCGTCGGCGAGCACGCAGCTGACCCCGAAGAGCACCTGCAGGCGGCGCACGGTCTCCCGTCGAGGCGAGACCGCCAGCACCGGCATCCGCGGGCGCTGGGCAGAGACCAGGCGGGCGGTCCGGCCGCTGCGAGTCGGCACGACGATCGCCGCCAGGCCGAGGTTGTAGGTCGAGCCCACCGCGGCGCGCGCGACCGAGCCGGCGACGTCGTCGGCGTCGGTGACGACCCGGTTGAACAGCCAGTGGTCGTAGGGGAGGTCGGGCTCGGTGGCGCGAGCGATCCTGTCCATCACCGCCACCGCCTCGACCGGGTAGTCGCCCACCGCGGTCTCCTCCGAGAGCATCACCGCGTCGGTCCCCTGGAGGATCGCGGCGGAGACATCGCTGACCTCGGCGCGGGTCGGCCTCGGCGAGCTGACCATCGAGGCGAGCATCTGGGTCGCGGTGATCGAGGGCCGAGCGTGGTTTCCGGCAAGGCGCAGAAGCCTCCGTTGCACCGTCGGCACCTGCTCGATCGGGAGCTCGATGCCGAGGTCCCCGCGGGCGACCATGATCCCGGCCGTCGTGGCCGCGATGATCTCCCCCGAGCGCTCGGCGGCCTGGGGCTTCTCGATCTTGGCGATCACCGGGATGTCGGAGCCCGCCGTCCGGATCCGCCGCTCGACCGGGAGGATGTCCTCGGCGCGACGGACAAAGGAGATCGCCAGCAGGTCGATGTCGTGCGAGATCGCGAAGTCCACCCACTCCAGGTCCTCTCGCCTCGCCGCCGGCAGCGAGACCTCGGATCCGGGCAGGTTGAGGCCCTGGTGCGAGGCCACCCGGCCGCCCGCCTCGACCGCGCAGCGGACCGAGTCCGAGTCCTTGCCGAGAACTCGCAGGCGGATGCGCCCGTCGGCCAGGTAAACGGCGTCGCCCTCCGAGACCGCCTCCGGGAGGCCGGCCCAGGAGACCGGCAGGTGCCCGGCGTCGCCCTTGGTCTCGCCGGTGGTCAGCTCCGTCTCGCTGTCGGGGGCCAGCTCGACCACGCCCGCGGCAAGCGTGCCCAGCCGCAGCTTCGGCCCCGGCAGGTCGCCCAGCAGACCGATCTCCCTGCCGGCGCTGTCGGCGGCCTCGCGCGCCCGCACGACGTTCTCGGCGTGCTCGTCGGCCGTGCCGTGCGAGAAGTTGAGCCGGAAGACGTCGGCCCCGGCCTCGATCAGCCTCGTCATCGTCTCGACCGAGTGGCTGACGGGGCCGATCGTGGTGACGATCTTGGTGCGACGGCGATCATCGCCGGGCGGCGCCGGCATCACCGCTCCAGCTGCTCCGGCTCTCCGACCGGGGCGTGCTCGCCGGTCCTGGGGCTGTGGGTGGGTTGGGGGACGCCGTCGTCGGGGGGCTCGCCCCCGTCCACCTCGAGGTGCTGGATGTAGGGAAGGCGCCAGGCGAGGGCCGCGAGCACGAGCCCGGCGGCGACGCAGGCGAGCGAGAGGAACCACTGGGCCGAGGTGAGCAGCTCGAGGTCGAAGAACTCGCGCACCGGGGAGGCGGCGAGGATCAGCGCGAACAGCGCCCCCAGCCCGGCGATCATCGCCAGCATGTAGCTCTGGATCGTGATGTGCTCGCGCCCGGGCCCACGCTCGAGCAGGAGGATGAAGCAGAGGCCGAGCACGATCAACGTCGTCGTCGCCGCGGTGCGGCCCTCCTCCAGGGTGCCGCCGAAGACGCTGTCCACCAAGAAGAACGAGAGCAGCGAGGCGACCCCGATCGCGACCCCGGCCGGAACCGCGAACGCCGCCAGGGCGCGCAGCAGGCGGCCGCGGTACAGGGGCCCCTCGCTCGGAGCCAGCGCCAAGACGAACGAGGGGATGCCGATCGTCAGCATCGCCGCCACCGTGAGCTGGCGCGGCAGGAACGGGAAGGTGAAGCCGAACGCCGCCGTGACCGTGATCAGGAAGGCGGCGTAGACGGACTTGGTCAGGTAGAGCCGGCCGAGGCGATGGATGTTGCGGGCGATGCGCCGGCCCTCCGCCACCGCACGGGGGAGCATCGAGAATTGGTCGGAGAGCAGGACGATGTCAGCGACCCCCTTGGTGACCTGGCTGCCCGAGCCCATCGAGACCGCCATTTGCGCCCGCTTCAGCGCCGGCACGTCGTTGACGCCGTCGCCGATCATCGCCGTGAACCGGCCGCGGTCCGAGAGCGCCCCGACCAGTGCCTTCTTCTGCTCGGGAGCGATCCGGCAAAAGACCGTGTTTCGCTCTGCGGCCTGCGCCAGCCCGGTGCGGTCGTCGGGCAGGTCCGAGCCCTCGATCACCCCTGCCTCCAGCGGGACGCCCACCGCGTAGGCGACCGCGGTCACGGTCGAGCGAGCGTCTCCGGAGATCAGCTTCAGGTCCACGTCCTGCTCGCGCATGAACTCGATCGTCTCACGGGCATCAGGGCGCAGCCGCTCCTCGAGCACGACCAGCGCCAGCGGCTCGAGTCGCGGCGGGGGCGCCGAGGCCGGGCTCTGCGGAAGCCCGTCCACCGCCTCTCCGAAGGCGACCACGCGGCGCCCGGCGCGGGTGTGCTCCTGCAGAGTGTTCTGCAGCGCCGGCGGGAGGGTCAGGGCGCCGGCCGCCGCGAGCACATCCGGCGCTCCGAGCACGTAGCTGCGCGGGCCTCCGCCTGCCTCCAGGGTGATGCCGCTCCACTTCCAGGCTGACGAGAACGGGACCTCGGCGATCACCCGTCCGGGTGTGCCCGGGTAGCGGTCGGCGATCACCTGGAGGGTCCGGTTGCGCTCGCCCGAGGAGTGAGCGAAGCGGCCGATCGCCTCGTGTGCCCGTCCGGGGTGCTGCCGGTCGGCCACCTCGACCGAGAGCAGGTCGAGCGAGCCGTCGGTGAGGGTGCCGGTCTTGTCGACGCAGATCGTGTCCACCGCCGCCAGCGCCTCGGTGGCACTTATCTGCTGGACCAGCGTGTTCATCTTCGCCAGTCGCACCGCCGCCACGGCGAAGGTGACGCTCATCAGCAGCACCAGGCCCTCGGGGATCAGGGTGATCAGGCCGGCGGTCGCGGTCTGGGCGGCCTCCTCGAAGCCGACGTCGCGGGCGCCGAGCGCCAGCAGCAGGATCAACGCCAGCGGGGCCATCGCGATCGTCGTCGCCGAAAGCACCCGGTTGACCTCGACCTGAAGCGGGGAGGGGGGATGGCGAAACTCGCGCGCCTCGCCGGCGATCCTGGCGGCGTGGCTGTGCTCGCGCACCGCGTCGAGCTCGTAGTAGCACGATCCCGAGAGGCAGAAGGCGCCGGAGAGCAGCCGGTCGCCCTCACGCTTGGAGATGCCGTCGGACTCGCCGGTGAGCATCGACTCGTCAAGCGTGAGCCCGCGCGAGACGGTGACGACGCCGTCGGCGACCAGCTGGTCGCCCGGCTCGATGCGGACGCTGTCGCCGGGCACGACCTCGTCGGCGCGAAGCTCGGACACCTGGCCGTCGCGCACGACCCTGGCCTGCGGGGCCACCAGCAGGGCGAGCTGGTCGAGCGTCTCCTTCGCCTTCAGCTCCTGGCGGATGCCGATCGCGGAGTTGACGATCGCGATCACCCCAAAGATCGCGTCGGCGAACAGCCCCAGGGAGAGGATGAGGATGAAGAAGACGCCGATGATCGCGTTGAACAGCGTGAAGACGTTGCCCGCGACGATCGACGCCACCGAGCGGCTGGACTCGTCCTCCGGCGGCCCGAGGCGCTCGAGCCGGCGGTGGGCCTCGGTGCTCGACAGCCCGCCGGGATGACTTCCCGCTTCCACCGCCTGATCTATACAGCAGCGGGCCGGGCGCGACGCGGGTGCCCTCGAGCGCGGTACGCAGCCCTCAGGAGCGGCCTCAGTCCCTCGCCTTCTTCGCCTTGGGCTTCGCCTTCGATCCCGTCATCAGCTTCGCCGCGGCGTCGGGCACATAGTTGTTGGCGTCGCGAGGCGGCCGCTGGTAACCGGAGTCGCTCTGGCGCTTGGGAAGCCTGATCCGGTTGACCTCGCGCTTGTGGTAGGGCACCTGGGAAAGCAGGTGAGAGATGCAGTTGATGCGGGCGTTGCGCTTGATGTCGGACTCGACCACGTGCCACCTCGCCGGCGGGATATCTGTGTGCAAGAACATCTCGTCCTTCGCCTTCGAGTACTCGACCCAGCGCCGCTGGGACTCGACGTCCACGGGGGAGAGCTTCCAGTTCTTGAGTGGGTCGTCGATGCGCGCCTTGAAGCGCCTCTCCTGTTCGGAGTCGGAGACCGAGAACCAGTACTTGAGCAGGATGATCCCGTCGTCGATCAGCATCCGCTCGAAGACGGGGCATTGGCGCATGAACCGCAGGTACTCGTCGTCGGTGCAGAAGCCCATGACGTGCTCGACGCCGGCGCGGTTGTACCAGGAGCGGTCGAACAGCACCATCTCGCCGCCCGCCGGGAGGTGGGCGACATAGCGCTGGAAATACCATTCCGTCTTCTCGCGCTCGGTGGGGGCGGGCAGCGCGGCCACCCGCGCGATGCGCGGGCTGAGGGACTCCGTGATGCGCTTGATCGCCCCACCCTTGCCGGCGGCATCCCGTCCCTCGAAGATCAGCGCCACCCGCGCGCCCTCGCGCTTGACCCAGTCGGTCATCGCGACCAACTCGGTCTGCAGCCGCAACAGCTCATCCTCGTACACCCTGCGCGGGAGCTTCTGGGCGTCCTTGCTCACACCCCGATGATCGCGGGTCGCGAGCCTCGGTGCATGCCGGGCGGCTAGGCTGCCGCCCAGATGGCGCTGAAGCTCGGACTCAACCTCGGCTACTGGGGAATCGGCCCGCAGGGCGCGGACGCGCTCGAGATCACGCGCGAGGCCGAGCGCCTCGGCTACGACTCCGTCTGGGTCGCCGAGTCCTATGGCTCGGATGTGGTCAGCGTGCTCGCCTGGCTTGCGCCCCAGACCGAGACGATCAAGCTCGGCGCGGCGATCATGCAGGTCCCCGCGCGGGCGCCGGCGGCGGCGGCGATGGCCGGGGTGACGATCGACGCCCTCTCCGGAGGCCGCTTCATCTTCGGCTTCGGGCCCTCGGGGCCGCAGGTCTCGGAGGGCTGGTACGGGGTGCCCTACGCGAAGCCCTGGGGACGAACGCGGGAGTACATCGAGGTCGTCCGCGAGATCGTCGCCCGCGAGGGTCGCCTCTCCTACAAGGGCAACCACTTCCAGCTGCCGATCGAGGGCGGAACGGGACAGGGCAAGGCGCTGAAGCTGAACGTGCACCCGGTGCGCAACGACATTCCGATCTTCGTCGGGGCGATCGGCCGTAAGTCGGTCGAGATGGCGGCCGAGATCTGCGACGGGTGGATCCCGATCTTCAGCTCGCCCGACGCCTTCGAGTCCACCTGGGGCGAGCATCTGGAGGCCGGCTTCGCCAAAGGGGGGCGTGGTCCCGACGACCTCGAGATCTCGCCGACCCTGCAGATCGGCATCGACGGCGACATCGACGCCGCCCGCGCCATGGTCAAGGCCGGGCTGCTGCTGTACCTCGGCGGCATGGGCAGCCGCGAGACGAACTTCTACGTCGACCTCACCCACCGTTTCGGCTACGGCGAGGTCGCCGACGAGGTGCAGTCGCTGTATCTCGACGGCAAGCGCGAGCAGGCCTTTGCGGCGATCCCCGACGAGCTCGCAGACGCGACCTCCCTGGTCGGCACCGAGGCACAGGTGCGCGAGCGCATCGAGGCCTACGACCGGATCGGCGTCGATCGCCTGATCGTCTCGCCGATCCAGCCGGACCCCGCCCAGCGGTCGCACACGCTCCAGCGCCTGGCCGAGATCGTCGGCGTCGGCGCTCCCGCGTAGACCCGGCCGCCCCCCGCCCGGGCGGGGGTAGATAATCGCGCCATGCGCGAATTGGCCCCTGGGGAGATATTCGCCGGCCATCGCATCGAGGGCGTCGCCGGACGGGGTGGCTTCGGCGTCGTCTACCGCGCCACGCACCTGGCGCTCGACCACATCGTCGCGCTGAAGGTGATCTCGGGCGAGCGGGCCGCCGACGAGACCTTCCGCGACCGCTTCAAGTCCGAGTCGCGGATCGCCGTCTCGATCCGCCATCCGAATGTGGTCGCGGTCCACCACGCCGGCGAGGAGGACGGCCGCCTGTTCGTGACCATGGACTTCATCGAGGGCACAGACCTGCGCGGCCTGCTCAACCGCGAGGGGCGGCTGGATCCCCAACGGGCGGTGCCGATCGTCTCCCAGGTCGCCTCGGCGCTCGACGCCGCCCACGAGCGTGGCCTCGTCCACCGCGACATCAAGCCCGGCAACGTCCTGATCGAAGGCGGCGAGGCCGGCAACCGGGTGTTCCTCACCGACTTCGGCCTCTCGAAGAGGATCGACGCGACCAGCGGCGTCACCGCCAGCGGCGCCTTCGTCGGCACCCTCGACTACGTTGCGCCGGAGCAGATCAAGGGCGAGCGGGTGGATGCGCGCACGGATGTCTACGCCCTCGGCTGCGTCCTCTACGAGCTGCTCACGGGGGAGGTCCCGTTCGCGGGCGAGCGCGAGAAGGTGGCGAAGATGTACGCCCACCTGCAGGAGGCGCCGCCTCCGCTGGGCGATGTCGCCCCCGAGGTCCCGCGCGAGCTCGGCGACGCCATCTGGCGCGCCCTCGAGAAGGACCCCGAGCGCCGCTACCCGTCGGCGGGCGACCTGGCCCGCGCGGCGAAGGCCGCGACCGAGGGCAGGGCACCCTCCGAGCCCGAGCGCAACGTCGGAATCGGCGCGGCGGCGCCGACCCAGGTATTCGACGCGGTGGGGCCTCCCGAGACCGCCGAGGCCGCCCAGCCCGCGGCGGGGGCGGAGGAGCGCACGGCCGAGGCGACCCGGCCGCACGCGCCGCCGGAGCCGTCGACCGTTGCGCCGCCGCCCGCAGAGGCGCCGACCGAGGAGCCGGCCACCCGCAAGCCGGCCCGGCCCGAGCCTCCGACGCCGCCCGCCAAGCGCTCGGGCCGGCCCTCTCCCCGTCTGATCGCCGGCGTCGTCGGCGCGCTCGCGCTCGCGCTCGCGGCCTTCGTCGTCCTCGGGGGGTCCGAAAAGAGCCCCGAAGGCGGCGGCGCAGGTGGTGGTGGTGGTGGTGGCTCGCCCCCCCCGCTGGGGACAGTCGAGAGGGGCGTCCCGGTGGCCGAGCTCCCGGTGGGGATCGCCGTCGGCAAGGACGCCGCCTGGGCCGCGAGCCGCAACGGCGGAGAGCTCTCCCGGATCCCGGCCGATGCCGACGTGCCGGACCGCACGGTGGCCGCCACCGGGCCGGAGGGCGTGACCGTCGGCGAGGGCGCGGTTTGGGCGGTGGCCCAGGAGGGCGGGCAGCTGTACAAGATCACCGCGAACTCCCCGACGCCTGAGACGCTCGCGATCGACGGCGGCCCGGCCGGGGTGGCGGTCGAGCCGAACGCGGTCTGGGTGACGCTGACGGAGGTGGACACGGTCGCCCGCGTCGCCCCCGACCTCTCCGGCGAGCTCGGGCGGACCACGGTGGGTGCCGCGCCGTACGGCGTCGCGACCGGCGAGGGGTCGGCCTGGGTCACGAATCGCGAGGGCGACTCGGTCACACAGCTCGACCTCGTCGACGGCACCGAGATCCGCGAGATCGCGGTGGGGGACAACCCGAAGGGCCTCACCGTGGCGGCCGGCAAGGTCTGGGTGACCAACACCGACGACGCGACCGTCTCGTCGATCGAGCCGGGATCGGATCAGGCCGGCGATCCGATCGAGGTAGCGCCGGAGCCACGCGACATCGTCTTCGGCTTCAACCGTCTCTGGGTCTCGCACGGGGACGGAACCGTCTCCGTGCTCGACCCCAAGAGCGGCGAGGCGCTCGGCACGATCAAGGACGTCGGCGACTCGCTGGAGGACATCGCCGCTGGGCTGGGGTCCGTGTGGGTGGCCGACGGCGGCGGCGACCAGGTGCTGAGGATCACGCCCTGAGCGGCTTGGGTAGGCTCTCGCGGCTTCGCTGCGGCCGCTGTGGCTGCCGCGCTCCCTCGAGGCATTGATGAAGATCGGAGTTCCAAAGGAGACTGCTCCCGGGGAGCGCCGCGTGGCGCTGATTCCCGACACGGCCGGCTCCCTCGTGGCGAAGGATCTCGGCGTGGCGGTCGAGTCCGGGGCCGGCGAGGCCTCGGGTCACCCCGATTCTCAGTACTCCGAGGCCGGGGCCGAGGTCGGGGCCTCCGATCAGGCCTGGGGGGCCGAGGTGGTGGTCAGGGTCGCGCCGCCGGCCGCGGACGAGATCTCCAAGCTCCGCGCCGGGCAGGTGCTGATCGGCCACCTGGCGCCGCTCACCTCCGGCGAGACATCGAGGGCGCTGGCAGCGGCCGGCGTCACCGCTTTCGCGATGGAGGCGATCCCGCGAATCACGCGTGCCCAGTCGATGGACGCCCTCTCCTCGCAGGCGAACGTCGCCGGCTACGCGGCGGCGCTGCTCGCGGCGCGAGAGGCCGGCCGCTTCTTCCCGATGATGACCACTGCCGCGGGCACGGTCGCGCCGGCGAAGGTGCTGGTTCTGGGGGCCGGCGTCGCGGGGTTGCAGGCGATCGCCACGGCGAAGCGGCTGGGCGCGATCGTCACCGGCTTCGACATCCGCCGCGCTGCGTGGGAGCAGATCGCCTCCCTCGGTGGGCGGCCGCTGGAGCTTGACTTCATTCCCGACGCCGAGGACGAGGGCGGGTATGCGCGCCCGCTGACCGAGGAGGAGAACGAGCAGGTGCGCCAAGCGCTGGCTGAGAATGCGGCCCGCCAGGACGTGATCATCACCACGGCCCAGATCCCCGGTCGGCGGGCGCCGATCCTGATCACCGCCGAGGGCGTGCGCAACATGCATCCCGGCTCGGTGATCGTCGACCTCGCCGGCGAGAGCGGCGGCAACAGCGAGCTCACCCGGGCAGGTGAGACCGTGGTCGAGGGCGGGGTGAAGATCATCTCCCCGGTGAACCTCCCGAGCGAGATGGCCGCCGACGCATCACAGCTTTACGCGAAGAACATCGAGCACCTGCTGGGGCTGCTGGTCTCCGAAGAGGGCGAGCTCAACCTCGACTTCGAGGACGAGATCGTCGCCGGCGCCTGCATCACCCACGAGGGCGAGATCAAGCACGAGCGCGCGCGCGGTGTCGCCGAAGCGCAGGGAGGAGACGCCTAGATGGACCTCGCCACCGAGATCACGATCTTCGTCCTCGCCGCCTTCGTCGGCTTCGAGGTGATCTCGAAGGTCCCGACCACCCTGCACACGCCGCTGATGTCGCAGACGAACGCGATCCACGGCATCGTCATGCTCGGCGGGCTGATCGTCGCCGGCTTCGCCGACGGGGCGCTGGAGCAGACGATCGCGGTGGTCGCGATCGCCTTCGGCGCGATCAACATCGTCGGCGGCTTCATGGTCACCGACCGGATGCTGGGCATGTTCGCGAGGAAACCTCGTGAACATCAACAAACGCCGTCCGCCTCCTCCGCTTCGCGTCCCGGGGCGGACACCTCGGAGGACGGGTGAGCACGCTCATCCCCGCCGTGCTCGAGCCGGGCGGCGGGGCCGCCACCGGGCTCTACATCGTCTCCTTCTCGATGTTCATCTTCGGCGTCAGCCGGGGCACCCACCCGACCACCGCGAAGCAGGGCAACCTGATCGCCGCCGGCGGGATGGCGGTCGCGATCGCGACGACGCTGCTGCTCGACGGGATCGGCAACTGGGGCCTGATCATCGCCGGCCTCGCGATCGGGAGCATCGTCGGAGTGGTCGCCTCGCTGCGGGTTCAGATGACCGCGATGCCGCAGATGGTCGCGCTCTACAACGGCGTCGGCGGCGGCGCGGTGGCGCTGATCGCCTGGTCGGAGTTCCGCCAGGGGTTGACCGAGCTGGACGAAGGCCTGATCGCCCAGATTCCGCTGGAGACGTTCGTCCCGGTCCTGTTCTCGATGGTGATCGGGTCGATCTCGTTCTGGGGCTCGAACATCGCCTTCGGCAAGCTCCAGGGAATCATCCCCGGCCAGCCGATCAAGGTGCCCGGGCAACAGGTTCTGAACGCGCTGTTGTTGATCGGGGTCGCCACCGCCTGTGTCGTCCTCGCCTCCACCAACGATGATCCCTCCCAGGCGATCTTCATCGCGGTCCTGATCGGCGCCGGGCTGCTCGGCACCCTGGGCGTGCTGCCGATCGGCGGCGCCGACATGCCGGTGGTGATCTCGCTCCTGAACGCGTTCACCGGCCTCGCCGCCGCCGCCGCCGGCTTCGCGCTCGACAACGTCGCCCTGATCGTCGCCGGCACCCTCGTCGGCTCCTCGGGGACGATCCTGACGATGGAGATGGCGACGGCGATGAACCGCTCGGTCGCCAATATCCTCTTCGCCGGGTTCGGGGGGGCCCCGGCCGGCGCCGGGGCGGGCTCGGGAGAGGAACGCCCGCATGTCTCGATCGGTGCCCAGGACGCGGCGATCAAGCTCGCCTACGCCGACTCGGTCGTGATCGTCCCCGGCTACGGCCTGGCGGTCGCCCAGGCACAGCACACGGTCAAGGAGATGGCCGACGAGCTGGAGCGAAAGGGGGTCACGGTCAGCTACGCCATCCACCCGGTCGCGGGGCGGATGCCGGGCCACATGAACGTGCTCTTGGCCGAGGCCGACGTGCCCTACGAGAAGCTGCGCGAGATGGAGGACGTCAACCCGGAGCTGCCACGCACCGACGTCGCCGTCGTCATCGGCGCCAACGACGTCACCAATCCGGCGGCGAAGAACGACCCCGACTCGCCGATCGCCGGGATGCCGATCATCGAGGTCTCCGAGGCCCAGCAGGTGATCGTCATCAAGCGCAGCCTCAGCCCCGGCTTCGCCGGCATCGACAACGACCTCTTCTACCAGCCCAACACCTCGATGCTGTTCGCCGACGCCAAGCAGGCGGCGGCGGCCATCGCCTCCGAGATCAAGGAGCTGTAGACGCGACGCGGGGCCGCGTGTAGGCTTTTCCGCAGAATGGACCTGAGCTCGATCTTCAGCACCCCCGTGACCTGCACGATCGGCGCCGGCGAGTCGGCGTGCAACCACCTCGGTCACACGCAGATCACGAACCCGATCTTGGGGATCAGGATCGAGAGCTCGGGCGCCGGCCTGGCCCCCACCGACGACGCCTACATCGGCCTCTCCGTCAAGCAGGCGGACGGCCTCTAGGACCTCAGTCGTGGCTTCGGTCGCGGCCCCGCTCGCGACGGCGAAGCTTCGGCGCGAGCCAACCGACCAGCCCGCCGAGGATCGCGGCGACCAGGAGCGCGAAGACCAGCGGAGTCCGGGTCTCGGCGAAGAAGAAGTTGACCTCGACCTTCTGCGAGTTCTGGGCGACGAGGACGATCAGCGCCAGGGCGGCGATGCCGACGGCCCAGCGCTTCCACTGGAATCCCTCGTCCGGCTTCGTCGGAAGCGGCGGCTGTTGACGTTGCTCCATGGGCACGAAAGGTACCTGCCCTCGGCACACGGGTCACCCACGGGTCAGGTTTCCGTTGACAGCGTCGGCGCGTGGCGGATCGCCGAGACCAAGCCGGCCAGTCGACGGTCGAGTGGCTGGGGCTCGTCCTGCTGGTCGCTCTGCTGGCGCTGGGGCTCGCAACCATCGCCGGCGCGAGGCTCCCCGGCTACGCGTTGGCGAGGGCGCTTGCCGACCGCCTGATCTGCGCCGCCGGGCTCGGCCGGGAGTCGTGCGGCGTATTCGGCTCCGAGCTTGCCACCGCCTATGGAGCCGAGTTGGCCCACACCGTGCGCCGCCGGGCGCCGACGATCGCCTACGAGGACGGGATGCGGGCGCTGCCGGTCGACTTCCGCAGCTGCCGGCAGGACCCCTGCTCGATGGGGGTCGCCGACGGCGAGGTCCTCGACTCGCTCCAGGGCGAGCCGGTCACCCTGTTCGTCCACGTCATCGACTGCCGGGCCGATCCGCCGCCAGAGCTCGAGCGGGCCGACGCCGACTGTTCCGGCGAGCGCGCCGGCAAGCTCTACCTACAGTTCTGGGCCTACTACCCGGGCAGCCAGAGCCTGAAGGCGCTTCCCGGCGACGCCGGGTTTCACAATGACGACTGGGAGTCCCTCCAGCTGCGGATCGGCGACGGTGGCGCCGAGGCGCGGGCAAGCTCGCACCACGGCTACAACTACGAGGGGGGCGCGGGCAACTGGCTGTCCGACGCCGGGCTCGCCGAGCGCCAGGCGTGGGGGCCTGCGGGTGGGCGCTACTACATCTCCGGCGGCAGCCACGCCGGCCACGCCTCGCAGTCGAACAAGGCGCTCGGCCGCTGGACGCCGAGCGACGGCATTCGCCTAGTCCCGGTCGAGGAGGTCGCCCGGGGCCGCTGGGGCGACACCTCCTTCGCCGTCACTGCGCCCTGGCTGAAGCGGGTCTACCGCGATCCGGAGTACCTGGGGACGGATTGATCCCACAACGTCGACGGGGCCTCCGAAGAGACCCCGTCGAGCGTCGCTCCCTGACTACGGTCGATCAGTCTTCAATCGCCTGGAGCAGGAGCCGGCAACGGTCGGTGTCCGCGGCCGAAGCCGGCGGGCCGAGTTGGAGCGCGGGCCGGAAGCGGAGCTGGCTGGGGCAGCCGAGCATGCTCGTCTTCCTCGCGCGGATCAGGTGCTGAGTGGATTCCGTCTTCCCCATGAACCAAGTCTCGGCGCGATCGAGCGCCGCGGCCAGAGGGCCAAGGGCTGCTCGTCACCCGCCCGGGGTGTGATCGTTCTCATCCCCTGGTGGGGCCGCGAGAAGCGACTCGATCGTCGCGCTCACACGCTGCGGAGCCTCCTCCAGCTGCCTCCAGGTGAACCGGATCACTGTGTACCCGGCGAGCGTCAGCCTCTGGTCTCGGCGGCGATCGCGTTCGAACTGGGCGCGGGTGGCGTGCGTCTCGAAGCCGTCGGTCTCGACGATCAGACGGGCAGATGGCCAGTAGAAGTCGACCTCCAGGGCACGATCGCCGAGGTCGATCCGGGCGTTGACGTGGGGGCTGGGTAGGGCGGCGCTCTCGCAGAGATCGACCAGGCGTCGCTCCAATTCGCTCCGGGTCAGCGGATTCGGGCGGAGACGGCCGAGCAAGGCCGACAGTGCGCCGCCTCCGCGCCGCCCGTTCGCCCCTCCGAGCACGGCATCGATCGTCCTGAGATCGAACACCCTCAGGATCTCGGCCCGCTCGACGGCTCGCTCCAGCGAGCGGGGGCCGACTACCCCGGCAAGGTCGAGCAGGGTGCGCGCGACGCTGGTGGCCGGGATGCCGTCGATCGCGGTCGCGTCGGCGGCCGTGAGCGTCCGCGTGCGGTGGAGATCGATACCGGCGAGGCGGTACCCCGCCCGGCGCGACGAGGAGACATCGATGGGCGCATCCCGACGAGGCCGCAGATCCCAGAGTGCGGCCGCCGAGCGACGCGAGAGGAGCGCCCCGGAGCCGCAGGCCAGCACGGCGGCCATATAGCGGCTCCGGGGGGTCCTGGCCGGCCTGCCGACCGCGTAGACGCCGCGGTGGACGCGGTGGAGGCGGCCAAGGCTCAGCCAGCGGTCGATCGTGCGCCTGCTAAGGCCCAGCGCCAGCAGCTGGGTGAGGGAGACGACGCCGTGCTGGCGGCTCGCAAGGGCCGCGATCGTCCGCTCGCGCGGGGGGTCAGTCGCGTTATCGACCGCTGGTGACGTGCTTTGCGACCTACCCCTCCTCACTCAGCCAGCGTGGGCCTCGAAGGGTGACGAATCCAGACCACCACGCGCCGCAACGCGTGTGTTAGCGCGACTAGAGGTCGCGCTCGGAAACGAGGCCGCTCTGCAGGGCCCGTTCCACCAGGGCGACGCGCTTGCGGTTCTGGGGAAGGTCGCCCACCCCGAACTTCTCGAACAGCGCCCGCAGGTGCGTCTTCACCGCGTCGACGCTGAGGTGGAGCTCGTCGCCGATCCCCTGGTTGGTCGCCGGGGTGGCGAAGGACGCGCCGTCCTTGTAGGGGCGGCAGAGGGCGACCAGCACCCGCCGCTGCGCCGGCGAGATCCCCCCGGCCTCGAGCCGGTCGGCCGCGACCACCGTCGAGTCGCCTCCGGCGGCCCCCGGCGCCCGGTAGAGGACCAGCGAGCCGCCGAAGCGCAGCACGTCACCGTCGGCCAGCAGCCTGCGCCCACGCACGCGCTCGCCGTTGACGTAGGAGCCGTTGCGCGAGAGGCCGTCGTCGACGATCGTGCACTCGCCGCGGACGAACTCGAGCTGCGCGTGCAGCCCCGAGACCTCCTCGTCCCAGTCCAGCCGCACGTCGGCCGCCTCGCGCCGTCCCACCCAGATCTCGTCGGTGGCCTCGTCGAGGGCGAGGATCCGCTGCTGATCGGCGCCGTCGCGGTAGACCAGGAACGGCCGGCCCTCGCGCTCGGCCTCGATCTGCGCCTTCAGCTCCGTGGCGCTGGTAGCCCGTGGTCCGAGGCTGCCGCCCGACATCTATCTGGGGGGCATTCGCAGGGCGCCGTCGAGACGGATCGTCTCGCCGTTGAGCATCGGGTTGGAGGCCACGTGGACGGCGAGCGCGGCGAACTCGGCCGGGTCGCCAAGGCGGCTGGGGAAGGGGACCGCGGCCCCCAGCTCGGTCCTGGCCTGGGCGGGCAGGGCTGCCAGCAGGGGGGTGTCGAAGGTCCCAGGCGCGATCGTCACCACCCGCACCCCGCGCCCGGCGAGGTCGCGGGCGGCCGGCAGCGTCAGGCTGACGATCCCGCCCTTGGAGGCGGAGTAGGCGACCTGGCCGATCTGCCCGTCGTAGGCGGCGATCGAGGCGGTGTTGATGCAGACCCCGCGCTCGCCGCCGGAGTCGGGCTCGTTGTGGGTCATCGCCGCCGACGCCAGGCGGAGCACGTTGAAGGTGCCGATCAGGTTGACCTTGATCACGTTGTGGAAGAGCTCGAGGTCGTGCGGCCCCTGCTTGCCGGCGGTTCGCTGGGCCCAGCCGATTCCTGCGCAGCAGACCGAGATCCGCAGGCCGCCGTCGGCCTCGGCGGCGGCGGCGACCGCCGCCTCGACCGGCTCGGCCTCGAACACGTTCGCCTCGACGAAGCGCGCCCGGTCGCCCAGCGCCGCCGCCAGCGCCTCGCCCTTTTCCGCGTTCAGGTCGGCGATCACGACCTCGGCGCCCTCCTCGTGCAGCCGGCGCACGGTCGCCTCGCCCAGCCCGGAGGCTCCGCCGGCGACGAGCGCGCTCTTGCCCTCGATCAGCATCCGGCGGCGAACATACAACGGCGAGGCCCACCCGGGGCTCGCGCCCGCAGTCATCTAGCCTTGACCGATCTCGGCTCCCGCGACCGCACTGCTCAAGGACGAGATCGCCGACCGCCTCGCCGAGGCCCGGCGACGGTCACTGGCCCTGGTCGAGCCGCTGTCCGACGACCAGCTCAACCGGGTCTACTCGCCGATTCTCAGCCCGCTCTCCTGGGACCTCGGTCACGTCGCCAACTTCGAGGAGCTGTGGCTGGTCCAGCGCGTCGGCGGCCGCGAGCCGATGCGCGGCGAGCTGGGCCGGCTCTACGACGCGATCGAGAATCCACGGGCGACCCGGGGCAGGCTGGCGATCCTGCGCGGCGAGCAGCTGCGCGCGTACATGGACGAGGTCCGGGCGCGCACCCTCGACGTTCTCGCCGAGGTCGACCTCGGCGACAACCCCGACCCCCTGCTGCGTGACGGCTTCCTCTACGAGATGCTGGTCGCCCACGAGCACCAGCACGGCGAGACGATGCTGCAACTGCTGCAGATGATCGAGAGCTACGAGCCCGTCGAGCGCGACCACGACCCGGCCTCCGAGCCCGTGCCGGACGGGCCCGAGATGGTGCGCGTCGATGGCGGCGAGCACGCGATCGGCGCCGGCCCGGGCGGCTTTGCCTACGACAACGAGCGCCCGCGGCATATGGTCGAACTCGAGCCCTTCCTGATCGACCGCGCTCCGGTCACCAACGACGCCTTCGCCGAGTTCGTCGCCGCCACCGGGGCCGAGCCGCCCAGGTACTGGGAGCGCGACGGCGAAGGCGGCTGGTTGCGGACGGCGATGGGCAGCACCGAGCCCGTCGACCCGCGCCTCCCCGTCGTCCACGTCGACTGGTCGCAGGCCGACGCCTTCGCGCGCTGGGCCGGCAAGCGGCTGCCGAGTGAGGCCGAGTGGGAGGCCGCCGCCGCCGGCGCCGCCACCGAGCGAGCGAACCTCGACCAGCTCGCCTTCGGCTGCGCACCGGCCGGCGCCTACGCCGACGCCCCGTCCGATCATGGGGCCGTGCAGATGCTGGGCGACGTCTGGGAGTGGACGAGCTCTGACTTCGAGGCCTACCCCGGCTTCACCGCGTTTCCCTACCCCGAGTACTCCGAGGTCTTCTTCGGCCCCGACCACAGGGTGCTGCGGGGCGGCTCGTGGGCGACGCGACGCGACGTCATCCGCACCAGCTTTCGCAACTGGGACCTGCCGCAGCGCTCACAGATCTTCTCCGGCGTTCGTTGCGCAAGGGACGACTGATGAAACGATTGGGCGGCTCGGGGGTCGGCTAGGAGATGGAGAGCGCTGCGACCCAGCTGGTCACCGTTGAGCTCCGCCTGCCGCCGGGAGGCCCGCTGTCGGGGATGGCCGCGGATGTCCGCGCCGGGCTGACCAAGCCCTTCAAGGAGCTGTCGCCGCGCTACTTCTACGATCAGCGCGGGTCGGAGCTGTTCGAGCGGATCACCGAGCTGCCCGAGTACTACCCGACGCGCGCGGAGCGCTCGATCCTGGAGGCGCACTCGGGGGCGATCGTCGAAGCGGCGGGGCGGCCGGCGACGCTGATCGAGCTCGGCTCGGGCTCGGCCTCCAAGACCCGTGTGCTGCTGGACGCGATGCGCGACGGCGGCTGCCTGCGCGCTTACGCCCCCGTCGATATCTCCGAGGAGATCACCCGGCAAACAGCCGAGGCGATCGCCTCGGAGTACGAGATCATGGTCCATGGCCTGGTCTGTGACTTCGAGCTTGACCTCGAGCGGCTGCGCCTCGCCGGCCCGCGGGTGATCGCTCTACTCGGGGGAACGATCGGCAATTTCGCCCCCGCCCAGCGGGCGAGCTTCCTGCGGCGGGTCGCCAACCTGCTCGGTCCCGAGGACGGGTTTCTGCTGGGGACTGATCTGGTCAAGGACAGGGCCACCCTGGAGGCCGCCTACAACGACTTGGCCGGGGTCACCGCCGAGTTCAACCAGAACGTGCTCGCGGTGCTCAACCACGAGCTGGGCGCGAACTTCGACCTGGACGCCTTCGAGCACGTCGCCGTCTGGGACCCGGAGAACCTCTGGGTCGACATCCGCCTGCGCTCGCTCGATCGACAGGTGGTCGAGATCGCCGCGCTGGAGATGCAGGTCGCGTTCGACCGCGGGGAGGAGATGCGCACCGAGATCTCGACCAAGTTCGCCCGCGAGGGGCTCGAGGGCATCTACGTCGAGGCGGGCCTGGAGCTGGTCGAGTGGTGGACGGACCCCGAGGAGCTGTTCGGGCTCTCGCTCGCCCGCGCGGTGTAATACCCGGGCCCCGCAGGCTCTTGCGCCTGCGGGTAGTCATTGCGGCGCCAGCCGCTCTATCAGCTCCACCTGGCGGTCAGGGGTGGTGACTGGCGTCAGCACCGGCAGCGTGATCCCACCGTCGACGTAGCGCTCGAGCCGCTCTCGCATCTCGGCCGGCTCGCCGAAGATGAAGGTCTCGGAGATCAGCTCCCAGGGTGCCGCCGCCGCGGCGGCCCGGCGATCCTTCCCGGCCCACAGCGCGACCATCTCGTCGATCGCCTCGCCATGGCCGAGCCAGCGGAAGAACGCCTCGTAGACGGGAACAGTGATGTAGGAGGAGAACATGAACCGCGCCAGCGGCTCGACCTCCTCGCGGCGGCCCGGTAGACAGAAGAAGCGGCAGCCGAGCTCGAAACCCTCCGGCGCGCCGCCGAGCTGGCCCACCACCTGCTCGAGGCCCGACAGCGGCAGGAAGTTGGAGAAGGCGCCGTCGGCCTTTTCGACCGCCAGCCTCAGCATCTTGCCCCGCAGCGCCGCGAGCACGATCGGGGGCGGCGAGGGGGGAGCCTGCTCGAGCTTGAAGCCGGTCGCGGTACGCTCGCCAGCGAAGGCGGCGCGGAGGAAGTCGACGGTGGCCGAGACCTTGGAGAGCGGTCGCTCGAAGGTGATGTCGTTCCAACCTTCGACGATGCGGTCCGAGGAGGCGCCGATTCCCAGGGCGAAGCGCCCGTCGCTGGCGTCGGCGAGGGCAGCCGCCTGCTGGGCCAACAGCGCCGGGCCGCGGGTGAAGACCCCGACCACGCCGGTGCCGAGGCGGGCGCGCTCGGTCCAGGCGCTGGCGAGCGCGAGCGGGGTAAACCCGTCGGGACCCTGCGTCTCGCCCGTCCACATGTCCGTGTAGCCGGCGGCCTCTGCCCGGCGGATCGCATCCTCGTGCTCGCGCAGCGGCAGCGTCGGCAGTGGCAGCGTCAGTCCCCAGCGGTGATCGGCCATCGTCAACGCGGCAGCCTATTCGGACAACCAGGGCCCGGCGGCCCATCGGTGGGATAGGCTCGCGCTCGTATGGACTTCTCGCGACTCGATCGCAACCGCCTCCTCCTCGGCGGGATCTCCGGGGCGCTGCTCGTCGTCGCCCTGTTCTTGCCGTGGTACTCGCTCAGCCACTCGGACGCGCGGGTGGAATCGGGTGCTTGGTTGTGTGGCGAAGGCAACTACAGCTGCTCCGGTTTCGACACCTTCCCGATCCTGCGCTGGCTCCTGCTGCTGTTCGCGCTCTCGCCGCTGATCCTCGCCTGGATACTCGTCCGCGGGCACAAGCTCTCGTGGGCGCCGGGAGAGATGACGATGGTCGCGGGCTTCAGCGCGATGCTCTTGATGGGCTACAACGGCCTGCTCGATATTCCCGCTCCGGACGAGGGCCTCGAGTTCGGGACCAGCCTCAGCTTTGGCTACTTCATCGCGCTGGCCTGCACGATCGGGATCACGGTGACGGGATTCCTGCGCTCGCAGGCCGGCCAGAAGCGCGAGCGCAAAGCCCCCGGCACGGTCTGATTACCACTCCGCCGGCTGCTCCCGAATAACTCCGCCACCTCCTCCGCTTCGCGTCCGGAAGCGGCGGGTGAGGGCGCGGAGCCTTACCCGGCAGGCTCATGGGCTGGATCCGCGACTTCGTCGCTTGCGCGGGCGATATAGCCTCGGGTCCATGTCAGTGATCTCCCACGACGTGCGCGATTCGTCGAAGCCGGATCGCAACCTCGCGCTGGAGCTGGTCCGCGTCACCGAGGCGGCTGCCCTGGCCGCCGCCCGCTGGGTCGGCCGGGGAGAGAAGGAGTCGGCCGACGGCGCCGCCGTCGACGCCATGCGCCTGCTGTTGGACACCGTGCCCATGGACGGGGTGGTCGTGATCGGGGAGGGCGAGAAGGACGAGGCGCCGATGCTGTTCAACGGCGAGCGGATCGGCGATCGCAGCCCACCCGAGGTGGACATCGCGGTGGACCCCCTGGAGGGCACCCGCCTGACGGCCCTGGGGATGCCCTCCGCGCTCGCCGTGATCGCGCTCTCGGAGCGCGGCACGATGTTCGACCCCGGGCCGTTCGTGTACATGGAGAAGCTCGCCGGCGGCCCCGAGATCGCCGACCTGCTCAGCCTCGACGAGCCGCTCCCCGACGTGATCCGCAAGGTCGCCGAGCGCAAGGGAACGGAACCCGGCGGCGTCACCGTGATCGTCCTCGACCGGCCTCGCCACGCCGAGCAGATCGCCGTCATCCGTGAGGCGGGGGCACGCGTGCGCCTGATCACCGATGGCGACGTCTCGGCGGCGCTGTTCGCGGTCTCCGCCGAGGGCGGCGTCGACCTCCTCTGGGGGATCGGCGGGACCCCGGAGGGGGTCATCTCTGCGGCCGCGATCAAGTGCCTCGGGGGCCAGCTGATCGGCCGCCTGTGGCCCCGCGACGACGACGAGCGCCGGGCCGCGATCGACGCCGGCTACGACCTCGACGAGATCCTCGATGTCGACCGCCTGGTCACCGGCGAGGACGTGTTCTTCGCCGCCACCGGCGTCACCGACGGCGAGCTCCTGCAGGGGGTTCGCTACAGCGCGGGCAAGGCCTCGACGGAGTCGCTGGTGATGCGCTCGCGGTCGGGCACCGTGCGGACGGTTCGCGCTCGCCACGACCAGGCGAAGCTGCGCGAGGTCACCGGCGGCCGCTACGGCTAGATTGCGGCATCGATCGGCTCAGCGGGCCTAGCCGGCGGATGGGCGACGACGGAAAGCTGCTGGTAGCAGGGGCGACCGGGTACATCGGCCGGCTGCTGTCGCTCGAGCTCGCGGCCCGGGGAGGCGACGTCCGCTGCCTGGTGCGCAACCGCTCGCGGGCCGATGACCTGGCCGCCGCCGGCTGCGAGATCGTCCAGGGCGACGTGCTCGATCCGGCCACGCTGCGGCCGGCGCTGGAAGGGGTGAGCGTCGCTTATTACCTCGTGCACTCGATGGGCCGGGGGGGCGACGCGAAGTTCGCCACCCGCGACCGCCGCGCGGCCGAGAACTTCGCGACCGCCGCCGCGGAGGCCGGGGTGGAGCTGATCGTCTATCTCGGCGGGCTCACCGAGGGAGGATCCGAGCACCTCGCCAGCCGCCACGAGACTGCGCGCGTTCTGCAGGCCTCGGGCGTTCCGCTGACCTACTTCCGCGCGGCGGCGGTGATCGGGGCGGGCAGCGAGTCGTTTCGCCTCACGCTGTATCTGACCCGCCGCCTGCCGGTGATGATCACCCCCAGCTGGACGGCCACGGATACCCAGCCGATCGCCATCGGCGACGTCCTCCGCTACCTGCTGAAGGCCCCAGAGGTGCCGGAGGCCCACGGCCGGGAGATCGAGATCGGCGGGCCCGATGTCACCACCTACGCCGGGATGATCGACGCCTGCGCCGAGGCGCTGGATCTCCCCCGCCGTTGGCGGATCCCGGTCCCGGTCCTGAGCCCGTGGCTGTCGTCGCTGTGGGTCGGGCTGGTCACCCCGGTGGACGTCGGCGTCGCACGTCCTTTGATCGAGGGCGCCGAGAGCGAGACGGTCGTGAGCGACCCGTCTGGAATGAAGCTCTTCGAGGTGAGCGCGATGTCCCTCTCGGAGGCGATGCGAGCCGCGGTGGAGGAGGCGAGGGCCGACGGCGCCTAGGCCTGGGCCCGGGGCCCGTCCTCCCCGCGCCGCGCGGCGACCGGGGAGGAGGAGAGGTCGAGCCGCGAGAGCGAACGCAGAAAGCCGTTGGTCACCCGGACGTGAATCCGCATCTGGGTGGCGTTGTACAGGCGTGCGCCGAGGCGCCCGAGGCGCCCGTCGAAGCGCAGCAGGGGGTAGAAGTTGGCGACCTCGGCGCTGACGCGCACGACCGCTCGATCGTCCGGGGCGTCGGCCAGGCGGCGTACGGCTATTCGCAGGTAGCCGCGACCGCGACCGGCCTTCGCCACGAGCACTCCCCGCTCGATCGGCCAAGTCACCTGGCCCATGCCGGGCGGGGTCACGTACTGCGGACGGCGGAAGCGAAGCAGCGTCAGGGACCTGGTGACGAGCACCACCGAGCGGCTGCCCGGCCGGTACTCGACCCGCAGCAGGCCGAGTGAGATCCTGCGCAGATAGCGCCAGTAGGCGCCGGCGAGCCGCTCCAGGTACTCGGGCCGCCACAGCTCCTGGAGCGTCTGCCGGGGAATCTCCACCTCCGCCTCCTGAAACGAGCGCACCGACCCGCTCAAGGGGACAAAGTCGCGCTGTCGGGGCAGCAGTCGCACCCTCGCCCGCCCCGCCGGCCCGCTCACTCGGCGGCCTCTTCGCCGAGCGCCTCCCGCCCAACGGCCCAGCCGGCGGTGTCGAGCGCGCCCGTGTCGTGGAGCTCGTAGCGCAGCGCGTTGACCACCGCTCCCGCCATCAGCCCGAGGCTGACGATGTAGAACCAGACCAGGGCGACGAGGATGAAGCCGATCACCCCGCCGACCCGGTTGATGCTCGCCACCTCACTCAGGTAGAAGGGGAAGACCGCGTTGGCGATGCCGATCGTGACCGTGAAGAACACCGCTCCCGGCCACACTCCCCGCCAGGGGACGTGCCCCTTGGGGACGGAGTAGTAGATGGTGGAGGTCACCAGGAAGGTGACCAGCAGCGCGCCCACCAAAAGCAGGACGCCGGTCAGCCCCTGGATGCTTCCGAGCCCGAAGGGCAGGTTGTCGGCGCTGGAGACCACCAGCGCCTCGAGCGCCGGGATGACGACGCTGGCGGCCAGCAACAGGGTCAGCCCGAGCAGCATCACCAGGGCGAAGCGCTTCTGCGCCATCCAGCCGCGGCACTCGACGTGGTAGATGCGACAGAAGGCCGTGTCCATCGCTCCCCAGAACGAGGTGCCGATCCAAAGCGCGCCGATCGCGGCGACGACGCCGATCGTCGTTGAGCTGTCGCGGACGCGGTCGAGGGCGTTGGAGAGGGTGTCCTGCTCGACCGCCGGAAAGAGCCGCTGGAGGTCGAGCAGGACGCCGGCCTCGACGTCGGTGGACTGCAGGATCTTGCCGAAGATGAAGAGGACGAGCAGGGCGAACGGGAACAGCGCCAGGACGAGGTTGTAGGCGACCATCCCGGCGAGCCCGGTGATGTTCTCGGAGTAGGCGCGCTCCCAGAAGGCGCGCAGGTAGCGCCACCCGCGCGTCCGGGTCAGCGCCCGGTCGGCCCTCAACGCCGGTCTTCCACTGCGTCGCGCATCGCTTCCAGCGCGCGCGTCGCCAGGCGAACACCGATCGTCGCCGCCTCGGCCGCGGCGGCGACGCCCGCCCAGGCCACGTCCTCGATGCCGCCGCCGGCGCGCTCGGCGGCGCCGCCGCCGCCGGGCCCCGGCCGGTCGCCTCGGGGCGCGCCTGTCCGCGGCTCGGCGGCTGCCCCGGCCGCGGGCTCGGGCTCTGCGGGGGGCGAGGAGAGATCTCCGGCACGCCTCGGGCTGGGGACTCGGGGCCGGGTCGTCGGCAAGTTGCCGAAGACGCCCTCGGGCTTGCCCTGATCGACCTGCGCCGCCTCCGAATCGCGCTCGTCGGAGCGCTGGCCGTCGTTGGTCTCGTCGGTGCTCATCTGCAGATATTCCACCGTACCCGCGCGACGCGTGCGGCACGCCGCGCATGAACAGGTGCAGAAACGGCGCTGTCGAGCCGATTTGGATGCGTCGGTCTTGACTTCAGAATGTATAGCCCTAACGTAGGCCTGCCGACAGATCGCAAACGCAGACAAAGGAAGAGCCAACGGGATGCTTGTAACGGAACTTCAGGAGCTGGAGGAGGTCAAGGGCCTGCTCACCAGGGGCCAGGCAGTGGGAGTGATCGCCTACGGCGAGGTGGCCAAGGCGCTCGCCGAGGTCGAGGTCGACGAGGGCGATATCGAGGAGCTGTACGGCTACCTCGAGGGCCAGGGCGTGGAGATGGTCGACGACCCCGATCCGGCGCATGCCGCGGCTCCGGCCCGCGATCCCGCCGACGGCAAGCGAGGCCGCAAGCGCAAGGCGGCCACGCTTGACCTGAAGCCGGACATGACGACCGACTCGCTGCAGCTGTTCCTCAAGGACATCGGCAAGGTCCGGCTGCTGACGGCCCAGGAGGAGGTCGACCTGGCCAAGCGGATCGAGCGCGGGGACCTCGACGCGAAGCAGAAGATGGTCGAGTCGAACCTCCGGCTCGTCGTCTCGATCGCCAAGAACTACCGCAACCAGGGACTGCCCTTCCTCGACCTGATCCAGGAGGGGACCCTGGGGCTGGTTCGCGCGGCCGAGAAGTTCGACTACCGCAAGGGCTTCAAGTTCTCGACCTACGCGACTTGGTGGATCCGCCAGGCGATCGCCCGCGCCCTCGCCGACAAGGCGCGGACCATCCGCATCCCGGTGCACGTCGTCGAGAAGCTGAACAAGATCGGGCGGGCCGAGCGCAAGCTGGTCACCGAGCTGGGCCGCGAGCCCACGCCGGAGGAGATCGCCGAGGTCACCGGCATCGACCCCGAGGAGGTTGACCAGATCAAGCGCTCGGCCCAGGCACCGGTTTCGCTGGAGAAGCCCGTCGGCGACGAGGAGGAGTCCGAGTTCGGCCAGTTCATCGCCGACGAGAAGGCCG
>JBDTSW010000013.1:0-32660 GCA_039930945.1 bacterium
TGCCTCAACCTGTCTAGGAGCGTCCTCGCCAATCCGATGTCTCCGGAGTCGGCGTAGTGGTAATCAACGTTGAAGCTCTCCTCGAACAGCGGAATCCCGTCAAGCGCCGAGTCGCCGGTCTTCGAGTGTGCCTCTTCGAGGATCGAGTTGAACGTCGCGGCTGCTGGCCACGCGACCTGCTGTCGTCATGGACGAGAACCCATGGCGTGTCTCAGAATGGGTCATCGGGGTCGTGACGTGGCCTCGAACTGAGCTCCTCGCGACCACTCAGTAGTTACCACTGAGAGCGGGTCCGCACGAAATCCCGCTATCGCTGGGTTCGTTCGCTGCCGATGACATGAGCGTGTCGCCCACCACTTATCCGTTCCCGCCAGTCACCACGAAGCCCCGCGACGATGGCGCCCCCGCGAGCGCGACGTCTTGGCCGCCCCTCCCGCCTCCCACGAGGGTGGCCACGGGCGCCCGCTCGCGCGCGAGCGCCCGGCGCCGTGTCCTACACGTGGTGGTGGGGGCCGGCTCGTGGCTCGGATTCGCGGGGTTGTGGGTCTGGCAGCTCAATGTCAGCGTTCCGCCCAATTGGCCCATCGCGCTCGCCGGCCTCGCGGGCGTCTTCGGGGCGTATGCCGTGCTGGTCCCCGCATGGGTGCGCTGGAACCGCAGCATCTATCGCCGCAGGCACCGGCGCACGAGCTCTGTGCAGGTCCCGGTGGATTTCGGCCACGACATGATGGGGCGGACCGTTGCCGTCGCGCCCGAGCTCGACCTCGACCCCCCGACGATCGTCGTCACGGTCTCCGAGGACGACTCGACCAAGCTCTACCGAGCGGAGGGCTGACCGATGGTCGACCTGATCCGGGAGATCTCGCAGCAGCCCGTCTACCTCGGAGTCATGTTCTTTCTCGGGGCGTATCCGGTGCTCACAGGCCTCTATTGGATCACGGGGAGCGTCTACTTCTCCCTTCACCGGGAGGCCGAGGACGACGAGTTCTACGCCCTCGAAGACCACCCGCTCGTCTCGGTGGTGGTGGCAGCGCACAACGAGGAGGCGGTGATCGCGGAGACCATCGAGTGCCTGCTCGAGCTCGACTGGCCACGCTTTGAGGTGATGGTCGTGGACGACGGGTCCACCGACGGCACCCGCGCGACCGCTGCGCCCTATGTGGAGGGCGGGCGCATCCGGCTGCTCGCCAAGGAGGTGAACGAGGGCAAGGCGATGGCACTGAACGACGCGCTTCCGCTCCTGCGAGGCGAGATTCTGCTGGTGGTCGATGCAGACGGCCGGCCCAACCGGGACGTGCTGCGCTGGATGGTCCCGCACTTCGTCAAGGTGCCCCGCCTCGCCGCGGTCACCGGAAACCCGCGCGTCAGCAACACCACGAGCCTGCTCACCAAGCTCCAGGCGATCGAGTTCTCGGCGACGGTGTCGGTCCTCCGGCGCGCCCAGGCTACCTGGGGTCGCTTGATGACCTTCTCCGGGATCTGCACGGCCTTGCGCAAGAGCGCCGTCGAGAAGGTCGGGCGTTTCAAGCCCGAGATGGCGACCGAGGACATCGCGCTGGCCTGGCAGCTTCAGACCGACTACGCCGACGTCCGGTACGAGCCGCGCGCGGTCTTCGCCATGCAGGTCCCAGAGACAATGGCGGCATGGTGGAGCCAGCGCACCCGCTGGGCCCGGGGCCTCGGGCAGGTCCTGCGGGCGCACTCCGGCGTGATGACGAGCTGGGACAAGCGGCGGATGTGGCCGGTGTGGCTGGAGGCCTTCGGCTCGGCTCTCTGGTCGCACCTCTTCTTCGCGTCGGCGGCGTTCTGGGTCGTGGCTCTGGCCGCCGGGGTCTACGGCTTCGGCGGCAATCCGATCCCCAACTTCTGGGGCCTGATGATCGCCAGTGTTCTCGTCGGTCAGATCTCGATCGGGCTGTGGCTCGACGGGCGCTACGACTCCACCGTTCGACGCTACGCGCTCTGGCTGCCGATCTACCCGATCGCCTACTGGATCCTCACGTCGGCGGCCTCCGTGCGCGCTCTCGGCCCCGGCATGGCGCGCCGGCCAAGCGGCGCGGTCACCTGGACCTCCCCAGAGCGCTTCGACGACTGAGGCGAACTCGGCGCCCTCTGAAGCCTTGCGGCCGAGGCCGTCTCGCACCCGCTTCCCTTGCCCGCTCGCGCGCCCTGCGCAATGCCTTTGGGGACGAAGTCCACGCCCGTGACCTGCCAGCCTCGCTTCGCCAGCTCAACGGCCCAGATTCCGCTGCCGCAGCCGAGGTCGAGCACCAGCCCGTGGGGCGGCTCCTTTCCTGCCTCCTCGCGGGCGAAGAGGGCTGCGCTCTGCTCGGCAGCCGTCAGCTCTGACATCTGCTCCCAAGGGGTGAAGCCGACCCGATAGACCCCGGGGCGAGGCTAGGTCCTACAGACCGCGTACATCCTGATCGGCTTCGGGTCGGTGGACGGCGCGTTTCCTACCACCACGTGAAGAGAATCGTCAGGGACGGTGTTCGCGTCGGTCGAGTCGTCGGCAAGGTTCATCGCCACGGGATGGGCTTCTGAGGCCGCGCCCCCCAGCCGCACGCCCCCGCCCACGACGTGGGCCCCGGTGGGACACCCGGCGTCAGTCGTGATCGTCACCCCAGGGGGGATGAGGAATTGGCGTCGGACCTCGCGGTCCATGCAGGCGGCGGTCACGCTTGCGGTCTTCCCGCTTCCCGCGAGATTCGCCCAGACGGTCACCCAGCTTTGCCCGCTGGCTAAGGATTCGTCCCCCGGCGCCGAACGGGTGAATTGCGACTCCGCGAAGTCCCCACCTATCTCGACCCCGCCCCCGACAAGACGAGTCCCGCTCGCGCACTCGGCGTCGGGACCGATCTCGACACCATTCGGCACGATCGGCGCCGACGAGGAGTTTCCGCTGTAGTTGACCCCGCCGACCGTGCCCAGGTCGATGGTTCCCGCGAAAGCCGTTTCGGCGAGGATCGCGAGCGCAAGCGCCACCGTCCATGCGACAACCTTCATTCAGGACAGCCCGCCAAGTGAACGCAACCTGACGCGGCCTTCGGCCAAACACCGGTTCACCTTGGTGTAGGTCCAGCCGGTGATCGCCTGGATCTCGGCGTAGGAATAGCCCTCGGCCTGGAGGGCGATCGCCCGGCGCTCCTGCGGCTTCAGCCGCGCCAGCAGCCGCCCGGCGCGCGCGGCGCGCTCCTGTTGGAAGAGCAGCTCCAGCGGGCCCGGCGACTCGCAGCGCAGCCGATCGGGCTCCTCGCCGGCGCCGCAGCGCTCGCGCTGGCGGCGCAGCGCGAGCGCCTCCCGGCGGATCACCACCTGCATCCAGGCGGCGAGGCGGGGGAGCTCGACCGCGGGGCCCTTGGTGATCAGGATCTCGAGCGAGCGTTGGAGGGCGTCCTCGGCGTCGTCGGGGCACAGCGAGTATCGACGGGCGCTTCTCAGCAGCGCCGGGCGGGCGGATGCGATCAGCGCGACGACGGGGGCGTCCACGCCGGTTGACAACCCCGCGCCCGCGGACCGCGCCCCGGGAACGGGCGTGCAGAAGGTCGAACGCGGGCAAGGGCGCGCCCGCCGCCGGTATCCTCGGCCGCTCTTGAAGGGCGTCGGATGACCACCTGCATCGTCAGCGGAGGCGCGGGCTTTCTGGGCTCGCACCTGTGCGACCAGTTGCTCGCCAAGGGCCACCGGGTGATCTGCGTCGACAACCTCGACACGGGGTCGCTGCAGAACATCGAGCACATCGACGGCCCCGACTTCGTCTCGCTCAACCACGACGTGACCGAGCCGCTTTACGTCGACGAGGAGATCGACTTCGTCTACCACCTGGCCTCGCCCGCCAGCCCGATCGACTACGCCCGGCTGCCGCTGCACACGCTCAAGGTCGGCTCCTACGGCACCCACAACATGCTCGGCCTGACCAAGCTGCACCGCGCCCGCTTCCTTTTGGCCTCGACCTCCGAGGTCTACGGCGACCCGCAGGTCCACCCCCAACCCGAGGACTACTGGGGCCATGTCAACCCGATCGGCCCCCGAGGCGTCTATGACGAGGCCAAGCGCTACGCCGAGGCCCTGACCATGGCCTACCACCGCCAGCAGGGCGTCGACACCGCGATCGCGCGAATCTTCAACACCTACGGGCCGGGGATGCGCCCGCATGACGGCCGGGCGATCCCCACCTTCCTGCGCCAGGCACTCCAGGACAAGCCGCTGACCATCTTCGGCGACGGCAGCCAGACGCGCAGCTTCTGCTTCGTCGACGACGAGATCCGCGGGCTGATCGCGCTGGCCGAGTCGGACGCGCACCTGCCGGTCAACGTCGGCAACCCGGACGAGTTCACCTTGCTCGAGCTGGCGGAGGTGGTCGTCGAGGTGACCGAGTCGCGCTCGGAGATCGTCTTCGAGGCGCTCCCGGTCGACGACCCGCAGATCCGCCAGCCCGACACCACCAGGGCACGTGAGCTGTTGGGCTGGGAGCCCGAGGTCAGCCTACGAGACGGGCTGCGGCTGACGATCGAGCGCGCGGGAGTTGAGCGCCTGGTCGGCCCCGGCGGCTGATCCTGCTGCGGATCGCCCACCTGACCGCAACCTTTCCCCCGTACCGTGGCGGGGCCGGCAACACCGCGTTTCGATTCGCCACCGAGCAGGCGGCGCGCGGCGACCACGTGGAGGTGTTCACGGCGCCCGCCCCCGGCGAGGCCCCGGATTCCGGCGGCGCCGTCGTCCACCGCCTCGAGCCGCTGTTCGCCATCGGCAACGCGCCGATGATCCCCGCTCTCGCCCGGGTTGAGGGCTTCGACGTGGTTCACCTCCACTACCCCTTCATCTTCGGCTCCGAGATGACCCTGCTGGGGCGGCTGCGCCGGTCGCGGCGCAGCCAGGCGCTGCTCGTCCACTACAAGAACCGTCTCGTCGGCGACGGCGCCCGCGGGGCGATGTTCGAGGCCTACGAGCACACAGTCGCCCCCGCCCTGATCCGGGCCGCCGATCGCGTCTGCGTGCTCTCGCCCGACCATGCGGCCTCGGTCAGCTACCTGAACAGGACCGGCGAGCGCGACCCGGGCAAGCTGATCGAGATGCCGAACGGCGTCGACGCCGAGGCCTTCTCGCCGGGCTCCGACGAGGGGCTGTGCGCCTCGCTGCGGATCCCCGAGGACGCGGTCGTCGCCGCCTTCGTCGCCACGCTCGATCGCGCCCACCACTTCAAGCGCCTCGACGTCGCGATCGAGGGATTGGCCCGAGCGGGCGCCGACGGGCATCTGCTGGTCGCCGGCGGCGGCGAGCTGCTGGATGACTTCCGCGAGACCGCGGCGAGCGCCGGGGTCGCCGACAGGGTGCACTTCCTCGGGGCGATCCCTCATCCCCAGCTGCCGCGCGTGCTCCGCGCCGCCGACCTCTTCCTGCTGACGACCGAGCCGCCCGAGTCCTTCGGCATCGTCCTGATCGAGGCGATGGCCTGCGGCCTGCCGGTGATCGCCAGCGACTACCCCGGCGTGCGGGCCGTGGTCGACGAACCGGAGACGGGTCTGCTGGTCGAACAAGGCGACCCGGACGCGGTCGCCTCGGCGCTGCGGCGGCTGACCGAGGCCGGGGCCGAGGGCCGGGCGCGGATCGGGGCGGCGGGACGAGCCAAGGCCGAGTTGCGGTGGAACTGGCCTCGCCTGGTCGAGCGCATGGACGACGCCTATCACCAGGCGATCGAGGTCCGGCGGGCGAAGATGGAGCGATGAGCCCGCCCCGCCGGCTGCTGATCGTCGCCTACTTCTACCCGCCCTGCCGGGACACCGGGATCCTGCGCCCGGAGTCGATGACCCGGCACCTGCGCGGCCTCGGCCACGAGCTGACCGTGCTGACCACGTCCGCCTACGGCGAGCTGCCCGGCGACGACGCCGCGGGGGTGGTTCGCTCGGCGGACGCGCAGCGCTGGCGGGCGCGGCTGCACGGGGCCGACCGGGTCGACTCCCTCTACGACGCCGACACCTACGGCGCCAGCCCGCACCCGCTGAGCAAGCTGATCGTCCCCGAGCCGCTGGCTGTCGCTTGGGCGCCCTTCGCCCGATCGAAGGCGCTGCGGCTGCACCGCGAGCGCCCGTTCGACGCGGTGATCACCACCTCCCCTCCCGAGTCCGCCCATCTCGTCGGCCGGGCGCTGCGCCGCCGCGGGGCCGCCTGGGTGGCCGACATCCGCGACGCATGGACCTTCGAGCCGCTGCGGCCGAGGTTCCCCACCGCCGCCCAGCGACGGCTGGACTCACGCCTCGAGCGCCGCTGGCTTTCAAGCGCCAACGCGGTCGTCTGCGTCTCCGAGCCGGCCGCCGCGGACCTGCGGGCCCGCGGGATCGCCGACCCAGTCGTCATCTGCAACGGCTGGGATCCCCCGTCGGGCGAAGCCGGGACCTCCGAGCCGACGGGCCTGCTCGACCCCGATCGCGTCTCGCTGGTCTACACCGGTCGCTTCGGCGGCTACGGCCGCGACCCGCGGGCTCTGATCGAGGGACTGGGCCGCCTGGCCCGCACCGATCCCGCCGCGGCACAGAGGCTCGAGCTGGTGATCGCCGGCCCGCTCACCGAGGAGGAGAGCCGGTTGTTCGCCAGGGATGTCTCCCCGGCGCGGGTCGTCGTCGCCGGGAGCCTCGAGCGCGAGCGCGCGCTCGCCCTCCAGCGCGACGCCGACGCGCTGCTGCTGGTGGCCCAGCCGACCCGCTCGCAGCTGCTCAACATCAAGCTCTTCGAATACATGGCCTCGGGGCGCCCGGTGCTGGCGCTGGCGGCGGGCACCGAGGCGGGCAGGATCGTCTCCGAGACGGGCGGCGAGAGCGTCCGCGCCGCCGACCCCGAGGCGATCGCGGCCTCGCTGGCCCGCTTGGTAAAGGGCCCGCCCGAGCCTCCGCCCCCGTCGGCGCTGACGCCGTACACGTATCCGGCTCCGGCCGAGCGGATGGCCGAGGTCGTCGAGGGCGCGATCGCTTCAGCTCGGCGCACCTAGGCCGCCGCATATCCTTGGGGCATGTCCGCCCGCCCGACCGACAAGCCGGACGGCGCCGAGGGCGCCGACGACGTCTACCGCTACATCGCCCCCGTCGTGGGGCCCGACGACGAGCGCGTGTTCACCGACTCGGGGATCGAGATCGAGCGGGTCTACGACGCCGACGACGTCGCGCCCGGGCTCGAGCAGCGCCTGGGCGAGCCCGGCTCCTACCCCTACACCAGGGGGATCCACGAGAGCATGTACCGAGACCGCCTGTGGACGATGCGCCAGTACGCCGGCTTCTCCAGCCCCGAGGACACGAACCAGCGCTACCGCTACCTGATCGAGCACGGCTCGACCGGCCTCTCGATGGCCTTCGACCTGCCGACGCAGCTCGGCCGCGACTCGGACGATCCCCTGTGCCGCGGCGAGGTCGGGCGCACCGGGGTCCCGATCGACACGATCGAGGACGTGAGGATCTGCTTCGAGGAGATCCCGCTGGACAAGGTCTCCACCTCGATGACGATCAACGCGCCGGCGGCGATCCTGCTGCTGCTCTACGAGCTTGTCGGCGAAGAGCAGGGCGTCGCCGGAGACCAGCTGCGGGGCACGGTCCAAAACGACGTGCTCAAGGAGTACGTGGCGCGGGGCAACTACATCTACCCACCGGAGCCGACGATGCGGCTGACGACCGACATCTTCGAGTACTGCGCCGAGCGCGTCCCGCGGTGGAACACGATCTCGATCTCCGGATACCACATTCGCGAGAAGGGCTGCTCGGCCGTGCAGGAGGTGGCGTTCACGCTCTCCAACGCGATCGCCTACGTGCAGGCCGCGCTCGACCGGGGCTTCAAGATCGACGAGTTCGCCCCTCGGCTGGCGTTCTTCTTCAACTGCCACAACGATGTCTTCCAGGAGATCGCCAAGTTCCGGGCGGTACGGCGGATGTGGGCCGAGATCATGCGCGAGCGGTTCGGCGCCACCGACGAGCGCTCGCAGATGATCCGCTTCCACACCCAGACGGGAGGGGTGACGCTGCAGGCCCAGCAACCGGAGGTGAACATCGTCCGGGTAGCCCTGCAGGGCTTCGCGGCAGTCTGCGGCGGCACCCAGTCGCTGCACACCAACGGCTTCGACGAGGCGCTGGCGCTACCGACCGAGCGCTCGGCGCGAATCGCGCTTCGGACCCAGCAGGTGATCGCTCACGAGTCGGGCGCCGCGGAGACGGTCGACCCGTTCGCCGGCTCGCACTTCGTCGAGTCGCTCACCGACGAGATCGAGAAGCGCTCCTGGGAGCTGATCGACAAGGTCTCCGAGCTTGGCGGTTCGACCCGGGCGCTGGAGTTCATCCAGCGCGAGATCGAGGAGTCGGCGGCCTCCTACCACGAGCGCTACCGCAGCGGCCAGGACGTGATCGTCGGCGTCAACAGGTACGTCACCGACCAGGTCGACGACATCGATATCCTCAAGGTCGACCCCGATGCCGAGCGCCGCCAGCTCGAACGGCTCGCCGCCTTCAAGGCAGATCGCGACCAGGCCAGGGTCGCCCAGCGCCTGGAGGCGGTGCGCGAGACGGCCAAGGGCGAGGCCAATCTGCTGCCGCCGATCAAGGACGCGCTTCGCGACGACGCCTCGATCGGCGAGGTCTGCAGCGCCATGCGCGAGGTCTTCGGCGAGTACCGCGGCGGCGCGTTCTTCTAGGTGATCAGGCAGGAGACCTAACCCTGTGGCCGAACCTCCCCGAAATGGAGACCAAGGCGAACCGGACGCTGGTCAAGTCGGCGCCCGAACTATGGGAACTGGCCGACGACCTCGCCCGGATGGAGGCCTGGATGGCAGGGGTGGTGGGGTCCGCGCAGCCGCTCTCGGTCGAGGTGACCGACCGCGAACCGGAGCGAATCCTGGCCTGGCGCTGCGCGGCCGCAGCGAGTGGCATTCCCTCCCGAGCGCGGATCGCGATCGAGCTCGCCGAATCGGGGTTCGGGACCGCGGTCTCGGTCACGGCGCAGCATTCGGCGCCCGACCCGCAGGTCGCGATCGCAGCGCTGGAGCAGGTGCTCGATGAACTCGCGTCAGCCCAGCGACGGCCCTTCACCGGCGCCTAGCGGCGCCGAGCCCGCGGCCGGCGCCGGGCATTCGCCGGACCTCGGGCTGATCGAGTTGCTCGATCGTCGCGGCCGCCCCCTGCTGGACGCCCTCGCCTTGCACCACCCACCCTCGGGCGAGGAGGCCGAGGCGGCAGCCGCCTACGCCTTCGCCGCCGCCGCCGAGCTCGGGCTGGGCCGCGACAACGCCGAGCTCGCCCGCGACGCCGCCCGCCTCCAGAACGTCGGCTACGTCTACGTCCCGGCCGCGGTGCTGGCGCGCCCTGCGGCCGAGCGCAGCGCCTCCGAGCAGGCCCTGATAGCCGGCCACCACGAGAAGGGCGCGCAGCTGGCGCGAGGCGCCGGGTTGCCGGACCGGGTCTGCGAGTGGATCGGCCTCGGAGCAGAGCGCTACGACGGCCGCGGCCCGAAGGGCCTCGCCGGCGCCGCGATCCCGCTTCAGGCGCGAATCTCACATGCGGCGTACGCGTGCTACGCGGCGCTTGCCGCGACGCAGGCCGACCCAGCCGGCCCCAACCCGGCGGTGATCCTGCGCCAGCGGGCGAACCTCGAGCTGGACCCTCGCCTCGTCGACGCGCTCGCCGCCGTGCTCGAACGCGCCCGGGCAGGCTGAGGCGACAACCGGCACACGCGCGGTCGGAAGTCGAATAGGGTCGGCCGGCAGGGCGCCTCCGGCGATCTCGCGCATAGGGATGGCGGTTGCGTCACACCAGGCAATGCGATCGAGGACGCCTCGCTCTCGGTGCTGTTCGTCCCAAACTGAGAGCCCCCTTCCCCCGCTTTCGGGGAAGCGCCCGCACTCCTCGGGCCGCCCCTTGTCCCAGGTGGGGGAGTGTGAGAGGCTGGACGCACTGTGTGGCGCTCGGCCCGGATCTACGGATCGCTGCTGGCGGGCACGCTGGCGGTCTTGGTGGGCGTCACGACCGAGCCGGCCGGGGCCGCGGTGTTCGCCCCGGCCGACGATCACGCCGTCGGCGACGACCCCGAGGCGCTTGCCCGGGGAGACTTCGACGGCGACGGTGATCTCGACCTCGCTGTCGCCAACCGCGGCGATGACGACGTCTCGATCCTGCTCGGCGACGGGGCCGGGGACTTCGCGCTCGACGACGACTACCCGGTCGGTGACGAGCCCCAGGACATCGTCGCCGGGCGCTTCAACGGCGACGGTGACCGCGACCTGGCGGTCGTCAACCGCATGGACGACACCGTCTCGGTCCTACTGGGCGAGGGTGACGGCACCTTCGCGGCCGCGCTCGAAAAGGAGGTGGGCTCGAGCCCAAGGGCCCTGGCCGGCGCCGACTTCAACCGCGACGGGCGCGCCGACCTTGCCACGGCGAACTTCAACGACGACGACGTCTCGGTGTTGCTGGGCCGAGGCGGCGGCAAGTTCCGGCGGGTCGGTGACCGTGCGGTGGGAGACACGCCGCGGGCGATCGAGGCCGGCCGCTTCAACGGCGACGCCAAGCGCGACCTGGCGGTCGTCAACGACATGGACGGCGACGTCTCGATCGTGCTCGGCCGCGGCGACGGTCGCTTCGGCTCGCGTCGCGACTTCAGCGTCGGGGTGGCGCCGTTCTCGATCGTGCTCGGCAACTTCGCCGGGGGAGGTGGCGACGACCTCGCGGTGGCGAACTCGATGGACGACGACGTCTCGGTGCGGCTCGGCAAGGGCAACGGGCGCTTTCGCGCCGAAGAGACCTACGACGTCGGCGCCAACCCCTTCTACGTCGACGAGGGCGACTACGACGACGACGGCCGGCGCGACCTCGTCGTCGCCAACGCCGACGACGACGACGTCTCGCTGCTGCTGGGGATGGCCGGCGGCGCCTTCGACCTGCCCGACGACTACCCGGTCGGCGACTTCCCGATCGGAATCACCCACGGCGATTTCGACGACGCCGACGGTCCCGACCTCGCCGTCGCCAACTCCGGCGACGACGACATCTCGGTGCTGCTGAACGAGCCCTAGCGTCTAGCTCATAGAATCGCGCCCCGTGCGCGAGCAGGTCCCAGAGACAGCAGAGGAGAAGCTTGCCCAGCTGCGGGAGCTGCGCGAGCAGGCGATCCACTCGGCCTCCGCCGAAGCGGTCGAAAAGCAGCATGCGAAGGGCAAGCTGACCGCGCGCGAGCGGATCGAGAAGCTGCTCGACCCGGGCTCCTTCGAGGAGCTGGACACCTTCGTCCGCCACCGCACCTACGAGTTCGAGATGCAGAAGCGCCGGCCCTACGGCGACGCCGTGGTCACCGGCTGGGGCACGATCGATGGCCGGCCGGTGGCGGTGTTCTCGCAGGACTTCACCGTCTTCGGAGGCTCGCTGGGCGAGGTGATGGCGGAGAAGATGTGCAAGATCATGGATCTCGCCGCCAAGATCGGGGCGCCGGTGATCGGGATCAACGACTCCGGCGGGGCGCGGATCCAGGAGGGCGTCGTCTCGCTCGGCGCCTACGGCGACGTCTTCGTCCGCAACGTGCAGTGCTCGGGGGTGATCCCGCAGATCAGCCTGATCATGGGCCCCTGCGCGGGCGGCGCCGTCTACTCGCCGGCGATGACCGACTTCATCTTCATGGTCAAGGAGACCTCCCACATGTTCATCACCGGCCCCGAGGTGATCAAGACGGTCACCGGCGAGGAGGTCGAGTTCGAGGAGCTGGGCGGGGCGATGAGCCACAACTCGAAGTCGGGCGTCGCCCACTTCGCCGCCGCCGACGAGGAGTCGTGCCTTGAGGACGTCCGTCACCTGATCTCGTTCCTGCCGCAGAACAACCTCGAGCTGCCGCCGCGCGTCGAGCCCTACGACGATCCCGAGCGCGAGGACGCCGAGCTCGACACGATCGTCCCCGCCGACCCGCAGAAGCCCTACGACATGCGTGAGGTGATCTCGCTGATCGTCGACGACGGCGAGTTCTTCGAGGTGCATGAGCACTTCGCGAAGAACATCGTCGTCGGCTTCTCGCGCCTCGACGGCTATCCCGTCGGGGTCGTCGGCAACCAGCCCAAGCACCTCGCGGGTGTGCTCGACATCGAGTCCTCGGAGAAGGCAGCGCGCTTCGTCCGCACCTGCGATGCCTTCAACATCCCGCTGGTCACCTTCACCGACGTGCCCGGGTTCCTCCCAGGCACCTCGCAGGAGTGGGGCGGGATCATCCGCCACGGCGCCAAGCTGCTGTACGCCTTCACCGAGGCGACGGTGCCGAAGCTGACCGTGGTCACCCGCAAGGCCTACGGCGGCGCCTACGACGTGATGAACTCCAAGCACATGCTCGCCGACTTCAACTTCGCCTGGCCGCAGGCGGAGATCGCGGTGATGGGCCCGGAGGGCGCGGTCAACATCATCTACCGCCGCGACATCCAGACCTCCCCCACGCCCGACGAGCGCCGCGAGAAGCTGATCGCCGACTACAAGGCGCACTTCGCCAACCCCTACTCGGCGGCCGAGCGCGGCTACATCGACGACGTGATCGAGCCCCACCAGACGCGGCCGAAGCTGATCCGGGCGCTGCGCACGCTGCAGACCAAGCGGGTCGAGCAGCCGAAGCGCAAGCACGGCAACATCCCGCTGTAGCGCTGCGCGGTAGAGCCGCGGCTTCGCCGTCATGCCGGCACAACTCGCGCACCACGCGCGAGGTTTCGGCCGCCACCCTTTCCGCCATGCCCCCACTGGTCGAACTTTCTCCCGGGGGCCGAGCGAAACTTCGACCAGCGAGCGTCGTTGTCGAGGTTTGCGCCGGACAACATCGAGCACTTGGTCGCGGTCAACTGATCGCGGGTGGCATCAGCAATGCCGCGGTGGGTCGGATGGTCGCCTCCGGATGGCTGCGCCAAGTCCATGCCGGTGTCTACTCGATCGGCGGGCCGCTCTCCACCGAGGGACGCTGGATGGCGGCGGTGCTGGCAGCGGGCGAAGGCGCAATGCTCAGCCACCGGAGCGCAGGCGAGCTAAGGGGCTACGTCGAGCCCATCGAGGGGCCGATCCACGTCACCGCGCGGCACGGCCGGCGGACGCATCGGG
The DNA here is from genome assembly GCA_039930945.1 of bacterium. GTDB lineage: Bacteria > Actinomycetota > Thermoleophilia > Solirubrobacterales > 70-9 > JBDTSW01. The sequence continues at coordinate 13,080 of JBDTSW010000013.1, forward strand.
GAGTCGTCCTGCACCGAACCAGGTGGCCCGAGCACCCAGATCGGCGGCACGGCATGCCGGTGACGACGCCCGATCGAACCCTGCTGGACCTCGCGAGCACGCTCACAGAACGTGAGCTGCGCCGGGCGCTTGAGGCGGCCGATCGGCTTGGCGAGCTCGAGCCAGTGCGGCTGAGCGTGTATCTGGCACCGCTCAGCGGAAGACGGGGGTTGCGCCGACTGCGCCGGCTCGTCGCCGCCTATCACTCACCCACCGAGACGAGATCCGAACTTGAGCGCGAGTTCCTCCGCCTCTGCCGGCGGGCAGGGATCCCCGCGCCGGCCACCAACGTACCGCTGGGCGAGGCCGTGGTTGACTGCATCTGGCCGGGTGCGCGGCTGGTGGTCGAGCTGGACGGTTACGCGTTCCATCGGTCGCCGGGGCAGTTCGAGCGCGACCGCCGCCGGGACGCGACGTTGCAGCTGGCGGGCTATCGAGTACTCAGGTTCACGAGCATGCGGATTCGGACCGAGCCCGAATCGGTGGTTCGGCAGGTCCAGCGCGGACTCGACGCCTGACCCAAACCCCGCTGGTCGAACTATTGCTCGGGGGCCGAGAGAAACCTCGACCAGCGGGGCTCTAGAAGGCGGCCGCCGCGGCGCTCACGCGTCCCGCGCGCCAGGCCTCGATCACGGCGGTGGCGATCCCCAGGTCCTGGATCGCGAGCCCGGTCGAATCGAACAGGGTGATCTCGTCGTCGGAGGTGCGCCCCGGCGCCGAGCCGGCGAGGACCTCGCCGAGCTGGGTGACATCGGCGCGAACGACCTCGCCGCGCGAGACCGGGCCCGAGAGCTCGCCTCCGGCGGCGGCCTGCTCCCACTCGTCGCAATAGAGACGGCAGTGGGCGAGCGCCGCGGGCGCGACCTCCGCCTTGCCGTGGGCATCGGCGCCGAGCACCGCCAGGTGCTGGCCGGGGCGCAGGTCGGAGCGCTCGATCACGGGTTGGCGAGCGGGGGTGACGGTGACGACGACGTCCTGCCTCGCCGCCTCGGCGCGCGACCCCGCCCGCCAGCCGAGCTCGCCGGCAAGGACCTCGGCAGCCTCGGCGCGGCTGTCGGCGCAGACGCCTTCGTCGAACCCGGCGGCGGCGAGACAGCGCGCCGCCCAGGCGCCGTTGACCCCACAGCCGATCAAGCCGACGCTGCGGGCGCCCCGAGGCGCGAGCGCCAGCGCCGAGACCGCCGCGGCGGCGCCCGTGCGCAGCGAGGTGACCGCGCCGCAATCCATGATCGCGACCAGCTCGCCGGTCTGCGCGTCGGAGAGCAGCAGGGCGCCGGCGACCACCGGCAGGCCACGCTCGGGGTTGCGAGGAAACGAGGTGACCCACTTCAGCAGGGCGAATCCGTCCCCCAGCGCCGGCATCGCCCGGAAGTCTCCGTGCGGTGGGGAGTCGAGGTAGACCTTGGCCGGCATCCGCCACTCGCCGGCGGCGTGGCGCTCGAAGGCGCGGCGGGTGCGCTCGATCGCCGCCCCGGGCGAAACCGCGGCGAAGACCGCGTCGGCATCGAGGACCGCAACCGCGCTCACGCGATCAGTCTTGCGCGAACCCGGGGCGCCGTGAGGGCTCGCCGGGTAGATTCCGCTGATGGCCGGCAACGACAGGCGCCGCCCCCCACCCCCGAGGATCGAGTCGATCACGCCCGCCGCGACCGACTCCGAGGCGGCGGCGATCGTCACCGCCCTGGAGCAGTTTCTGGCCGAGACCGCTCCGACCGCCACACCCTCCGGGCCCGCGGCCAGCCCCTGGCAACGCGCGGCTCTCGAGGAGGGCGTCGCGGCGCGCCAGATCGGCGGCGCGGTCTGGGGCTAATTACCTGCGGCGGCTTCGCCGCCTTACACGCTGCTGCCGACACACTTTGTGTGCCGGCCTCGAACACCCGGCACGCCACGGCCAAACCGGGTAGAACACCGCCACGCCCGGCCGCGGCGCCGGTCTCGTCCGGGGCCACGTCAAGCCCCAGGGGCAAGGAGGAGAACATGGCCGTAGTCAAGATCATCGAGCTGGTCGGCAGCTCGAAGACGTCCACCGACGATGCCGCCAAGCAGGCGTTGAGCCAGGCGTCAGGGTCGCTGCGAAACATCCGCGCCGTCGACATCGTCTCGACCGGGATCCGGGGCGACAACCTCGACGAGTACCGCGCCCACGTCCGGGTCGCGTTCGTGATCGAGAGCACCGACGTCGATTAGACGGGTCAGGCCCTCCCGGGGGCCGGGAAGCGGCGTCCGCCGGCGCCGCGGCCAAATACCCCAATCCCAATCAGGTTTTATGTAATACTGCGCTCATGGAGCCCACAGCCGCCGCCGAGCGGGCCGTAGCCGAGCCCGCGAAGGGCCCCGAGAGCGCCACCGAGCGGATCTCCGCCGAGTACGGGCTCGACGTCGCGCACCGCAAGCCGCAGCAGGGCAAGGGCAGGCTGGGCTCGCTCGCGAACCCCGAGGTCTACGAAGACGTCCCGGGCCACCTGATCCCGATCATCGAGCACGAGTTCGACGACTTCGACGGCGAGGCCGACAAGTTCCTCGACGGCCAGACCCCGGAGGACGAGTTCATCGGCTTCCGTCTCAAGCAGGGCGTCTACGGCCAGCGCCAGGCCGACGTGCAGATGTGCCGGGTGAAGCTGCCGATGGGCGGGATCACGCCCGAGCAGATGGAGGTGTTCGCCGACGTCGTCGAGGAGTGGGCGCCGCTGAACCGCGGCCACATCACCACCCGCCAGAACATCCAGATCCACCACATCCCGCTGCGGGAGATGGCGGAGCTGATCCGCCGCATCTCCGCCACGGGCCTGTCCTCGCGCGAGGGCTGCGGCAACACCGTGCGCAACGTCACCGGCGATCCCTTCGCAGGCGTCACCGAGGGCGAGCTGTTCGACATCACCCCCTACGCCGGCGCCTACGTGCGCTACTTCGTGCGCCACCCGACGACGCAGCTGATGCCGCGCAAGGTGAAGACGGCCTTCACCGCCACCGATTCAGACGTCGCGATCACGGGGATCCACGACATCGGCTTCATCCCGCGCCTGCGCGACGGCGTTCGCGGGGTCGAGGTCCGAGTCGGCGGCGGCACCTCGATCATGCCCCGCGTCGCCCCCACCCTGTACGAGTTCGTCGAGCTTGACAACGGCGACTTTCTCAAGGTCTCCGAGGCCATCTTTCGGCTCTTCGACCGCCAGGAGTGGCTGCGCGCCAACCGCGCCCGCGCCCGGATCAAGGTGCTGATCGACAAGATCGGGATCGACGCCTTCCGCGAGATGGTCACCGAGGAGCTGGCGGGCGACTGGGTCGCCGAGCGCGACTTTGAGATCGACCACCTGCTGAGGTTCGAAGACGAGGAGGCCAACGCTCCCCCGGCGGCGGCCCAGCAGGTGAGCCCGAACGGCGACCGCTCGGCCTTCGACGCCTTCCGCGAGGCCAACGTCGCGCCTCAGCGCCAGCCGGGGTTTTCGACCGTGACCGTGAAGATCACCCGCGGCGACCTCACCCCCGAGCAGTTCCGCGGGCTGGGGGCGATCATGCGCGAGTTCACCGGCGGCTACGCGCGGACCACGGTGCAGCAGAACCTGGTCTTGAGGTGGGTTCGCGAAGAGTCCGTCCATGACGTCTGGCAGCGCCTTGGCGAGCTCGGCCTCGGCGACGCGGGGGCGGATGAGATCACCGACGTGGTCTCGTGCCCCGGCACCGACTCCTGCAAGCTCGGGATCACCGCCTCGATGGGCCTCAACCGTGCGATCCAGGAGCGGGTCGAGGCGATGGAGATCACCGACCCGCTGACTCGCCGGGTCCACATCAAGATGTCGGGCTGCCCCAACGGCTGCAGCCAGCACCACATCGCCAACATCGGCTTCTACGGCGCTTCGCTGAAGATCGGCCAGCGGCAGCTGCCCGCCTACATCCCCCACCTCGGAGGCAACTACGAGGGCGGAGAGGTCATCTACGGCCATCGTCTCAAGGCCCGGCTGCCGGCCAAGCGCGTGCCGGAGGCCGTCGAGCGCTGGCTGCGCCTCTACGAGGGCGAGCGCGACGGTGCCGAGGAGTTCAACGCCTTCGTCGAGCGCGTCGGCACCGGGCGCTTCGAGGCCGAGGTCAAGGACCTGACGATGCCGGTGGAGTTCACGCTCGAAACCCTCGACCAGTTCGTCGACTGGAGCCGATCCGATCCCTACAAGGTCGAGCGCGGCGAGGGCGAGTGCGCGGTCTAGTGGAGCCCTCCGCGATCGAGACACCCCGCCCCCGGCCGTTCAGCGACGACGAGGCCGCCACCAACGCCAACGGCAACGGCAATCCGGCGACGCTCCCTACCATCGGCGGCCGCGTGGTCGACCCCACCGAGATCGCAGCCGAGCTCGAACACCTCTCAGCCGAGGAGGCGATCGCCTGGGCGATCGAGAGCTTCCATCCCAGGCTCCGTTTCGCCGCCTCCTTCCAGAAGACGAGCTCGGTCACGGTCGACATCGCCCACGCGATCGAGCCCGACGCGCGCTTCTTCTACCTCGACACCGAGCTGCTGTTTCCGCAGACCTACGCCACCCGCGACGCGCTCGCAGAGCGCTACGGGATCGAGTTCGAGCGCTTCGCCGGGATCTCGCTTGCGGAGCAGGAGCAGCAGTACGCCGCTAACCTCTGGCGTCGCGATCCTCAAGCCTGTTGCGGAATCCGCAAGGTCGAGGTGATGCGCGAGGCCCTCAGCGGTATCGATTGCTGGGTTTCGGGCATTCGCCGAGTCGACTCGGAGACACGCGCAGGCGCGGCGAAGTTCGGCTGGGACAGGCGCTTCGGCCTGTGGAAGCTGAACCCGCTGGCGGATTGGGATGACAGGCAAATCTGGAACTACCTGAAGGACAACCACGTGCCATACAACCCGCTTCACGACCAGGGATATCCATCGATTGGATGCATGCCCTGCACCTCCAAGCCCGGCGACGGCGAGGATGCTCGCGCAGGCCGCTGGGCAGGAACCGACCGCTCGGAATGTGGAATCAATGGGTAGCGCCGAGACGGCTCTGGCGCTGACCCTCACCGCGCGCCAGGCCTCGGACTTCGAACTACTCGCAAACGGCGGCTTCGCGCCGCTCGAGGGCTTCATGGACTCCGAGGACTGGCGCTCCGTATGCGAGGACATGCGTCTGACGTCCAAGCCCGACGAGATCTGGCCGATCCCGATCACTCTGGCCACCGACCTCGAGTGCTCGGAGGGTGACGTGATCGAGCTCGCAGCGCCCAACGGCAAGGCGCTGGGTCGCCTCACGGTCAGCGAGATCTTCGACCGCGACCTCGAGCTGGAGTCCCGCCAGGTCTACCGCACCACCGACCGCGAGCATCCCGGGGTCGCCGCGATCCACGAGGAGGGCTCACGCTGCCTCGCCGGCAAGATCGAGGCCGACGCGCTGCCCGACCACGACGAGGCGTTCATGCGCCGCTACCAGACCACCGAGGAGTCGAAGGCGGCGTTCGCCGCGCGCGGCTGGAAGCGCATCGTCGCCTTCCAGACCCGCAACCCGATCCACCGCGCCCACGAGTACCTGACCAAGGCGGCGCTGGAGATCTGCGACGGGCTCTATATCCACCCGTTGATCGGCGAGACGAAGAAGGGCGACATCCCCGCCGACGTGCGGATGCGCTGCTACGAGGTCCTGATGGACAACTACTACCACCCGGACCACGTGATGCTCGGCGTCAACCCCGGCAAGATGCACTACGCCGGGCCGCGCGAGGCCGTGCTGCACGCGGTGATCCGCCGCAACTACGGGTGCACCCACTTCATCGTGGGTCGCGACCACGCCGGCGTCGGCGACTACTACGGCACCTACGACGCCCAACGGATCTTCGACGACATCGACCTGGACAGGCTGGGGATCACACCCCTGTTCTTCGAGCACACCTTCTGGTGCAACGACTGCGAGGGAATGGGGTCGGCGAAGACCTGCCCCCACCCCCAGGAGTCGCACCTGTTCCTCTCAGGGACCAAGGTGCGCGAGATGCTCGAGGCCGGCGAGAAGCCGCCGCACGAGTTCAGCCGGGACGAGGTCGCGGAGATCCTGATCGACGCATACAAGGAAGAGGTGTGATGAGCGACGTTAGGCGCGAAAGCGTGTTCGCCCCCCTGGCAAGGGGAGGGTTCGACTGATGGCAGGCGAGAAGGGGTTCACCCTGTGGTTCACCGGGCTCTCCGGATCCGGCAAGACCACGATCACCAACGTCCTGGTGAAGGAGCTGCGCAACCGCGAGGTCCCGATCGAGGTGCTCGACGGCGACATCGTCCGCGAGAACCTCTCCAAGGGCCTCGGCTTCTCGAAGGAGGATCGCGACACCAACATCCGTCGCATCGCCTTCGTCGCCAACCTGCTCTCCCGCAACGGCGTGCCGGTGATCACCGCTGCGATCTCGCCCTACCGCGAGATCCGCAACGAGGCCCGCGAGATCATGGACGGTCGCTTCGTCGAGGCCTACGTCAAGGCCTCGGTCGAGGTCTGCGAGGGGCGCGATGTCAAGGGCCTGTACGCGAAGGCGCGCTCGGGAGAGATCAAGGAGTTCACCGGCGTCTCGGATCCCTACGAGCCCCCGGAGAACCCGGAGCTGGTGCTCGAGACCGAGAGCCAGTCTGCCGAGGAGTCTGCGGAGCAGATCCTCGACTACCTGACCGAGCGCGGCCTGATCCCGGCCGCCGGCTGACGCTCAGGGCTTCGCCGGCACCTGCGGCTCGCCGAGCCCGTAGGTGTCGTAGGCGCCCCAGCGGCTGAAGGTCTTGTGCGTGGGGCCGTGGAAGTCCGAGGACGCGGTCGCCACCAGGTCGAACTCCTCGCAGAGCTCGAGGCAGTGCTTGGTCTGGGCGGGCGTGTGCGGCGGGTAGAAGGTCTCGATCCCGTCGAGGCCGACGTCGCGGACCAGGCTGGAGACCAGGTCGCGGACCTGCTCGGGGTCCTGCACGTCCCAGTAGGGATGGGCGACGACGGCGACGCCGGCGGCGGCGTGGATCAGGCGCACCGCCTCCTCGGCCGAGGGCCACTTGCGAGAGACGAAGGCCTTGGCGCCCGGCACCAGATACTCCTCGAAGAAGGGCCCGAGGTCCGGTCCGGCGCCGGCCGCCTTGGCGATGTGGGGCCGGCCGATCGCGTCGGCGGCGCCGGCCTTGGCGACGGCGTCGGCGAAGCTGACCTCGACGCCGTGCGAGTTGAGCCGGGAGATGATCTCCTTGGCGCGCTCGACCCGCTCCTGCTGGGCGCGGTCACAGGCGGGCTGGATGCGCTCGAGGTCGACCCAGTAGCCGCAGATGTGGAGGTCCTCGGAGTAGCGGTGGACGCAGGACATCTCCACCGCCGGCAGGTTGAGGATTCCCGCCTCGGCCGCCGCGGCGGTCGCCGCCGCAACCCCGGCAACGCCGTCGTGGTCGGTCAGCGCCATCACCGTGATCCCGGCCTCGGCCGCCGAGCGGGCGACGTCGGCGGGCTCGAGTTGGCCGTCGGATACCGTGGAGTGGGATTGCAAGTCGATCATGCGAATCGGGAAAGGTAGCTGAGATGAGGATCTCCGCGAAGGCGGACTACGCGGTGCGCGCGGCCCTGGAGCTGGCGGCCTCGCCCGACGGCGAGCCGGTCAAGGGCGAGCGGCTGGCCGAATCGCAGGGGATCCCGCTGCAGGTCCTCGAGCACATCCTGCTCGAGCTCAAGCACGCCCGCCTGATCCGGGCCAAGCGCGGCTACAGGGGCGGCTACTGGCTCGACCGCCCGGCCGAGGAGATCTCGATCGCGGACGTGATCCGCGCGGTCGAGGGCCCGCTGGCCAACATCCACGAGTCGGCGCCGGAGGACCTGCACTACTCCGGGCCGGCCGAGCGCCTGCGAGACGTCTGGGTCGCCGTCCGCGCCAACCTGCGCGGCGTGCTCGAGAACATCAACCTGGCGGAGGTCGCCAGGGGTGAGATGCCGTGGCGCATCGACGCGATCCTCAACGACCCGGAGGCCTGGATCAAGCGCTGAGCGCTGATACCATGCCGCGCCGGCCTTGTAGCCTTAGCGGGTCAACAAGGTCGAACAGGGCCGACGGCCTCTCCACCCCTCCCCACCGCACGCACCGCACATGGACCCAGCGATCATCTTCTTTGGGCTCGGCATCGGGCTGCTCGTTGGCATGACCGGCATGGGTGGCGCATCGCTGATGACCCCGCTGCTGATCCTCATCTTCGGGATCTCGCCGGTGACCGCGATCGGCACCGACATCTTCTACGCCGCGGTGACGAAGACGGTCGGCGGCTACCAGCACCTGAAGCTGAAGACGGTCCACAAGGGGATCGCCTTCTGGATGGCCGTCGGCAGCGTGCCCTCGGCGATCGCCGGCGTCTATGTGATCGAGATCCTCCAGCGCACCTACGGCGACGACCTCGACCAGCTCGTGCTGGGAATGCTCGGGGGGACCCTGCTGGTGGTCGGCATCGCCACCCTGCTGCGCTCGATCTTCTTCAAGGACGTGATCGCCGAGCGCTACGCCGTCCACCTCTACCGGCGCCACATCATCGCCGCGGTGATCACCGGGGCCGTCACCGGCTTTGTCATCGGCCTCACCTCCGCGGGCTCGGGCACGCTGATCGCGATCGCCCTGATCGCGATCTTCCGCCTCACCCCGCAGCGGGTGGTCGGGACCGACATCTTCCACGCGGCGGTGCTGCTGTGGGCCGCCGGAATCGCCCACTGGGTCGGCGGCAACGTCGACTTCGTGCTCGCGGGCAACATCCTCATCGGCTCGGTCCCCGGAGTGCTGCTGGGCGGGATGCTCGCCGTCAGGGCCCCGCAGGGCTTCCTGCGTCGCGCGCTCGCGATCGTGCTCTGCACCTCCGGCGCCACCCTGGTGGTCAAGGAATGGACCCCGGGCGTGGTCATCCCGGCGATCATCATCGCCGCCGTCCTCGTCGGCTCGCTGTTCGCGATCCAGGCGATCTCGCAGCGGCGCCTGCGCAGCCCCACGGCCACCTAGATGGGGTTGGGACCGCCCGTCCTTGAGTAGGCTGCGGCCGTGGACTTCAACCCGAGCCCGCGGGTCACCGAGTTGCGCGAGCGGATTCGCGCCTTTCTCGACGAGCACGTGTACCCGGTCGAGGCGGAGGCGCTGCAGGCCCTCGACGACGAGGTCCGTCCGGGGGTTGCCTATCCGCAGATCCTGGTCGAGATCCGCAGGCGGGCACGCTCGGAGGGGCTGTGGAACCTGTTCATGGCGGACGAGCGCTACGGCCCTGGGCTGCTGAACTGGGAGTACGGCCTGCTCTGCGAGGAGATGGGCCGCAGCCCGGCGATCGCCGGCATGGCCTTCAACTGCGCCGCCCCCGACACCGGCAACATGGAGATCCTCGCCGAGCACGGCACCGAACCCCAGAGGGAGCGCTGGCTGCAGCCCCTGCTCGACGGCGAGATCCGCTCGTGCTTCTCGATGACCGAGCCCGAGGTTTCCGGCTCGGACCCGACGACGCTGCAGGCCAGCGCCGTGCTGGACGACGGTGAGTGGGTGATCAACGGCCACAAATGGTTCACCTCGGGCGCCGTCGGCGCCGACGTCGCGATCGCGATGGTGGTCACCGACCCCGACGCCCACCGCTACGCCCGCGCCTCGATGATCCTGGTGCCGATCGACAACCCGGGCTTCGACCTGGTCCGTTCCGTGCCCGTGATGGGTCACTCGGGCGGCCCCGGCCACTGCGAGGTCCGCTACACCGATTGCCGCGTTCCGGAGGCGAACCTGCTGGGCCCGCGCCAGGCCGGCTTCGCGATCGCCCAGGACCGCCTCGGCCCGGGCCGCATCCACCACTGCATGCGGGCGATCGGGACCTGCGAGCGGGCGATCGAGATGATGTGCCGGCGCGCCAACACGCGGGAGACCCACGGCGGCAAGCTCGCCGACAAGCAGTTCATCCAGGACTTCATCGCCAAGTCGCGGATGGAGACCGATCAGGCTCGCCTGCTGACGCTGCTCGCCGCCTGGCGGATGGACACGGGGGGAAAGAAGGCCGCCCGCCGCGAGATCTCGATGATCAAGGTGGTGGCGGCGAACGTGGTCATGGACGTACTCGACCGGGCGATTCAGACCCACGGAGCCCTCGGCATGTCCGACGACACTCCGCTGGCGGGGATGTGGCGCTTCTCGCGCATGCTCAAGGTCGCCGACGGGCCCGACGAGGTCCACAAGATGGTGATCGCCCGCCGCGAGCTCAACCACTGGGCGAAGCAGGCCGAGGGCGAGAGTGCCGGCGCCAACAGCGCCGGTGACACCGCGGGCGCCGGCGCACCCGCGACGGCCTAGCCCAGTCGCGCCTCGGCCTCGGCGGCGCCCTCGGCGAGGCGCTCCACCAGCCGGGCGAAGTGCTCGAAACTCGAGTCGGTCGCGCCCGACTTGCCGTAGCCGCCCGCGGCGTAGCGCGCGTAGACCCCCTGCAGGATCACGGCCAGCTTCCAGTAGCCGAGGGCGACGAAGAAGTCGAGCTGGGAGAGGTCGCGTCCGGAGCCCTCGGCGTAGCGCCGGCGCAGCTCGGCGCGGGTGGGAAAGCCGGCCGCGGTGGTCGGCGGGTCGAACAGCGGGATCAGGTCGTCGCCCTCCTCGGTCCAGTAGACCATCAGCATGCCGACGTCGGCCAGCGGGTCTCCGAGCGTGCACAGCTCCCAGTCGAGGACGGCGGCGATCTCGCCGGACTCGCTGAGGATCATGTTGTCGAGCCGGTAGTCGCCGTGAACGAGGGTCGCCGGGCCCTGATCGGGGATGCGCACGGCCAGCCGGTCGTGGACCTCGTCGACGATCGGCAGCTCCCTGGTCTTGGACTTCTCCCACTGCCCCTGCCAGCGACGGAGCTGGCGGGCGACGTAGTCCTGCTTGCGGGCGAGGTCGCCGAGGCCGATCTCGTCGGGATCGACTTCGTGGATCGCGACCAGGGTGTCGGCGACACGCTCGCCGACCGCCCGGCGACCGGCCTCGTCGAAGGCCTCCTCGGCGTCGCGCTTGACGCGCAGGATCGGGCCGCCGACGAAGCGCATCACGTAGAAGGGGGCGCCGTTGACCACCTCGTCCTCGCAGATCCCGACCGCAGGCGGGACTGGCACCGGCGTCGGCTGCAGCGCGGAGATGATCCGGTGCTCGCGGCCCATGTCGTGGGCCGAGGCCAGGCGCTTGCCGAGCGGGGGGCGGCGCAGCGCCCACCGCCGCCCACCGGCGTCGGCGACGCCATAGGTGAGGTTTGAGCGGCCACCGGCGATCCGCTCGAAGGCGAGCGGCAGCTCGACCCCCTCGACGTTGGCCTCGAACCAGCCCTCGATGCCGGCTCGGTCGATGCCTTCGGGAATCTTGCCCCTGGCGTCCTCACCCACGCGTCAAGCATATGGGCGCATCTAGGCCGAGCACTGGTCGGAGGCGCCGACCATGGCGCCGACTGAGAAGCGGGCCTCGACCCGCACGACCGATGCGGCCCGGGCCCGCAACAGGGTCCAGTCTCCGTCGCGCTCGACGCAGGCGTCGCCGGCGACGACCTCCCAATAGCGCGAGTAGTGCACCCGCACCAAATAGGCGCCCGGGGCGTCTGCCGTGACCTCGAAGGACTCCGGGCCGATCGCCGCCATGCGGGCGTCGGCGGAGGGCACGGAGCCTCCGGGCGCGGTTACCAGGGTCGATTCCCCGGCCACCTCGTAGAGCTCCCAGTCGGGGTTGTGCCAGATCAGCTCGAGGTAGGGCAGGCCGGAGGCGATCAGCTCGGCTTCATCCGTCGCCAGGTAGTCGAGCTCGACGCCTTCGGGGACGGCGACGTAGTCGACGGCGTTGTCGCGCAGCCAGTCGAAGTAGGAGGCGGGGTCGAGGCGGCCGTGCTCAAACAGGTCGAAGTCGTCGGACTCGGCCTGGCGCAGCCACCCACGCGCCAGCGGGTACGCCTCGCCCACGTGGACGGCCTCCCAGCGGTTGCGGGTCGGCAGGACCTGGATCCGGGTCGGGGCGCCGACGGTGCGGCGGCCGAGCTCGTCGACCAGGGGACGATGAAACGAGCGCTCGACCGAGGGGTCGTCGATCGCGTCGGCGACGTCGCGGACCGGGGCCGACCACTGCCACCAGAGCAGGGGAAGCGCCACGATCGCCAGCGCCAGCGGGCGGCGGCCGGCCAGAGCCAGCGCCATCACCGGGCCGGCGAACAGAGCCCCCAGCCGGGTGACGTTGCCACCAACGGCGTTGTCGAAGACGAACAACGCGATCGCCACCAGCGCGTACAGCGCGATCCCCCAGCGCAAGACCCGCTCGTCGCCGGGGATCAGCACCAGCGCCACCGCGGCGAAGATGGGGACGTTCTGGAAGGCCGAGGCGACGAACGGCTCGACACCGTCGATCGGGAAGGCGAGCGCCATTCCGACCGCCGCCGCGATCGCCGCGATCCCGACGGCGGCGCCCGGCCTCCACCCCTGGTCGCGACCGGCGCCCGCCCGGCGCCCGGCGATGGCCACCGCCCCGCCCGCGATCGCGAGGAAGAGCCCCGCGACCGGGCTGGCGAAGCTGGTCAGCACCGCCAGCGGCGGGGCCAGGCGCGAGCGACCCCGCTGCAGCGCCAGCAGCGCCGCCAGCCCGAGCGCGATCCCGAGGGCGAAGGTGAGCCGGCCGGTGAACAGGTTGATCGCCGTCGCGGCGCCGAACCACAGCGCCCCCAGCCGGGCGCGCTCACCGAAGCGATCGTGGGCGAGGGCCGCGAACAGGCCGGCCGCGGCCACGGCGGCGAGGGCGCCGACCAGACGAGGGCCGATCAGCGCGGCCAGCGGCGGGAACAGCAGCGAGTAGCCGGGAAGATGGTGGCCGGCATACCAGGCGTTGCTGAGGACCGCGAACCCGTTGGCGTCGAAGAAGTCGGCGCGAAAGGTCTGCGCGGCCAGGTCAGCGCTGGCCGGGTCCCAGGCCAGATAGACGCCGGCGAGAACCGCGGCGACGAGCATCGGGGCGGCAACCATGGAGCGGGAGGCTAGGGCGGCGGCGCCCGCCGCGGGCATCTGGCCCAGCTAGCCCTTCGCGTACTCGACCCGAACCTGCTTGCCCTTGAGCTTGGTGCCGTCGAGGCGCTCGAGCGCGCGCGCGGCGTGCTCGGCATCGAGGTCGACGAAAGAGAAGCGCTCGAGGACCCTGATCTCTCGGATCGCGTCGTCCGGCACGACCGCCCCCTCGACCAGCGCCCAGCGGATGTCGTCCTCGGAGATGCCGCTGCGCCCGCCGCGGTTGATGAACAGCTTCGCGTTGTCGCCGTTGGCGGAGGCCACTTCGAGGGCGGCGTCGCCCTCCGGGAGGTCCTCGGCGCCGGGCTCGGCGGCAAGCTTGGGGCGATCGCCCCCCCTGGGCTTCGCATCCTCCTTGGCGTGGTCGCGGCGGCGCGGGCGGGGGGCGTGCTCGAGTCGCTCCTCGGGCGGCTCCCACTCGCCGATCGAGGTCCTGGCCTCGCGCTCGATCCGCTCGATCTCATCCCTCTGGGCCGGGGTGACGAAGGTGATCGCCCGGCCCGTGCGCCCGACCCGCCCGGTGCGCCCGATGCGGTGGACGTAGGGGTCGGTGGTGGTCGGCACGTCGTAGTTGATGACGTGGGTGACGTGCTCGATGTCGAGGCCACGGGCGGCGACATCCGTCGCCACCAGCAGGGGCAGGTTGTGCGCCTTGAAGGCCAGCATGACGCCGTCGCGCTGTCCTTGGCTCATGTCGCCGTGCAGGGCCTTGGCCTTGAGCCCCTTGCGGCGCAGCGACTCGTCGAGGCGGGCGGCGCCGATCTTGGTGCGGCAGAAGATGATCGCCTGCTCGGGCTCCTCGGCGCGCAGCACCTCCATCAGGCGCTCGGTCTTCTCCTTGGCAGGGACCTCGACGAAGGCCTGCTCGATCGCGTCGACAGTGAGCTGCTGCGGGCTCACCTTGATCGTCACCGGGTCGTACATGTAGCCCTCTGCCAAGCGCGCGACCGGCGGCGGTATCGTCGCCGAGAACAGCGCCGTCTGCCTGCCGCTCGGACACATGCGGAGGATCTTTTCGACATCCTCGATGAAGCCGAGGTCGAGCATCTCGTCGGCCTCGTCGAGGACGATGTAGCGGGCTGAGCTGAGGATCAGCGAGCCACGGTTCATCAGATCCATCATCCGCCCCACCGTGGCGACCACGACCTGGGCGCCGAGCCGCAGCCGCGATTGCTGCGTGGCCACCGCCTGGCCCCCGAACACGGCCAGCACCTCGACGTCGAGGTGCTCCGCGTAGGTGCGCAGCGCCTGGGTCACCTGGATGCAGAGCTCGCGCGTGGGAGTGAGCACGATCGCCTGGGTGTCCTCCGAATCCGGGTCGAGGTACTCCAGCAGCGGCAGCCCGAAGGCCGCGGTCTTGCCGGTGCCGGTCTGCGCCTGCCCGATCACGTCGCGTCCGGCGAGGAGCTCGGGGATGGCCTGCTCCTGGATCGGCGTCGGCTGTTCGTAGCCCAGCCCCTCCAGGGTCTTCATCAGCTCCTGGCCGAGGCCCAGGTCACGGAAGGCGGTCATCAGCCGGCAGGGTCCAGGAGAAGCTTGCCGTGGGTGCGGCGTGCGGCGAGGTCGGAATGCGCCTGCCTCACCTCGGACATCGGGTAGACGCCGCCGATCACGACCTCCAGCTCGCCCGCCTCGATCGCCTGCATCAGGTCGGCGACCATCGAGGCGACGAGCTCGCGCCGCCCGACGAGGTGCATCAGCCAGAAGCCGATGACGGCGCGCGAGTGGCGCATCAGGTGGCCGGTGTCGATCTGGTTGGGCTGACGCGAGGCGTTGCCGAAGGCGACCAGCCGCCCGAACGGCGCCAGCGCCCGCAGGCACGTTTCGAAGGTCTCGCCGCCGGACATCTCCAGCACCGCGTCGACCGGCTCGCCCCCGTTCGCCTCGATGATCGCGTCGCCGAGATCCTCGGAGCGCGAGTCGATCGCGGCGTCGGCCCCGAGGCGCGTCGCCAGCTCGCGCTTGGACTCGCTCGAGGCAAGGGCGATCACCCGGCCGGCCGCCCGCTTTGCGAGCTGAACCGCCAGCGTCCCGGTGCCGCCGCCGGCGGCCTCGACGACGATCGTCTCGCCTGGCTCCAGCCTGGCGCAGCGGTGAACGAGAGCGTGGGCCGTGAGGCCCTGCAGCAGCATGCCGGCGGCGACGTCGTCGGAGATCGCGTCCGACAACGGCACCAGCCAGCCCTCGGGGACGGCGACCTTCTCGGCGTACCCGCCCCCGCCGAGGATCGCGGCGACACGGCGACCGTCGGGGGTACGGCCGGAGATCTCGCCCCCCGGAACCATCGGCAGGGACTGCTTTGCCAGATAGTCGTCGCGGGTCGCATGGGTGTCGGCGAAGTTGATCCCGCAGCGGGCGACGTCGACAATGACCATCCCGTCGGCGGGCTCGGGATCGGGCAGCTCGGAGAGGTTCATGACCTCCGGGCCGCCGAATTCGTTGACCTGGATCGCGCGCATTGTCGAGCAAGTCTGCCAGGATGCCGCGCGATGTCGCTGACGGTGGTCGGTTCGATCGCCTTCGACGCCGTGAAAACGCCGTTCGGAGAGCGCGAAGGGATGCTGGGCGGCTCGGCCGTTCACTTCGCCCTGGCCGCGAGCTTCTTCACGGATGTGCGCGTCGTCGGCTCGGTCGGCCACGAATTCGGCTCCGAGCACCTGGAGCTGCTGCGAGATCGCGGCGTCGACGTCTCCGACGTCGAGCGCATCGAGGACGGCGAGACCTTCTTCTGGCGCGGGCACTACGGGTACGACATGAACCTCGCCCACACCGACGAGACGCGCCTGAACGTGTTCGGCGAGTTCGACCCGAAGCTCTCGCAGGCCTCGAGCGACGCCGAGACGCTGTTCCTGGCGAACATCCAGCCCGACCTCCAGCGCAAGGTCCGGAGCCAATGCACCGGTGCCCGGTTCGCGGCGCTGGACTCGATGAACCTCTGGATCGAGACGGCACGCGGGTCACTCCTGGAAGCGATCCGCGAGGTCGACTGCGTGATCGTCAACGACGCCGAGATCCGTCAGCTGACCGAGGAGCCGAACCTGGCCCGGGCGGCGCGGGCGGTGATGGAGCTGGGCCCGCGCGTGGTCGTCGCCA
This sequence comes from bacterium, assembly GCA_039930945.1. Taxonomy (GTDB): domain Bacteria; phylum Actinomycetota; class Thermoleophilia; order Solirubrobacterales; family 70-9; genus JBDTSW01. Next base: position 29,198 of record JBDTSW010000013.1, read on the forward strand.
AGCAGGGCGAGTATGGCGCCGCGCTGTTCACCCCCGAGGGGTTCTTCGCGGTGCCGGGCCTGCCGCTGGAGGATGTTCGCGACCCGACCGGGGCCGGTGACAGCTTCGCGGGCGGGTTCCTCGGCTACCTCGACGCGCAGGCGCGGGGCTCCGGGCACGGCGCTCTGCGCCAGGCGATGGCGCACGGGACCGTGCTCGCCTCGTTCAACGTCGAGGACTTCGGCACCGAGCGAGTGGCCCGCCTCGAGCGCGGCGAGATCGACGCCCGCCTTGCCGAGCTGCGCTCGATGACCCAGCTCGCCTAGGAATCGGCGCCACCTGACCCGGCTGCGGACGCAAGCTGCGAGAATCGGGCGTGCCCGAGTGGCAAGCGAACTAGGAGAGGCCATGGCTATCGAGGAGCAGACCCAGCAGTACGGCGGCGCAGGCGCGACGGCCGGCACCGAGACGCTGACGATCACCGACAACCGCAACGGCGAGACCTACGAGCTCGAGATCACCGAGGGCACCGTTCGCGCGATGGGCCTGCGGGAGATCAAGGTTTCCGAGGACGACTTCGGCCTGATGACCTACGACCCGGCGTTCACGAACACGGCGTCGTGTCGCTCCCAGATCACCTACATCGACGGCGAAGCGGGGATCCTGCAGCACCGGGGCTACCCGATCGAGCAGCTGTGCGAGCACTCCAGCTACGTCGAGGTCGCCTACCTGCTCACCTTCGGCAAGCTCCCAACCGAGCGGCAGCTCGAGCGCTGGACCTACGACGTCACCCACCACACCTTCGTCCACGAGGACATCAAGCACCTGTTCGAGACCTTCCGCTACGACGCGCACCCGATGGGGATGCTGCTCTCCGGGGTCGGCGCGCTCTCGACCTTCTACCCCGACGCGAAGCAGATCGACGACCCCGAGGAGCGCTACATGGCGGCGATCAGGCTGATCGCCAAGATGCCGACGCTCGCCGCCTTCGCCTACCGCCACAACATGGGGCTGCCCTACATCTATCCCGACAACGACCTCGCCTACCCCGAGAACTTCCTCTCGATGATGTTCAAGAAGACAGAGGCCCGATACGAGCCGGATCCCCGCCTGACCAAGGCCCTGGACGTGCTCTTCATCCTCCACGCCGACCACGAGCAGAACTGCTCGACCAACGCGGTTCGCGGCGTCGGCTCGTCGCAGGTGGACCCCTACTCGGCGATCGCCGCCGGGGTCGCGGCGCTTTACGGGCCGCTTCACGGCGGGGCCAACGAAGCCGTGCTGCGGATGCTGCGCCGGATCGACACGGTCGAGAACATCCCCGACTTCCTCGAGAGCGTGAAGAATCGCGAGGAGAAGCTGATGGGCTTCGGCCACCGCGTCTACAAGAACTACGACCCGCGGGCGCGGATCATCAAGAAGCACCTCGACGAGGTGCTGGAGGCCACCGCGGAGAACCGGCTGGTCGAGATCGCCACCGAGCTCGAGAAGCGTGCGCTCGACGACGAGTACTTCACCGACCGCAAGCTCTACCCGAACGTCGACTTCTACTCGGGGATGATCTACGAGGCGCTCGAGATCCCGACCGACATGTTCACGGTGATCTTCGCGATCCCGCGGACCGCCGGCTGGGTCTCGCAGTGGATGGAGATGAACGACGATCCCGAGCAGAAGATCGCGAGGCCGCGCCAGATCTACACGGGCGACCGGGATCTCGACTACGTGCAGATCGGCGACCGCGAGGGCGCCGAGAAGATCACGGGGCCGCCGGCGCGCCGGCCGAAGCGCCCGCGCCGCGGAGCTTGACCTACACGCTCACGGTCAGACGCGGCTCCAGCGTCGAGCGCGAGCGCTTCGAGGCGCTCGACGAGGCGGTCGCGAGGCTGCGGGCGCGGGCCGAGGAGATCCGCGCCGGCGCCCGGCTGGGCACGATCAGCGCTTTCCGCGACTACGAGCCCGGCCAGCGGGTGGCCGCCCGGCTCGAGCTCTCCACCGGGCGCATGTTCCGCAGCCGCGACGCCGGCCTCGACGTGATGGGCGACGGCAGCTTGGTGCCGTATGCGGGGGGTATCGGCAGGCGCCCGCTCGACACCGACGGCGGCTCGGCCTTTGAGGCGATCAGCAGGGCGCTGGCATGAACGACGAGATCAAGGCCTTCCCCAACCGTGAGGGAGAGGGGGTCGAGGTGGGCCGCCGGGTGGAGCTGCCGAACGGTGCCGAGCCGCCGATCCGCGTCTACGTCAACGGGGTCGAGCAGACCCCCGCGACCGACTACGACATCGGCGACGGGGAGGTCGTCTTCAGGCGCTCGATCGTCAAGGAGGGCAGGGTCGGCGCGATGCGCTGGGCGGCGATGTACATGGGGCTCTTCGGCACCTACCGCAAGCACGAGACGATCGACATCGAGTACCGCCTCGGCGGCAAGGTGAAGCTGCTCGCCGACGCCAAGGTCGTCGGCGACTGATCAGCCCGAGCGGGTGTAGGATTGCCGCTGGGCCGCGGATCGTTCGCGGCCGAGGGCGGACGAGGTGGCGATGGGTGACCAACCGCAGCGAGGCAACTCGGTTCCGGGCAGGCGCGGCCGGCGATTGGGGTTCGCGACGCTCGCGGGCGCGCTCTGCGCCCTCACAGCGCTCGCGCTGGCGGGCACGACGAGCATCGACGCGGTCGCCTTGCGCGGAGCAGGTCCCACCAAGTGGGACCCGTTGAACAGCGTGACCCCCTGCGAGCTGGCCTCACCCGCCTACACCCCTGTCGAAGACGGATCCACCGGCAAGGGGAGCGCGAAGCAGGAGGATGCCTTCGACGGAGGGCTCGTGTTCGGCGTGGGCGGCTTCCCGTTCACCGACTCCGACGGCGCGGGCAAGGTTCAGGGCCAGTCCCTGAAGGTGGGGCCGGCCAACACCGGCGGTCGCGAGACGGCCCGGGTCGATACAGCGAAGGGACGCTATTTGCGCTCGCTGATCAAGATCAAGGACACCGGCACCACGATCTTGTCGGTGCGGTGGACCTCCGACCTCGGCTCGGACGGGGACGAGGAGGTGCGCGCATCGTCGAGTGGCGACCAGGCGTTCACGAAGCAGGACCGCTGGGTCGTGTCCAGCCTCGACCCCCCGATCGACCCGCCCGAGGACCCGCCGCTCCTGTTCGTGCTCCATGGCAAGGGAGATGTGCGCTCGGATACCGAGACGGTCGTCCACGGTCCGGGGTTCGGATGCGTGACGATCGACATGATCGTGAAGCTGCGCAAGAGGCTGAGCTACCTGCTCTTCTTCACCGAGATGCGTCCGGCGATCGGGAAGGCGAAGCAGGCGGCTGAGAAGTACGACCACCGCCAGCTCTCCGACTCGCTGCTCCGAGGTTTGGACGAGAAGGTCCGCAACCGCGTCCTCAACTGGGACCTGTAGGCGCCGGCGCTCAGGCAAGGCCGCTGAGCGCTGCGACGCGCTCGCGGTGCCGGCCGGCGGTGCCGAGCAGCTGCGCG
>JBDTSW010000014.1:0-32604 GCA_039930945.1 bacterium
GCGATCGCTCTCACCGTCGACGCTCCCTTCGCCGGGCGCCGTGAGCGGGACCTGCGCAGCGGCTACCAGGTGACCTCGGTGGCGCCGGCGATCCAGGCGGCGGTGGGCTCGGACGTGGCGCTGACCCCGAAGCAGGTCTTCGACCTGGTCGACCCCTCGCTCGACTGGGATGACCTCGCCGCCCTCGCCCAGAGCTGTGAGCTTCCGATCGTGGTCAAGGGGCTGGTCAGCCCGGCCGACGCCGAGCTGGCCGTCGAGGCGGGCGCCGCCGGCGTCGTCGTCTCCAACCACGGCGGCCGCCAGCTGGACGGCGCTCCGGCGACGATCGACGCCCTCGAGCAGGTGGCCGAGCAGGTCGCGGGCCGCGTCCCGGTGCTGATGGACGGCGGCGTACGCCGTGGCAGCGACGTCGTCGTCGCGCTCGCGCTCGGGGCCTCGGCCGTTCTGGTCGGTCGCCCGGCGCTGTGGGGGCTGGCGGTCGGCGGGGAGCAGGGCGCCCGCGCCGTCCTCGAGCTGCTGCGGGCCGAGGTCGAGCTGGCGCTGGCGCTCTGCGGCTGTCCGACGCCGGCAGACGTCAGCCGCCGCCATGCGCGGCGTGTGCGCCGCCAGACGGCCTAGCTCGAGCTGTCCAGGCCCTGATCGCCCGAGGCAACCTCGAGCAGTTCGATCCGGTAGTCGTCGGGATCACGGACGAAGCACAGGCGCGAGCCGCCTTCGCGGACCGAGTAGGGCGGGCGCTCGGGCTCGATGCCCAACTCGGAGAGACGCTCCAGGGTGGCGTCGAGGTCGTCGACGGCGACGGCGACGTGGCCGTAGCCGGTGCCGGTCTCATAGGGCTCGGTGACGTCGTGGTTGTGGGTCAGCTCCAGCCGGGGACCGTCGCCGGGCAGGCCCATGAATACGTTGGTGGCGTCGTCGCCGATCGGCAGCCGGTGGATCTCCTCGAAGCCCAGCTTCTCGTAGAAGGCGACGGAGCGGGCGGGGTCCAGGACCCGGTAGCAGGTATGGATCAACTCGCTCATCGATGGCCACGATAGCGACCGGCGGGCGGCCCTATAGTCGCGATTGATGGCCGAGCGGCACCCGCGAGAGCAGGCCCTTCGCCGGGTTCACGGCACCGGGGCGCTGTTCGCGGCGGCCTACGGCAACGTCGGCTCCTCGATCTACTACGCGCTCGGCGTCGTCGCCGCATTCGCCCTCGGGCTGACGCCGGTGACGTTCCTGATCGCCGGGGTGATCTTCGCCTGCACGGCCGCGACCTATGTCGAAGCCACCGTGATGTACCCGGAGGCGGGCGGCTCGTCGAGCTTCGCCCGCCACGCCTTCAACGAGCTGGTCAGCTTCGTCGCCGGTTGGGGCCAGATGCTGAACTACGTGATCACCGTCGCGATCTCGGCCTTCTTCGTGCCCCACTACCTGGCGGTCTTCTGGGACCCGCTCGGTCACGGCCCCGGCGACATCATCGGCGGCGTCGTCGTGATCGCGCTGCTCGCCGCGCTCAACGTCAAGGGGACCCGTGAGTCGGCGCGGTTCAACCTGGTCTTGGCGATCGCCGACCTGCTGACCCAGGTCGTGCTCGTGGTGATCGGGATCACGCTCGTGCTCGATCCGGACATCCTCATCCAGAACGTCGATCTCGGCGTCGCACCGACCTGGGGTGACGCCGCGCTCGGCGTGGCGGTGGGGATGATCGCCTACACCGGGATCGAGACGATCTCGAACATGTCCGAGGAGGCGCGCGACGCCTCTCGAACCGTGCCCCGGGGAACCGGCCTCACCGTGCTGGCCGTGCTCGGCCTGTATGCGCTGTTGCCGATCGTCGCCCTCTCGGCGATGCCGGTGACCCGGGACGCGGCCGGGAACTTCACCACCGAGCTGGGGACGAAGTACGCCGACGATCCCGTGCTGGGCATCGTCGAGAACCTCGGCCTCTCGGCTGGGCTCACCGACGGATTGCGCATCTACGTCGGCATCCTGGCCGCGGTGATTCTGCTGATCGCGACCAACGCAGCGCTGATCGGGCTCTCGCGACTGACCTTCTCGATGGGCCAGTACCGCCAACTCCCCGAGCGATTGCGACAGATCCATCCGCGCTTCAAGACCCCTTACGTGGCGATCATCGTCTTCTCGGCGGTCGCGGCGCTGACGATCCTGCCCGGCCAGCTCGACTTCCTCGCGACCATGTACTCGTTCGGTGCGATGTTGTCGTTCACGGTCGCGCATCTGGCTGTGGTGCGATTGCGAAGTCGCCGGCCCGACCAAGAGCGGCCCTGGAAGCCGCCGGCCAACGTGCGCATCCGCGGCGTCGAGGTTCCACTGACGGCCTTGCTCGGGGGCTTCGGGACCTTCGCGGCGTGGATCGTGGTTATGGCCCTGAACGTCTCCACGCTGATCGCCGGCAGCGCCTGGATGGCGATCGGGCTCGCGGTGTACCTCCTCTACCGCCGCCGCCAGGGGCTGCCCCTGCGCCAGACCGTCAAGGTGCAGAGCCTGGAGCCGCTGGGGGTGCAGGAGGTCGAGTACAAGAGCGTGCTCGTCGCCTTTGAGGACGAGCCCTTCCTCGAGGAGACAGTGGCCACGGCCGCGGCATTGGGGTCCAAGCGCCGGCGGGCGATTCACGTGCTCTCGCTGGTGGAGGTGCCCAAGGACCTGGCGCTCGACGCCGCTCTGGACGCCGCGGAGAGCGAGGCGCAGAGCAAGATCGAGCGTGCGAAGCTGATCTGCGGGCGGCGCCTCAGCGGCGAGGTGGAGCGGGTGCGGCCCGGTGAGGCCGGCGTCAGGATCGTCGAGCGGGCGACGGAGATCAACGCCGCCGCCGTAGTCATGCAGCTTCGCTATCGAAACGGGGTCCCGCTCTACGGCAAGACGCTGCAGACGGTGCTCGCCGAGCGGCCATGCCGGGTGATCGTCGCCGCCAAGCCCGAGGATTCCCGCGAGCCCCGCGGCTCGCGCCCGCCGATTCCCGCCTAGCGCGCTCGGCAGCGGCCACGCGCCGACCTAGAATCGCCCAATGGCCGCCCCTGACGAGGTCTACCGCGCGGTCACGCGCATCTTCGCCGTCGTCATCATCGGCTTCGGCTTGACGATCCTGATCGTCACCCTCGCCAACGGCGGCGGCCCGCTGTCGATCGGGTGCCTGCTCGGCTTGGTCTTCACCGGGATGGGCGCCGGGCGCCTGTACCTGGCGACGCGAGGGCGCCCGTGAAACGGCTGCTGGGAGTCCCGTGGCTGTTCGCCGTCAGCTACTCGGCACTCGGGTTCTCGATCTACTTCTCGATCGGTATCGTCGCCGACAAGGGCCTGGCGCTGACGCCGCTGCTGTTTGCTGCCGTCGGCCTCGTCTTCATCTTGAACGCGATGAGCTACGTCGAGGGCTCGGCGATGTTCCGCGAGCGCGGGGGCTCCTCGACCCTGGGGCGCCACGCCTTCAACGAGCTGGTCAGCTTCGTCGCCGGCTGGGCGGTCCTGATCGACTACCTGATCGTCGTCGCGCTGGCGGCGATCTCGGTGCCGCACTACCTGACGCCGATCTCCTCGGAGTTCGGCGACGGCGCCGCCGAGCTGATCACCGCCGGGGCGGTGATCGCGCTGGTCGCCGGGTTCAACGTCGTCGGCTTTTCGGGAATGCGCCGGCAGCTCACCGTGGCGGTGTTCGCGCTCGCCGGGGTCCTGCTCCTGATCGCGGTCGTCGTGGTCGGGGCGATCACCTCTTTCGACCCCGGAGCGCTGACGGCCGAGCTCGACCTCTGGGACTCGCCCTCGCTCGACGACGCGATCTACGCAGGCGTGATCGCCACCCTCGCCTACGCGGGGATCGAGGCGGCCTCCGACCTGACGCTCGAGCTGCGCTTCGAGCAGGGCGACCTGCGCCGGCTGGTCGCCACAGGCGCCGCGGTGGTGCCGATCCTCTACACCGGGGTGGCGGTGGTCGCGCTGATGGCCGTGCCGGTGGTGGCGACCCCTAACGGGCCCCAGACGGAGCTGGCGACGACGTACCTGGAACAGCCCGTGCTCGGCGTGGTCGATCGCTTCGAGCCGACCTGGGTCTCGAACACGATGCGGGTGGCGGTGACCGCGATCGCGCCCGCGGTCTTGATCTGGGCGGCGAGCATGTCGATGCTCGGCCTCTCCCGTCACACCTACGCGCTCGCGACCAACCGCCAGATCCCGAGCTGGCTCGGCAAGCTCGGACGCCGCCGCCGCACGCCCTACGTGGCGATCATCGCCGGCGCCGTGATCGCCTTCGCGCTGGTCGTCCCGGGCGACGTCCTCTTCCTCGGGGGCCTGTACGCCTTCGGAGCGACGATCGCGTTCACGATCGCGCACCTGTCGATCGTCCGCCTGCGGATCACCCAGCCGGATCGCGAGCGGCCCTTCCGGGTGCCGCTCGACGTCCGCTTCCGCGGCGCCGAGATCCCGCTGCCATCGGTCGTGGCCGCGGCGGTGATGATCTTCGCCTGGGTCAGCGTCGTCGTCTACCACGACCAGGCCCGCTACATCGGCGGTGCCTGGATGATCGTCGGGCTGGTCGCCTATGTCGTCTACCGGGTGGGGGTCCAGGGGACGTCGCTGACCAAACGCGTCACCGTGCCCGCCGAGGCGCTGGTCAAGGACGTGCGCTCGGCCAGCTACGGGGGCATCCTGGTGCCCGTCTTCGGCACCGCCCTCGACGACGACATCGTCGACACCGCCGGCCGGCTCGCCGAGGCGGCCGACGAGCCGGGCCAGACCCCGCCGAACCTGGAGGTGGTCTACGTGCTCGAGTTGCCGCTGACGGTGCCGCTCGACGCGCCGCCGCCACCCCGGCGGATGGAGGTGGCCAACAGGGCGCTCGCCCGCGCCCAGGAGGTCGGCGAGGAGTACGACACGGTCGAGGTGGCGACCTCGGTCGTGCGCGCGCGCGACCTCGGAGCCGGGATCATCGCGGCGGCGCGCGAACGCGACATCGACGTGATCGTGATGGGCGCGGAGCCGCCGACGTCGATCCGCGGCGGGGCGGTCCTCGGCGGCGTCGGCGGCTCGCGTCCCGCCGAGGTCGGCCCGGTGACCGAGTACGTGTTGCGCAAGGCGCCCTGCCGGGTGCTGCTCACCGCCCCCGCGGCGGACGACGACGCTCCGGCCCGGTTCGATCCGCGGCGGCGACCCGGCGTCTCTCGGGTCTAAGATCCGCGCCATGTTCATCCTCATCGTCGGAATCGGGCGGGTCGGCTCGTCGGTGGCAAGGACCATGCTCGACGAGGGGCACACGGTCTCGTGCCTGGACGAGGACCCCGAGTCGCACGCGCGGCTGGAGATCGGCCTGGAGGAGTCCTGGGAGGACAAGGGCGGCCGCTACACGGTCGGCACCGGGCTTGAGATCGAGGCCCTCGAGGAGGCCGGGATCGACGGCGCCGATGCCTTCGTCGCCGCCACCGACGGCGACAACACCAACCTGGTGATCGCCCAGATCGCCCAGCGCCGTTTCAACGTCCCGATCGTGATCGCCCGCATCCTCGACCCCTACCGGGCCGAGTGGTACGAGTCGCAGGGGGTGCACACGATCTGCCCGACCCGGGTGGCGATCGAGATGCTCACCTCGGAGGTGCGCGAGGCAGCCGCCAAGGCCGGTGCCGGGGGCACCCCCGATGGCTAGCGGCGGAGGGGCGAACGCATGTATGTGATCATCGCCGGCGCCGGCAAGGTCGGATGGAACCTGGCGCGCGAGCTCCTCGACAAGGGCCACGAGGTGACCCTGATCGAGAACGACCGCGACCGCTTCGCGACCGTCGAACAGGAGCTCGAGCACAACGCCCAATACGGCGACGCCTCCGAGCTGTGGGTGCTCGAACGGGCGGGGATCTCGCGCGCGGACATGGTGATCGCGGTCACCGGCGACGACGAGGACAACGTCCTCATCTGCCAGGTGGCGAAGGAGAAGTATCTCTGCGAGCGCACGATCGCCCGCGTCAACAACCCGCGCAACAAGCAATGGTTCGAGCTCTTGGGGGTGAGGCCGGTGGTCTCGGCCACGGACCTGATCCTGCGCCTGATCGAGCACGAGGTGCCCGACTACGGCCTCGTCCACCTGCTCGACCTACCCGAGCAGCACCTGGAGATCATCGAGATGCTCCTGCCCCAGGACTCGAAGGCCGCCGGGGTGCGCGTCGGCGACCTGGAGATGCCGGACGGCAGCCTGCTGATCTCGATCCTGCGCGAGGGGCGCGGCTTCGTGCCCGGGCCGGAGACGGTGCTCGAGCCCGGCGACGAGATCCTCGCCGTGCTCGATCCCACGGTGGAGGAGGATCTGACGACCTACTTCGGTGCCGGCGGCGTCTCCGCCAACGGCGCGTGATCGACGTCGGCGCGGGCAGCGGTTAGGCGATGGCCGACCGCGAGGTGGACTACCTCCTCGTCGGCGGTGGCATCGCCTCCGCCAGCTGCGCCGCCGAGCTGCGCCGGGGCGGCGCCGATGGCTCGATCCTGCTCGTCGGGCGCGAGCCCGAGCCGCCGTATGAACGCCCGCCGCTGTCGAAGGAGTACCTGCGCGGCGAGGCCGAGCGCGCCGACGCCTACGTGCACGAGCCGGGTTGGTACGGCGAAAACCACGTCGAGCTGCTCACCGGCACGAACGTGATGGCGATCGACGCGCAGGCGCGGACCGCGAGGCTGCAGACCAGGGAGGAGGTCGGCTTCGACAAGCTGCTGCTGGCCACCGGTGCCAACGTCAACATCCTTCGGGTCGAGGGCGCCGAGCTGGAGGGGGTCCACTACCTGCGCGCCTACGGCAACTCCGACGCGATCCGCGAGGGGGCCCGGCGGGCAGAGCACGTCGTCCTCATCGGCGGCAGCTACATCGGCTGCGAGGTCGCCGCCTCGCTGACCGCGACCGGCACCAGGTGCACGATCGTGATGATCGAGGAGGTGGCCTTGTCGCGGACCTTCGGCGAGGAGGTCGGGCGCTGGTTTCACGAGCTGTTGGAGTCGAGGGGCGTCGAGATCCTCGGCGGCAGGGAGCTCGAGGCGTTCGAGGGCGATGGTCGGGTCACGGCGGTCGTCACCAGCGACGGCACCACCGTCGAGGCAGAGATGGTCGTGGTCGGCGCCGGCGTCAGGCCCGACGTGATGCTGGCGCAGCGCGCCGGGCTCGAGGTCGACGACGGGATCGTCTGCGACCAGAAGCTCGAGAGCTCGGTTCCCGGGATCTTCGCTGCCGGCGACGTCTGTTCCTGGCAGAGCGAGATCCACGGTCGTCGCCTGCGGGTCGAGCACTGGGACGTCGCCCTGCAGCAGGGTCGCCACGCCGCTCGCGTGATGATCGGCTCCGACGAGCCCTACCGCGAGGTGCCGTACTTCTTCAGCGACCTCGCCGACTGGGCCAGCCTCGAATACGTCGGGCCCGCCTCCGAGTGGGACGAGGTGATCTGGCGCGGCGATCGAGACTCGGGCACCTTCTCGGCCTGGTACCTCGAGGGCGGGGCGGTGGCAGCGGCCCTTTCCGTCGGCCGCTCGGAGGACCTCACCCACGCCCGCCGACTGCTGGAGTCGGGCGCCGAGATCTCCGCCCAGCGCGAGGCGCTGGCCGACGCGGAGGCCGACCTCGGAGGGATCGGCTCCTAGCCGCCCGCGCCCCACCAGCCGCGGCTTTGGCCCTCGCTATCCTCGCCCTCGCTCTGGGGATTGGTGTAATTGGCAGCACGCGGGCTTCTGGTGCCCGTAGTCTAGGTTCGAGTCCTAGATCCCCAGTTCTCGGGCGGCGTGCGGCAAGAACGCTGCATTCATGGAGAACGGGTGGCGGGCGCCCGGGCGGCTTTGTTACCTTGGATCGTTATGGACGTCTATCAGCGGAGACGTCTTGTTGCCGTTTTGGCGGTCGTCCTCGTGCTCGTCCTGATCGGCGTCGCGATCGCCGGCGGTGGCGATGACGAGCAAACTCCGATCACTCCGGTCACCGGCGCCTCGACGGGAGGCTTGGCCACGCCGCTCTCGAAATCCGAGTTCATCTCGCAGGGCGACGCCATCTGCGAGGAGACCGCCGCCGCGGTCGCCAACATCGACGCCGCCGACACCAAGGAACAGGCCGAGCAGGAGCTCGACTACACCAACAGCGAGCTCGACCAGCTGCGCAGCCTCACTCCGCCCGAGTCTGACCAGGCGACGCTCGACGACTTCTTCTCCTCGCTCGAGGACCTGATCGGCGCCCTCGAGAAGGAGTCCCTCGCCGCCGACCGCGACGACGCGACCGCGCTGGCAGAGGCCCAGGCCGAGATCGACTCCGCCACCAGCGCGGTTCTCGAGGCGGCCGCCGACTACGGCTTCAAGAAGTGCGGCAAGGCCGGCAAGCCATCGACCGCTGCCTCCGACACGGTCCCGGTCGAGCCCGCGACGACTCCGCCCGCGACGACTCCGCCCGCGACGACTCCCGCGCCGGCCCCGCCCTCCAACGGCGGCGGCAGCGGTGGGGTCAGCCCGGGCTCGGGCGGCGTCAGCCCCTAACCTCCTACGGAGGCTAGGCCGCCTGCTGGCTGGCCCAGTCGCCGTAGAGGTCGGCGTAGCGCCCGCCGGCCTCGATCAGCTCGTCGTGGGTGCCCGACTCGACGATCTCCCCGTGCTCGAGCACGACGATCCTTCCCGCCCGCCTGATCGTCGACAGGCGGTGGGCGATGACGATCGCGGTCCGTCCGGCGAGCAGCCGCTCGAGCCCGCGCTCGATCGTGCGCTCGGTGCGCACGTCGACGTTCGAGGTGGCCTCGTCGAGGATGAGGATGCGCGGCTCGGCCATCAGGGCCCGGGCGAACGCCACCAGCTGCCGCTGGCCGGCCGAGAGCTGGGTCCCCCGCTCGCCGACCTCGGTGTCCAATCCCCCTGGGAGGCGGTCGATGAAGGTGTCGGCGCCGACGACCCGCGCGGCGGCGCGGATCTCCTCCGGGTCCGCGCTGGGCCGGCCGAAGGCGATGTTCTCCCGGATCGAGCCCGAGAACAGGAACCCCTCCTGCGGCACGATCCCGAGCTGGCGCCGCAACGCCCGTGCCTCGAGGTCGCGGAGGTCGTGGCCGTCGACGAGCAGCCGGCCCCGCTGGGGGTCATAGAAGCGGGCCACGAGCTTGGCCAGCGTCGACTTCCCGGCGCCCGTCTCGCCGACGAGCGCCACCGTCTGGCCGGCGGGCACGGTCAGGTCGATCTGCTTCAGGGCCCAGGGCTCCGAGCCCGAGTAGGAGAAGGAGACGTCCTCCAGGCGCAAGTCGCCGCGGATCTCGCCCGGGTCGAGCGCGCCGGGCTTGTCGATCATGTCCGGGGCGGTGTCGAGCAGGTCGAAGATCTTGTCCAGCGCAGCCATCCCCTGCTGATAGGTCGTGTAGAGCTGCGAGATCTGCTGGATCGGGTCGAAGAACTGGTTCAGGTAACCGACGAAGGCGATCATCACCCCGATCTGGATGTTGCCGTCGAGTACCTGGTAGCCGCCGTAGAGCAGGATCACCGCGGTGCCGATCGCCGACAGCAACTCGACCGCCGGGAAGTAGGCCGCGTTGAGGTAGACGGTCCGCATGTTCGCTTCGCGGTTCTCCTCGTTGAGCTCGGTCATGCGCTCGATGTGCCGCCCCTCCTGGGCGAAGCTGCGCACCACCCGCACCCCGGAAAGCGTCTCCTGCAGGTAGGCGGTGATGTTGGCGATCTTCTCCCGGGTCGCCCGGTAGGCGCCCGCGGAGGCGATGCGGAAGCCGACGCTGGCGACCGCGAGCAGCGGGAAGGTGAGGAAGGTGACGAGCGCCAGCGGCACGTCGAGCAACAACAGGATCGCGACCACCCCGGCGAGCGTCAGCGTGCTGCTGAAGAGGGTGACCACCCCGTCGGTGACCAGCGAGTCGAGCGCCTGCACGTCGTTGGTCATGCGTGAGATCAGCACCCCTGGCTTGCGCCGGGTGAAGAAGCCGATCGACATCGATTGCAGATGCGTGTAGATGCGCTGGCGCAGGTCCTGAAGCGCCCGCTGGCCGACCCAGCCGACGAGGTAGGTCTGGGCGTAGGTCGCGGCCCAGTACAGCCCCGCCGAGATCAGGAAGGCGATGACCACCGCGGTCAGCATCTGCGGGTCCTGCTTGTTGATCCCCTCGTCGATCGCGAGGCCGGCCAGGTAGGGAGGCGCCAGGGCCGCCGCCGTCGCCAAGATCAGGACGACGAACATCGCCACCACCTGGCGGCGGTACGGGCCCACCAGGCCCAGCATCCACTTCACCTTGCGGGCGCGCTGGTCCTCGCCGCGGATCAGCCGCCAGACGTCGCGGAACATCAACAGCGTGCCGGCGAAGCGGCCGGGCTGGTTCGCCTGGTCCTCGGTCTCCTCGGCGACGTCGGAGTGCTGGGTCTCCGGGTCGAGCTCGGTCACGGAGTCGCGGTCCTGGTCGCGGCGGCGGCGGGCGCGATCGCTCACAGGCGCGCCACCTCCTCGCGTTCCTCGAGGTCGTGCTGGAGGAAGACCTTGTCGGCGAGGCCGTGCTCGGCGATCTCGGAATACAGGGGGCAGCGCTCGAGCAGCTCGGAGTGGCTGCCGGTGTCGACGATCCGCCCCTGGTCGAGGACGACGATCTCATCGGCCAGCGAGATCGTCGACAACCGGTGGGCGACGACGAAGGTGGTGCGCCCCGCCATCGCCGCGCGCAGGCCGCGCTTGATCTCGGCCTCGGTGGTCGCGTCGACCGAGGAGGTGGCGTCGTCGAGGATGAGGATGCGGGGGTCGGCGACCAGCGCCCGGGCGATCGCCACCCGCTGGCGCTGGCCCCCCGACAGGGTCAGCCCACGCTCGCCGATCAGCGTCTCGTAGCCGTCGGGCAGGGCGGAGATGAAGTCGTGCGCCTGCGCCCGGCGCGCCGCCAGCTCGATCTCCTCGGGCGTGGCCTCGGGCTTGGCGTAGGCGATGTTCTCGGCGACGGTGGTGCTGAAGAGAAAGCTCTCGTCGGCGACGAAGGCGATCTGGTGGCGCAGCGAATCGACCCTGACCGAGCGGATGTCGGCCCCGTCGACCATGACCTGGCCCTCGCTGGGGTCATAGAGGCGCGCGATCAGCGCCACCAGGCTGGTCTTGCCCGAGCCGGTGGGCCCGACCAGAGCCACGGTGCGCCCGGCCGGCACCTCGAGGTCGATCTCCTCCAGCGATGGGGCGCCGCCGTCATAGCGAAGCGAGACGTCGCGGAAGCGGATGCTTCCCGCGCCGGGCGGAAGCTCCGGGGCGCCCTCGGGGCTCGCCACCCGTGGCTCGCGGTCGAGGATCTCGAACATGCGGTTGCCCGAGGCGACGGCGCGCTGGGCCATGCCGAGGGCCATGCCGAGCATTCGCATCGGCCCGATCAGCATCAGCATGTAGGTGTAGAAGACGGTGAAGTCGCCCAGGGTGATGCGGCCGTTGATCACCTGGTTGCCGCCGACCAGAAGCACGACGGCGAGGCCCAGGCTGGGGAGGAAGCCGAGCAGCGGCGAGTAGAAGGCGCGCAGTCGGGTCGAGAAGACGTTCTGGTCGAAGACCCGCGAGACCGCCAGGCGGAAGCGCTCCAGCATGTGCTCCTCGCGGGCGAACGCCTTGACGATCCGGATCCCCGAGATGCTCTCCTCGGCCTCCGCGGTGAGCTCGGCGATCCGCTGCTGGACCTCCTGCAGAGCCGGGCGGGAGAGGCGGTTGAAGCGCATCGCGCTGGCGACGACGAACGGCACCGGCAGCAATGCCAGCGCCGCCAGCAGCGGCTGAATCGCGAACATCACGACCGCGGCCAGGGTCAGCGTCAGCGCGTTTTGGGTGAGGAAGATCAGCCCGTAGCCCAAGAAGAAGCGGATGCCCTGCAGGTCCACCGTCGCCCGCGACATCAACTGCCCGGTCTGTTGGGTGTCGAAGAAGCCGAGCTCGAGCGCCTGCAGGTGCTGGTAGATGCGCTCGCGCAGGTCGAACTCGACCGCGACCGAGACCCTGCCGGCGATCAGGCGGCGGACGACGGTCAGCCCGAGCCGGAGGATTCCCGCCCCGGTGATCGCGAGCACCAGCGGCAGCACCGCGTCGCGGTCGGTGACGCCGTCCTGCGGGTCGATCGCGTCGACGGTCTGGCCGACCAGCCAGGGAATCGCCACCGTCATCACCATCGCCCCCCAGGCAAAGACCAGCGAGTAGATGACCGTGCGCCGATAGGGGCGCAGAAAGCCGAGCAGGCGCCAGAAGGTGGTCACCCACGCCACTATACGAAGTGAAGTACGACCTGCTGCCGGCTCAGTGCTCGAGCACGCCCGGGCGGTCGGTCTTGGCCGCCGCGGCGCGCAGCGCGCCGGCGCTGGCGACGACGACCATCGCGATTGCGACCACCTCCGCCGAGGCGGGGCCCTGGTCGAGGGCGATCAGGCCGACCAGGGCCGCGACCGCCGGCTCGATGCTCATCAGCACGCCGAAGACTCCCGTGGGCAGGCTGCGCAACGCCTCCAGCTCGAGCGAGTAGGGGATCGCCGAGCTCAGCATTGCGATCGCGAAGCCGGCGGCGAGTGGCGCCAGGGCGAGCAGGTCGGTGCCGGCGTCGGCGATCCCGACCGGCGTCAGCATCGCCGCCGAGACGACCATCGCCAGTGCCAGCCCGGAGCCCCCGGGAAAGTCGCGCCCGATCCTTGCCGAGAGCAGGATGTAGGCCCCCCAAAAGGCGCCGGCAAGCAGGCACATGCCGGCACCCAGCGTGTCGATCGAGTCGCCGAGGCCCCCGGACAGCAGCACTATCCCGCCGGCGGCGAGCGCCACCCAGACCAGATCGAGCGCCCGGCGCGAGCCGGCCAGCGCGACACTCAGCGGGCCGACGAACTCCAGGGTCACCGCGATCCCCAGCGGCACCCTCTCGAGGCCGACGTAGAAGGACAGGTTCATCGCCGCCAAGACGAAGCCGAAGACCGCGATCTGCCGCCAGGCACGGCGATCGAGCCCTCGCCACCTCGGTCGCCAAAGCGCCGCCAGCACCGCCGCGGCGAACCCCGTCCGCAAGAGCACGGTCCCTCCGGGTCCGAGCTCGTCGAAGAGGTTGAAGGCGACGGCACCGCCGACCTGGACGGAGACGATCGAGCCGAGGACCATCGCCACCGGCAGCGCGTTGGGACGGCCGCTCATCCGGGCAGGATAGGTGGGCCTGTCGGTAGCGACCCGGTGCGCGACCCGGTGCTAGTCTCCTCGCGATGAAGCGAGGACTGATCATTTCGGCCGTCTGCGGCTTGCTTATCTTGGCGGGGCCGGCGGGGGGCGCCCAGAAGGGTGCGCAGTGCCCGCGCAAACACGTTTGCGTCTGGGCCGATCCCGACTATCAGGGCCAGATGGTCGCGCTTGGCAAGCGTGGCCTCTCGAACAAGATATTTGCGCAGATGAACGACCAGGCGTCGTCGTTGAAGAGCCGGATCGGTCGCGTCGCGTTCATGTTCACGGACGTCGACGGAGAGGGGATCAGGATGTGTGTGCTGCCGCACCTGAAGGTCTCAAGCCTGACGATCTACGGCGGCATGGAGAACTCGATCTCGTCGTCCAAGTTGACCCGCCGCCGTGATTGCCCCTGATCACGCTGCGATGTCCGTGACTCACACCCACGGCTAGCGATCGGGGCAGCGCGGAGGGGCCCAGTCGGCGGGCGCTGGTCAGAGCCGGACGTGAGGGAACGTGGCCGAGCGGCCCTGGAAGGAGAGGATCTTCGGGTTCTGGATCGCGCCGTCGCGAATCTCGATCGCCCGGCGGATGGTCTCGTCGTCCTCCCACGCCCGCGGCCCCGAGATGACGGTGCCCAGATGGGGCAGCAGGGCCCGGCTGATCTCCCAGGTGGCCGAGTCCCAGAGGAATGAGGGGCTGTGATCCACCGCGTAGTGGGAGAGGCCGTCGCCGACCGAGAAGATCGGGTCCGCGAACGACGTCGGTCGCGCCCATTCGAAGCCCATGCCCGCGTCGCAGGCGACGTCGACGAACAGGCTCCCGCGCCGGAAGAGCCCCAGCTCGTCGCTGGTGACGAACATCAGCGGTGCGTCGGTGTCCTGGAGGACGCAGTTGACGATGACGTCGTGCTCGGCGAGGAACTCGGCGACGGACTCGTGCTGGCTGTCGAGGTCGAGCATCTGGCCGGGGTGATCCGGATCCCGAGCGAAGGTGATCATCCTGGTCGAGTGGATCGGCGCGGCCACTGCCGCGACCGCACGCCGCGTCAGCACCGAGACGTCCTGAATGCCCAGGGCCACCAGCGCCGTCACCGCGCCTCGCCCCGTCGCCCCGAAGGTGATCACCACGGCTCGCAACGGGCGGCCGTACTCCCCGGTGATCCCGATCAGCCCCATCGCGTGCAGGACCGAGCAGTACCCCGCGAGCTCATTGTTGTTGTGGAAGACGTGGATGTCGAACGATCCGTCGTCCTCCCAGTAGTTCATCGCCTCCCAGGCGATCAGGGTCAGGCGGCGATCGATCGCGAGCTGGGTGATCGTCTCGTCCTGGACGCAGTGCGGCCATCCCCACAGGACCTGGCCCTCGCGCATCTCGGCGACATCGTCCGCCATCGGCTTCGGAAGCAGCAGCACGTCGCACTCCTGCACGAGCTGCTGATGCGAGCGCAGCCCACCGACCAGCGGCGCCAGGTCCGCGTCGGCGAAGCCGAAGCGCTCGCCGTACCCATGCTCGAGGAAGATCTGGCGCCGCAGGTCGGCGTCGATCTCAGCGACGTGCTGCGGATGGATCGGCAGCCGCCGCTCGTGCTCCTTGCGGGAGTCGGCGAAGACCCCGAGAGAGAGTTGCTCCATGACGCTACGGGGAGGTCGGGCGCGCCGGCCCCAGGTGCGCCAGGAGCGCCGGGATGATCCGCTCGTGCGCGTCCTCCTGGAGGTAATGGCCCGCGTCCTCGAGCCTGAGGACCTTGGCGTCGGGAAAGGTCCCGAGCCAGCCCCGCTCGAGCATCTCCGGGGTAAAGGCGATGTCCTTCATCGCCCAGGCGATGCCGACGGGCTTGGAGCCGAAGTCGCGCTCGAGGCCCTGCTCGATCTCGCCGACGAGCTCCGAGACGGCGCCGTCGGGGCCCGATGGGATCTCCCGCGGGAAGACGAGGATCGGCGTCCGGCTCGACCAGTTCGGGTGCGGGGCTCGGTAGGCGCGCTTGACCGCGGGCGTCAGCCGCTCGCGATGGACCACGCCGTCGCGAAACAAAAAGACGCGCTTGAACAGGTCGAGCCCCTTGACCATGACCTCGCCGACGACCGGCGTGCGAAAGAGGCGGAGGGGCAGGGGCAGCGAGACCCTGCCGCGCGGCCGCTGGGCGAAGGTGTTGAGGATGAAGAGGCCACGCACGCGCTCGGGGTGACGCGTCGCCCACCAAAGGCCGATCGGCCCGCCCCAATCCTGCGGCACGACGGTCGCGTCGCGGAGGTCGAGCGACTCCAGCAGGGATTCGGCCCGCCGGCAGTGACGCTCGATCGTGTACAGCTCGGGGCGGTCCGGCTTGTCGGAGCGGCCGAAGCCGAGATGGTCGAGGGCGATCGCGCGATATCCCGCCTCGATCAATGGCGGGATGAAGTGTCGATAGAGGAAGGACCAGGTGGGGTTGCCGTGGACCATGACCACGGGCGCGCCGTCGCGAGGCCCCTCGTCGACGTAATGCATCGGGCCATCCTCCGACTCGAACCAGCGGGGCTCGAAGGGCCAGGCGCCGTCGAAGGTCCAGTCCATCGAAGCGATCCTAGTCCCTGACCTCGACCCCGCCCCAGAAGGCCACGTGGTCGCGGATCTTGCGGACCCACGGGGGCGGATGGCGGTAGGTCCAGGCGGCGTCGCGGTCGCGCTCGCCGCCGGCCTCGACCGTGTAGTAGCTGGCGACGCCCTTCCAAAAGCAGAGCGAACGCATCCAACTTCGCTCCAGGTGGCTGAAGTCGACGCTCGCGGGCGGGAAGTAGTGGTTGCCCTCGACGACGATCGTCTCGTCGCTCTCGGCCAGCACGACCCCGTTCCAGACTGCCTTCATCGCGCCTCCGGTCGCCGTCGTCGTGCGGTCATCGTCTATCTGACCCAGCGGCCCGGATGAGGATTCAGCGGCCGCGAACCCGACGGCTGAACCGGAAGGCCGCACCGGGGGTCATAGATGCGATGAGCACGATGACGCTGAGTCGGCGGCCGTTGCTCGCCTCGCTGCCGCTGGTGGCTGCGCTGACGATCGCCGCCTGCGGTGAGGCCGGCGGTGGAGGAGAGCAAGGGCTTGAGGCGGCCGAGCCGGCTGCCGCCGCCGCCTCCGGCAAGGGCGTGCCCCGGCCCCTGGCCGAGAATCGCGCTCAGGCCAACCAGCTCATCGACGGCTCCACCGGGGCCCTCGAGGCCAAGCTCGCCGACCTCCGCGGCCACCCGGTGGTGGTCAACCAGTGGGGCTCCTGGTGTCCACCCTGCCGGGCGGAGTTCCCGTTCTTCGGTGAGGTCGCCGAGGCGCATGCCAAGGACGTCGCCTTCGTCGGCGTGGACATCCAGGATGACGCGGCCGCGGCCGCGGACTTCCTCGCGGAGCTCCCGGTGCCGTACCCCAGCATCGTCGACCAGGACGCCGACGCGGTTCGGAGCATCGGCTGGAGCGGGGTGTCACCGACGACCTGGTTCGTCGACGAGCGCGGCGAGATCGCCCATCAGCGTCCCGGCGCCTACCCGGACGGCGCCACGCTGGAGGCGGACATCCAGACCCACCTGCTGGGCGGATAGGCCGGCAGCGATGGAGGTCGATCCGGCGGCGGGGGTCGGAGTCCTCGCTGCAATGGCGGCCGGGGTGGTTTCCTTTCTGTCGCCCTGCGTCCTGCCGCTCGTTCCCGGGTACCTCTCCGCCGTCGCCGGCCTCAACCCAGGCGAGATCGAGAGCGCCAGCCGGCGCCAGGTGCTCGTGCCCAGCCTGCTCTTCATCGCCAGCTTCTCGGCGATCTTCATCGTTCTCGGCCTCTCGGCCACGAGCCTCGGCCAGACGCTTCAGACGAACCGTGATCTGCTGAACAAGATCGCGGGCATCCTCATCATCCTCATGGGGGTGCTGTTCGTGGCCAGCCTGCTCGTCGTTCGGCTGAACCGGGAATGGCGCGTGGACGCATTGATGGAGCGCGCGGGCAAGGGCGGACCGCTCGTCGCCGGGGCCGCGTTCGCGATCGCCTGGACGCCCTGCGTCGGGCCAACGCTGGCGGCGATCCTGAGCGCAGCCGCGCTCTCGGACTCGGCCGCCCATGGCGCCTTCCTGCTCGCCTTCTACTCCGCGGGGCTCGGGATCCCGTTCCTGATCACCGCGCTGGCCTTCAACCGGGCGACGGCGGCGTTCGCGGTGGTCAAGCGCCACTACTCGGCGATCATCGCCACCGGCGGCGTGATCCTGATCGCGATGGGCATCCTCGTCTACACTGGCGAGCTGTTCCAACTCAACATCGAGGCGCAGAAGTTCCTCGATCGCTTCGGGCTGAACTTCTTCTCCGACATCTGAGCCGACGGCACGGCGGGGGGTGTTTGCAGGTTCTCGCGCGCGGCCAGGGCGATCAGCGGCGCTTGTTCGCGAGCAGGCAGAGCGACGGGTAGCCGACCCCGCCTACCCGGCGACTCGCCTCGAGCGTGAACCCCGCGAGGCTGATCTGATCCGAGGGGTCGAGCGGCGTCAGGCCCGCGAGGACGCCCGTCGAGCGGGCGGCGATTGCCCTCAGGGGCCGGCTCGCAAGGCGCGAGAGCCTGGTGGCAGGCGGTGCGACGGTGACGACGCCCAGGCGCCCGCCGGGCGCGAGCACGCGGTACAGCTCTCCTAGGGCCGAAGCGCGCGAGCGCGGGTCGAGCAGGTGCAGGAGATAGGCGCAGGTGACCACCTCGAAGCCTTCGTCGGCAAACGGAAGGTCTCTGGCGTCGGCGGTCGCCAGTTCGATCGCTCGGGGCAGCGCCGCTCGCGCCCGGGCGAGCATCTGCTCCGAGCTGTCCACCCCGAGCGCGCGAGCTGGTCGCGCCGGGCACCCCGGAAGCTGCCGCAGCGCCCCGCCCGTGCCGGTGCCCACGTCGAGCAGGCGATCGGAGGGCGAGATCGCCACCAGCTCGAGCATCGCCCGCAGCGCCGGGCGCTCGAGGAAGAGCTGCCGGTCGTAGAACCTGGCGACTCGCGACCAGTCAGTCAGGGCGCTTTGCGCAGTCGCTCGATGACGCCGCCCGCGACGCCGGGGCTCGGCTCCGTCCGCAGCGCGCGCAGACCCTCGAGGGTGCGGCGAAGCGTGGCCAGGACCCGGTGGCAATCCGGGCAGATGCCCACATGATCCTGGACGCGGGCCGTGTGTCCGCTGTCCAGCCCCTCGTCGATGTAGTCCGACAGGTGCGCATGCGTCCAGCGGTGCTCGCGCATGTAGCGGTGGTGGGCGATCAGCCTGCGAATCACGGTCCTACCTCCAGGAAGTACTCGTCGAGCGTGCGGCGCACCGCCAGCCGTGCCCGATGCAGCCGGCTCTTGAAGGCGGCCTCCCCGAGATCCATCACCTCGGCCGCCTCCCGGGTGGACAACCCCTCGACGTCGCGGAGAACGATCGGCGCGCGGTACTCGATCGGGAGCCCGCGGATCGCCCGCTCGAGAACGCCTCGCAACTCCGCCTGATCAGCGCGGGTCTCGGGCGCCTCGCTCCAGTCCGGGGCCTCCGGAATCGGCTCGTCGTCGAGCGAGACGACCTCGACGGGAGGCCTTCGCGCCGCATGACGCTTGGCCTCGTTGATGCCGATTCGGTAGAGCCAGGTGAAAAAGCGAGAGCGCGCCTGGAAACGGCCGATTCCGCGCCAGGCCCGCAGGAACGCCTCCTGGGTGACCTCCTGCGCCTGCTCGGGGTCGGCGACGAAGCGAAGGACGACCGCGTAGAGGCGGTCGGCATGGCGACGAGCCAACTCCTCGAAGGCTGCCCGATCGCCCTCTTGGGCGCGCTCGACGAGTGCGGCTTCCTGCTCTGGCCCGGCGCGGCGCATCGCCCGTAGGTTGACAGCGCGCTCCGTCTGGCGAACCCCATGTCCCTCAGACCCCCGATAGCCGGATCGGTTTCGCGGCCGGCCGGTCGACGTTCCATCGGCTCTCGGACCCCCTGCCGGGCGGCTAGCAGCCGAGGCAGATCTTGGCGAAGGGCACCAGGGCGGCGCCGAGGAAACCGGCGCTGAGAACCAGGCGCGTCAGCGGCAGGCGCGAACCGGCGGTCATGTCGGTTCGACCCCATCCGAGCGCAAAGGGTTCAGCGCCTGATCTCGGCGTTCGGGTAGAAGGCGGCGAGGGCGAACCAGAACTGATCGTCGTGGGCCACCTGGGTCAGCTGCGCTCCCTTCAGCGGGCCGGCAGTGGCCTTACCGCTCATGTTCCACGCCGAGCCGGTCTGGGAGTCACGAAAGGATCCAGGATCAGGCCCGGGCTCGAAGTCGAGCGCGCGCCCGCGGGGCGAGCGATCGAAGATCGCGGCCGAGCCGACATCGCGCCCGGCCGAGATCAGCGGGCTGTCCAGCGCCGAGGCGACGTCCGGGTCGAAGAAGACCACCACCTCCTTCCCGTCGATCTCGTCGTTGACCGGAGCCTCCTCGGCGAGCCGGGAGAACGGGTAGACGACCGCCGAGTCATCCTCGGTCTGGACCGCGGCGACGCGCTCCTTCGGCGGCAGCGAGGGGTCGGCCTCGTCGCCAAGCAGGAAGGGCTGCGAGTCCGGGTCGCTGTCATACGCCGTGTATGGGTTCGAGCCGTAGTCGCGGTCGAAGCCCGTGTCGCGCGAGAGCACCATCGCCTCGGGGTGTTGGCGCTCGACCTCCCCCCAGGAGAGGATCTGCGAAGGCAGGACCTCGAGCATCGTCCCGGTCAGCTCCCCGACCACCGCCTCGGCGGTGAGCTGCTGCCACCACGACTCGGTCTTGCGGTCGTACATGACCAGGTCGGAGTTGCGCAGCATCCCGGTGGTCCCGAACTCGACCGGGCCGCCTTGCACCTCGCGCCGGAAGGCCACGGTCGAGTTGCAGAGCGGGCAGTAGGTGACCGCGACGGGGACCCCGTCGATCTCGTCGTTGACGATCTCGTGCCAGGTCAGGATCTGGATCGGGTAGGCGCGGACCTCGCCGGCGACCTCGACCACCGCCACCGGCTCCCGGGCGTCGAGGAACCCGTTCGCCTCCTCGACGGTGACGAACCTGGGCTCGTCGATCGAGGGGATGCCGTCCTTCGGCGGCCCGCCGCCGACGAACTCGTCCAGGGGTACGGCGTGGTCGGAGAAGTCGGTCTTCCACCCCGAGGTGGGGAACGGGGGCTCGGCGGAACCCCCGGAGGCGCCTTCGTCACCGCCGCCGCTGCCACCGCAGCCCGCGATAACCGCGGTGACGAGCAGGCCGGTGACGAGGGTCCACTTCATATGACTCCGACCCCACCACGGCGGATTCGGGTTCGGCTTCGCTGGTGGATGCGCGGCTCGAGCGGGAATCGCCCTGCGGGGTCGGGTGACGTTCGAGTGCGCTCAACTGTGGCTGGTCTCGCGGGCCCGGCGTTGGCGGCGCAGGATGAGGCCGCCGATCCCGGCGCCGGTCAGGGCCCAGACGCCGGCTCCGGCGCCGAGTGTGGCGGCGAAGCCGATCCCACCGAGGAGCGCGACCAGCAGAGGCCAGGCGGCGCAGCAGATCACGGCCACGGCCGCGAGGCCGATCGCGACGGCCCCGCCGCGCACGCCTGAAGAGGCGTCGATCCGCCCTCGTTCCGGCGCCGCGCTCACGCCCGCCGGCAGGCGGCGACGTGCTCCTCGTTGCCCTCGAGCAGCGCTCTGGCCAGGCCGACCACCCGCTCGACGCGCTCGTCGGCGATCCGGTTGTAGACGGTGCGGTGCTCGCGCCGCGCCTCGACGAACCCGCACCAGCGAAGGCAGGCCAGGTGATTGGAGACGTTCGGCTGGGCGAGGCCGAGCCGGTTGACCAGCTCGCCGACGGAAAGCTCGTCCTTCGCGGTCAGGGCCTCGAGGATCCGCAGCCGGGCCGGGTCCGCGAGGACGCGGAAATACTTGGCCAGGAACTCGGCCTCGGTGGGCCGAGCCGGGAGGGTGAAGGGGGTCTCTGCGAGGGTGCTGGATGTCATATTCTGCATCATTAATATATTGCTACACTGATATTATGCCATGAGCAAGCGCAGCACAAGTGACTACGACCTGCTGGTGATCGGCTCGGGCTCCGCCGCGATGGCGGCCGCGATCCGCGCTCGCGACTGGAGCCGCACGGTGCTGCTGGTCGAGCGCGGGACCACGGGGGGAACGTGCGTCAACGTCGGCTGCGTGCCGTCGAAGGCGCTCCTCCACGACTCCGAGCGGGCAAACGGAACCAGGCTCTCCGACGCGGTCGTCCGCAAGGACGCCCTGGTCGGGCGGCTGCGGCAGGAGAAGTACGTCGAGCTGATCGCCGACTACGGCATCGACTACCGCGCCGGCGAGGCCCGGGTCACGAGTCCTCACACGATCTCCGTGGATGATGAGGAGATCCGCGGCGAGGCGGTCCTGCTCGCCGCCGGCGCCCGTGCCGACGCGCCCCCGATCCCCGGCCTCGCCGACGCCGGCTACCTGACCAGCGACTCGGCCATCGACCTCGCCGAGCCACCGCGGCGCTTGGCGGTGATCGGCGCCAACGCGATCGGCCTCGAGCTGGGGCAGATGCTCGGCAACTTCGGCTCCCAGGTGACCTTCGTCGACCTCGCCGAGCGGATCGCGCCGTTCGAGGAGCCGGAGGTCTCCGCCGGGCTCGAGAAGATCCTCGAGGCCGATGGGGCGCGGGTGATCACCTCGGCGAATATCGCCGAGGTCGCCGTCGACGGCGATGAGAAGGTCTTGCGAGGCGGCGCCGCCGGCGAGTCGCTGGAGGTGCGGGCCGACGAGCTGCTGGTCGCCACCGGTAGGCGCCCGAGCACGGCCGGCCTCGGCCTCGAGGAGGCCGGGGTGAAGCTCGATTCCCGCGGGGCGGTCGTTGTCGACGACCACCAGCGCACCTCGGTGCCCTCGATCTACGCCGCGGGTGACGTCACCGCTCAGCCGCAGTTCGTCTATGTCGCCACCGCCGGTGGCGCCGCCGCGGCTTCGAACGCGCTCGGCCTCGGCGAGCAGACCCTCGACTTCGACTCCCTGCCGCGGGTGACGTTCACGCGACCGCAGATCGCTTCGGCCGGCCTGACGGAGTCGGAGAGCAGGAAGCGCGGCTTCGACGTGGAGGTGCGCGTCCTTGGCCTCGAGGCCGTCCCACGCGCCCTGGTCAACGGCGAGACCCGCGGCCTGTTCAAGCTGGTCGCCGAGTCGGGCACGGGGCACCTCCTCGGCGCCAGCATCCTTGCCGAGGCTGCGGGCGAGGTGATCCAGTCGGCGGTGCTCGCGATCCGCGCCGGGATGACGGTGGATGACCTGACCCAGGCTTGGGCGCCCTACCTGACGATGGCCGAGGGTCTGAAGCTCGCGGCGCAGGCCTTCGAGCGCGACGTCGCCAGGCTCTCGTGCTGTGCGGCCTGATCGGGACGCGACGACCGGGTGCTCCCGACGGCCAGGCCTCAGGTTTCCGGATTCGCTCGGGGGTCAGGAAGACCGGACTTGGGCCGGGCGACGGTCCAGTCGAATCGCCCATAGCGGACCCGGACGCGCCCGCGGTCGTCCTCGAGCCAGCTCGGCGGCTCCGAGAGATGGCGAGCGGCAAAGGCGAGCCGCTCGGCACGGTCGCCGAAGTCAGCGCGGTACAGGCGGATCAGCCGGGGAAGCGCGATCCGTCGCCTCTGCGAGTCGATCTCGGTCTCGGCGTCGAGGTAGGCGCTCGTCGCCGCCCCGAGTTGGGTCTCCACAAGCTCGGCGTCGTAGGCCAATACCGGCGGGCAGGACCGGGCGCCGCAATTGAGCGCGAAATGGACCCGCGGGTCCACCGTCGGCGGCGCTGCATGCAGCCGCGGATCGCCACCCCGAAGCGGCCGGCGCAGCCGAAATGGAGGACGGCGGTTCCGGCGCAGGATCCCGTGTTCGATCAGGTTCAGCGGGTAGGGCCGGCCGCCGACGTCGTAGGCGACACGGTCGAACATCCGCAGGTGGCGCAGCAGGCTCCCATGCAGGGGTCGAAGGCAGAGGCAGTGCAGGAGCAGGGCGTTGTAGACGTTGAGCCAGAACGCCACCCGGGCGTCCTGGCCCTCGATCCCCGTCGGGTCTACCCGGCGGAGCGCCGCCGCGAGCGAGCCCAAGGGTTCGCAGTCGCCGGTTCTCCTCGCCTCAAGCGCCTCGGAGAGCAGGCTCCTCGAGAGCCCGGCGGGGTCGGCCGTCGCCGGCGCCTCTCCGGGGTTGAGCACCTCGAGCCGGCTCACGCTCGCACCCCGCTGAAGGTCGCGTAGCCGAGGACCCCCTCGTCGATCGCCCGCCGGGCGACTCGCGCCAGCTCGACCATCTCGCCGGCCCGGGCCAGGCCGAGCAGCCGGGCGCCGCGCAGACGGTCCTCGACCCGCTCGGCGAGACGAGCGGCGGCGGCATCGTGTGACTCCACGGCAACCACCGCGATCGCGGCGCTCTCGAGCAGGCGCGCGTAGCCGGCGGCGTCGAGAGCGTCGCCGACGCAGGCGATCGTCGCCAGCGGCCCGCGAAGCGCCTGCGGCAGGCCCACGGAATCGACCACGACGTCGGAGATCGCGACCCGGCCGCCGGGGGCGAGTACCCGCCGCATCTCCGCGGCCGCCCGCGCCTTGTCCGCGAAGGCCGAAAGCGAGCACTCGCAGAGCAGCGCGCTGAAGCTTGCGTCGGGGAACGGAAGCGCGCCGGCGTCGGCGCCCTGGAAGCTCACGCGTCCCGCCAGCCCCTCGCTCTGCGCGGTCTCGCGGGCCCGGGCCAGGGCGGCCTCTCCGCGATCGATGCCGACCGCCTCACAGTCGCGCTCGCGGACCGCGAGCAGCGCCGACGCGCCCTGCCCGCAGGCCACGTCGAGCAGCCGGTCGCCTTGATCGAGCGCGACCAGCTCGAGAGCGCGACGGGTGGTCGCCTCGCCGCCCGGATGCAACTCGTCCCCGAGCAGCCAGCGCACGCCCGGGTGCTCGTAGAGGGTGGCGCAGCAGGCGCCGACGTCGCCGACGCCGAGCAGGCCGTCGAGGTCAAGCTCACCCAGGCCCGCAAGCTCCCCGACCTCGGGGGACGGTTCAGCCGCCATTGCGGACCCCGTTGCCGGGCGACATCTGCAGGCGCACCTGCTCGCGGTAGCCGACGGAGTTGTAGGCGCAGAAGGGGATCAGCCGCCCGTCCGGGGTGATCTCCGAGACGCAGCACTTGCGCAGCTTTTGGAGGTCGAGGGTGTAGGGGTCCTGGAAGTCCTGGATCACGACCATGAACCCGCGCGCCGCCACCTCTCGCAACTCCGGCGGCATTCCGGTTGCACAGGCGACGCAATCCAGGCGCTCGGCCACCGGCCCGGAGCCTCCGGCGGCCCTTGCCGACCACAGGCCCTCGAGCGCCTCTCGCACGTCGAGGTCGGGCACGGCGCGATTGGTGACGTAGTCGAGGTATCGCTCGACGTCGACGAGGCGGGGGAGGGGGACCAGGTCCTCGCCGTCATAGAGGGCGAAGGTCGCCGAGCGGCAGCTCGGGGAGCAACACGGCACGGGGACGAAGTCGTCGTCGCGAAACCATTCGGGGAGCTGCTGGGAGATCGCCTCGATCACATCGGAGTTGGTGAGCTTGTCGAGGGGGTCGGAGTCGGCTCGAAAGCGCCCGGAGTGCGTGACCGGCTGGAAGAAGACGCCGGTGACCGCCGGATGCTCGACCCCGAAGCGCAGGATCGACCCGATCTCGTGCTCGTTCAACCCATGCTCGATTGCCGCGGCGAGCGATACCGTGACCCCCGCCTCCGCGCAGCGGTCGAGCGCCCGCAGCTTCTCCTCGGTCAGCGGCTTGCCCCGGATCGCGACCTGCGTCGCCTCGTCGAAACCGTCGAACTGCATGTAGACGTGGACGCCGAGCTCGGCCAGCGCGGGCGCGAAGCGCCGGTCACGGGCGAGGCGGATGCCGTTGGTGTTCAACATCACCAAGGCGATCCCGCGCGCCTTGGCCGCCGCCAGCATCTCGAGGATCTGGGGGTGGATCGAGGGCTCACCGCCCGAGAGCTGGATGGACTCGGGTTCGCCTTCCGCGCGAACGAAGGCGTCGAGCATCGACTCCACCTGCTCGAGCGTGAGCGAGTAGCCGTGCTGCTGCGGGCCGGCCCCCGAGTCGGCGAAGCAGATCGGGCAGTCCAGGTTGCAGGCGGTGTTGACCTCGATGATCCCGAGGCAGGTGTGTTGGGCGTGCTCGGGGCAGATGCCGCAGTCGTGCGGACAGCCGCGGATCGCCTCGGTCTGGCGCTCCAGCGGTTGCTCGCCGGGCTTGTCGAAGCGCTGGATCTCCAGGTAGCGCTCGGTGTCGCCGTAGACGACCGCCTCGAAGTCGCCGTGGTCCGGACAGGTGCGGCTGAGGATCACCTTCCCCTCGCGATCGAGCAGCCGGGCGTCGAGCACGCGGCGACAGCGCGGGCAGATCGACTCGGTGCGGGCGAGCACGGTCTCGACCCCCGCCAAGTGCGACGTTGGAAGGGTTGGCTGGGAGGTGTCGTAGGTCACTCAGGGGATTCGACCGGGATCGCGGCCAGAAGGTTCTGCTTCGGCATTCGCTACAACCCACCCATGGCGGCTGCCTCCAGCGACCAGCGGGTCGGGTTCGTCCTCGGGGGTGGCGGCCTCCACGGCGCCGCCGAGGTGGGGATGCTCGCCGCCCTGGATGAGGCCGGGATCGAGCCCGACCTCCTGGTCGGAACCTCGGTCGGCGCGATCAACGGCGCGCTGATCGCAGCGCATCCGGCGGGCTCCGGGGTGACGCGGCTCACCGGGCTGTGGGAGAGCCTCGGCACCGTGGAGGTGTTCTCCGGGTCGGCAATCGGGCGCCTGGTCACGCTGGCGCGCACCCGCACCCACCTCCACTCTCAAGATGCCCTGGAGGCGGTGCTCGAGCGCAACCTGCCTCCCACCTTCGAGGATCTGCGGCTCCCCTTCCAATGCGTGGCCGCGAGCGTGGAACGGGCGACCGCGCGCTGGTTCGGCAAGGGGGACCTGGTCCCCGCCATCCTCGCCTCGTGCGCCGTCCCGGGGCTCTTTCCCCCGGTCGAGATTGACGGTGAGCACCACATGGACGGTGGCCTGGTCCACAGCATCCCCGTGGGAAGGGCGATCGATCTGGGAGCCACTGAGGTCTTCGTGCTCCACGTCGGGCGCATCGAGACGCCCCTGACGAAGCCCCGCCATGCGGTGGACGTGGCCTTCGCGTCGTTTGAGATCGCCCGGCGGCACCGCTTCTTCGAGGAGATCGAGCGCTTCAAGGAAAGCGCCGCGATCCATGTGCTCCCCGCCGCCGCCGAGGGCCTTGGGTTCAACGACCTGACCCAGTTTCGCTATCGCGACGCGCGACGCATAGCCACGTCGATCGAGCAGGCCCGCGCGGCGACGGCGCGCTACCTGGCCGAGATCGGGAGGGGATGAGGTGCGACTGCCGCCTCGCTTGGTGAGACGCGTGGTGTTCGCGCCGCTCGGGCTCGCGCTGGCGCTTGTAGCGGTTCCGCTGCTTCCCGTCGCCGCGCTGATCGCGGCGCTCAGCTCACGGCTGGTTCCGGGTCGCCACCGGCCGCTGCGGGTCCTCTGGTTCGGGTTCGTGTACCTGGCGTTGGAGGCCGTGGTCTTGGTCGCTGCCTTCGGGCTGTGGCTGGCGAGCGGGTTCGGGTATGTGATCCGAAGCGAGCGATTCGTCAGCGCCCACTACCGCCTGCTCGGCTGGTTCCTCGCCCGGGTGATCGGGACCGCGCGCCGGACCTTCAACATCACGCTCGACATCAGGGAATCCGGAGAGCACGCCACCGCTGCGCCCCGGCTGGTCTTGTCCCGGCATGCCGGCCCTGGCGATTCGTTCCTGCTCGTGCACACGGTCTGCGAGCGCAAGCGCCGCCCGCGCATCGTGCTCAAGGACACCTTCCAGTGGGAGCCGATGTTCGACACGATTCTGGGGCGCCTGCCCTGCCAGTTCGTCTCGCCCAATCCGCGGCCCGGTGCCGGGGATCAGTTGATCGAGGGGATCGGGCGGATCGCCGGGGGGATGGGCGAGAGGGATTCGCTGGTGATCTTCCCCGAGGGCGGCAACATCACCGAGGCGCGGCGCCTGCGCTCGATCGGGAAGCTGGAGGAGCGCGGCCGCCACGAGGAGGCCGAGCGGGCCCGGACGATGCGCAACGTCATGGCCCCGCGCCCGGGCGGCGCGCTTGCCGCCCTCGACGCCTGCCCCGCGGCCGAGGTGGTGTTCGTCGCTCACACCGGCCTCGAGGACCTGAGCAGCGCCGTCGACCTCTGGCGGGGCCTGCCGATGGACTCCGCCGTACGTGTGCGGACCTGGTATCTGACCCCCGATCAGGTGCCAGCCGAGCGCGAGGAGCGGATCAGGTGGCTGTTCGACTGGTGGAAGCGGGTCGACACCTGGATCGAGAACACGCGAACGGAGGACCTGGAGTTCTGAGTCGACCCTTTCGGGCCGGTGGTCACTTGCGTGCCAGCACCGAGACGCTCTTGACGCCGTACTTGAGGCTGGCGTCGCGGGCCTGCCCGGAGATGAACTCGTACGGGTTCTGCTTCAGATCCTCGATCCGCAGGCCGGCGCCCTCGATCGCCTCGCGGTAGGCGTCCTCCTGCGCAGCGCCGCCGATGCACGAGGCCCAGAGGTCGGCGTCGCAGACGATCGACTCCTTGAGCTGTTGCTCGCTGACGATGTCGGCGATCGCAAGACGGCCGCCCGGGCGTAGGACCCGCGCCGCCTCGGCAAACACACGGTCCTTCTCCGGCGAGAGGTTGATGACGCCGTTGGAGATCACGCAGTCGAAGCTGCCGTCCTCTTCGTCAAGCGCGTCGATCCGCCCCTCTCGCAACTCCACTTGACCGATGCCTCGGGCGGCCGCCAGGGCGCGAGCCTTGTCGAGTTGCTCGACGGTGAAGTCGATGCCGACGACGCGTCCGCTCGGACCGACCTGCTGCGCGGCGAAGAACACGTCCATCCCCGAGCCGCTGCCGAGGTCGATGACCGACTCGCCTGTTCGCAACTCGGCGAGGTCGAAGAAGTAGCCGACCCCGGCGAACGACTCGATCGCGCCCTCGGGGACCTGGTCCAGGACCGCGCTCGGGTAGCCCAGCCGCGTCGCCAGCTTGAGGCCAAGCTCGAAGTGGTAATTGCCATCGGGCTCCTCGGCCACGTGGCGGTACATGTCCTTGACCTTCGCCTCCAGCTCCTTGGCGTCGACGGTCGTTGCCATCTCTCCTCCTTGATCGGGTCTAGGTCGTGGCTTCGGTCGCCCCGCGCCGGCGCCACCAGGCGCCAAGCAGGGTCGAGGGGACACAGAAGTTGACCGCCGTCACCAGGCCGCAGACCGCGAGCAGAACACCGCCAAGCACCAGCGCCGCCGTGGCCTGGCCGGCGGCGAACAGCACGCCCACGGCCAGCAGCCAGACTGTGGCCAGCTTGAAGGCGTGGCGCCTCGGCGTCGGGTTCGGCGGCAGCTCCGGCGCTCCGCCCAGATGCCTGAGGCCGTGATTCCAGATCAGGTCGAACGGGTGTCGGGGCGTCCATCCGGCGACCGCCCCGATCGGGACCAGCGCCAGGATCACGAGCGCCGATTCGAGCACGAGGCCGGTGACGACGAGCGCCAGGCAGAGCGCGGTCGGGAAGCGCAAGCCGAGGCGAAGCGCATGGGACTGCTCGGCGGTCAGGCAGTAGCCCTGAACCTCGAGATTGGAGTCCATCCACCCTGCCTGGTTGCTCTCATCGGTCCTCAGTGCCGGCATCGCATGCAGGAAGGTACCTGGCCCACGGTCTATTCTGCTAGGGGAATCGTCCTATAGATGGCTTTCCCAACCGGCATAGTTGACGCTCTCGATCCGGCAAGGCTTCGGCTTCTGCTCGAGGTCGATCGCCGCGGCTCGATCTCGGCCGCAGCGGACGCGTGCCAGATCAGCCAGCCGTCGGCGACCAAGCAGTTGAAGACGCTCGAGGCCGCGGTCGGCGAGAAGCTCGTTGAGCGCAACGGCCGCGCCAGCCGCGCCACCGAGGCCGGACAGGTCGTGGTTCGCCACGCCGCTCGGGTCCTCGACACGCTGCAGGGGCTGGAGCAGGAGCTCGAGGCGCTGCGCGGAGCCGAGACCGGGACCCTCGCGCTGGCCGCGTCGACCACCTCCGGCGCGTACGTGCTGCCCTCGATCCTTCAGTGCTTCGCTGACCGCCATCCGGGTGTCGACGTCGACATCGCGATCGGCTCCAGCGCCTGGGTCGCCGACCGCGTTGCCAGGCGCGAATTCTCGCTCGGCGTCGCCGGCGAGACCGAGCTTGCCGACGGCGTGCGCGCCGAGCCCTTCCTTGACGATGAGCTGGTCGGAATCGCCGCCCCTGGGCGGATCGAGCTGCGCCGCGGCAAGGCGGCCGTCGCGGAGCTCGAGCGCTGGACGCTGCTGGTGCGCGAGCCGGGTTCAAGCACCCGAGCGGTCGCGGAGCGGCACCTGGTCCGCTCGTCCTACCACCCGGCAAACCGCTGGGAGCTCGACTCGAACGAGGCGATCAAGCGCTCGGTCCAGGCCGGACTGGGGATCGGGTTCGTGAGCAAGCTGGTCGTCGCGGACGAGATCGAGCGAGGGGAGCTGGTCAGCTTCGGGATCGAGGGAGCCGAGCCGATGCGCCGCTCGATCTACCTGTTGCTGCCGGATGATCGCGACCCGACGCCGTCCGAGCGCGCCTTCATCGTCACGCTGAGCGACTGCTGCGCGGTCAGCGTCGCCGGCTGCACGATCGAAGCCGCCCCGAACGGATCGAGCGACGCCTAAAGCTGAGGAGCTTGTCGGCCCAGCACGGGCGATCGGCCGTGCGATCGGTCAACACCCGCCCTATGCCCTCGCGGAATATGGCGCATAGCCGATCCGACCTGGGAGCGGGCCCCCCGCGGTCGTACCGTTGGCGACGTGTTCTTCCGCCAGCTCCTCAACGACGAGACCGCCTGCGCCTCCTACGTCTTCGGCTGCAACACCGCCGGCGAGCTGGCCGTGGTCGACCCCCACTCTGACCTGGTCGACGACTACATCGCGGCGGCCGAGGCTCAGGGCTCGCGCGTCGTCGCGGTGATCGAGACCCACGTCCAGGCAGACCACCTCTCGGGCTTGCCCGATCTGGTCGAGCACACCGGCGCCACCGCCTACCTGCCCGAAGCGGCCGGGGTGGACTTCGAGCACCACGAACTTGCCGACGGCGAGCTGGTCACGCTCGGCAACACGGTGATCCAGGCCGTCGCGACGCCCGGTCACGCCGGGGCCCATCACGCCTACCTGGTGACCGATCACCGCCGCGGCGACGAGCCCTGGATGGTGCTGAGCGGCGACGCGCTCTTGGTCGGAGACGCCGGCCGGCCGGACCTGCACGCCCACGGCGAGCAGACGGTCGAGGAGATGGCGCGGCTTCTTTACCGGTCCCTGACCGAACGCCTGCTGGCGCTGCCCGACCACCTGCTCCTCTACCCGGCCCACTACTCGGGCTCGGTCTGCGGGCGCGGCCTCTCGGGCCATCCGGCCTCGACGATCGGCTTCGAGCGCCGCCACAACCAGGCGCTCGGCTTCGACTCCGAGGACGCGTTCGTCGCCTCGCTGATCGAGGACATCCCGCCGGCGCCCCCCCACCAGGCCGAGATCGTCGCCGCCAACCGCTTCGGCGCCCACCGCTCCTCGGTCGCTTGAGCCGATCGCGGGTCGAGCTGGGGCTGCGGAAAAACGCAGCCCAGTTCTCGCTCCTGGTGGCCGTCAACGGCTTGGTCGGGGCGATGGTCGGACTGGAGCGCTCGACCCTGCCGCTGATCGGCGAGGACGAGTTCGGGCTCAGCTCCAGCGCCGCGGTCCTGTCGTTCATCGTCGCCTTCGGGCTCGCGAAGTCGTTCACCAACTTGGGCGCCGGGGTGCTTGCACAGCGCGTCGGTCGGCGAAGGCTGTTGATCCTGGGATGGGCGGTCGCGCTGCCCGTGCCGCTGTTGATCGCCTTGGCGCCGAGCTGGTCCTGGATCGTGGCCGCGAACGTCTTTTTGGGTGTCAACCAGGGTCTTGCCTGGTCGATGACCGTGGTGATGAAGATCGACCTCGTCGGTCCCCGACGCCGGGGGCTGGCCCTGGGGCTGAACGAGGCGGCCGGGTACGGCGGCGTCGCCATCGCCGCGGCGCTCAGCGGGTGGCTTGCGGCGGAGTTCGTGGCGCGAGACGTGCTCGTGGTCGGCGGCATCGCGGTCGCCGTCACCGCCCTGGTGATCTCGGCTCTGTTCATCCGCGACACGAGCGCTCATGTCGCCCTCGAACAGGCGCGCGATCACGGTGAAAAGAAGACGACGGCGCCGCGACTGCGCGAAGCATTTCCCGATGCCACCTACCGGGTGCCGGCGCTGCGGGCGTGCTCACAGGCCGGCCTCGTCAACAATCTCAACGACGCGCTTGCATGGGGCCTGGTGCCCCTGTTCTTGGCCGCCGAGGGGGCGAGCGTCGGCGAGATCGGGCTGATCGCCGGCCTCTACCCGGTCGTCTGGGGGTTGGGTCAGATCTGGACGGGACACTGGTCCGACAGCGTCGGCCGCAAGCCGCTGATCGTCGCGGGGATGCTCGTCCAGGCCGCCGCCCTGACGCTGCTGGCGGCCTCCGGCGGGGAGCTGGGCCTGGCGGCGATCGCCGCCGTCGGCCTTGGAGTCGGTACCGCGCTCGTCTATCCGACGCTGATCGCGGCGATCTCGGACGCGGTAGCGCCGGTGGCGCGGGCAGCGACGGTGGGCGTCTACCGGTTTTGGCGGGACATGGGCTACGTGGTCGGCGGGCTGCTCACCGGGGTCCTTGCGGATGCGATCGAGTTCAGCGGGACGATCGCCGTCGTCGCCGTGCTGACGATGCTCTCAGGGCTCTGGGCAGCGGTCGACCTGCGGAGCGAGGGACGATCGAGGGCGGCGCAGACGGCGTAGTGCCTGAGGCTACTCGGCGGGGGCGAACGCCTGGAAGAACGTCGGCAAGGTGCCGAGCACGCCGAGGGCAACCAGCACCACCACGGTCGCGGTGATCACCGGCTTCCAGTCCACGTCCCGGTCGCCCAGAGCCACGCCAGGGATAGGCTCGTCCCGCGAGCAACGGAAGGAGAAGCGGGATGACCAGGTTCGTCTTGATCCACCACGGCGGCAAGCCGCCGGGGAACCAGGAGGCGAGGGACCGCATGATGGCCGCCATGGGGGAGTGGATGGAGGGACTTGGCGATGCCCTCGTCGACAGCGGCAGCCCGCTCGGCTCGCCACGGTCGATCGGCGGCGAGGCCACCGACCCGGCCAACGGCTACATGATCCTTGAGGCGGCCGATCTCGATACCGCCGAGCAACTCGCGAGTGCCATGCCGATGGCGGGGGAGGGCGAGGCGCGGATCGACGTCCACGAGGCGCTCTCCATGGAGGACCGCACGTAGAGCCCGCTGCGAGGCGAGCTCGGAGTCGAGATTTCGCTCAGCGCCCGAGTTAAGACCTCGCTTTTCCGGGGGTCTCGTAGATGCCGGAGGCAGGACTCGAACCTGCGACACGCGGATTATGAT
>JBDTSW010000015.1:0-27355 GCA_039930945.1 bacterium
CGATGGCGCTGTTCACCGCGATCGCCTACGTCTTCACCCCGCTCACCGCCGCCGGTGAGGAGGGTCAGCCGATCGCCTTTGTCTGGAACGTCCGCTACATCGCCCCGGCGGCCGCGGTCGGGCTGGCGCTGATCCCCTGCATCCCGGCCGCGCGCGCCAGCGCGCGCCGCCGTCTCGGCGTCACCCTCGGGCTGGCGCTGCTGCTCGCGGTGACCGTCGGGTCGCTGGTCCAATGGCAGCAGGGTCACGTGAAGGGGGCGCTGGCTGCCGCCGCCGGCGTCGCGATCGCGGCCGCGGTGATCGCCCTGCTGCGCTCGCGCAACCTGCTGGGGCCGGCCGCCGCCAGGCGCTCGGTGGTCGCGGTCGGCGTCGTCGCCGTCGTGCTGGCCGGGATCGCCGGCTGGTTCGAGCAGCGCCACTACCTGGAGCGCCGCTACGAGAACACCAGCCCCAAGCTCGAGCTCGCCTCGACCCTGCGGTGGGCGCGCGACATCCGCGATGCCCGCATCGCCGTCTCGGGCATCCGCGGCGTCTTCAACCAGTACCCCCTCTACGGCACCGACCTCTCCAACCACGTGCAATGGCTCGGGGTGCGCGGCGACCACGACGCCTGGCTGCGGATCCCGACCTGCGAGCGCTGGCGCGAGCAGATCAACGCCGGCGGCTACACGCACGTGGTCACCACCTACGACCCGTTCCACCCAGGCCGCCTCAGCGACACCAAGGAGGCGCTGTGGACGCGTGAGGACCCGGCGGCCGAGACCGTCCTGCGCGAGGGGGCGGTGGCCGTCTTCCGAATCAACGGCGAGATGGACCCTGCCGGGTGCATCGGCCTGCCACGCCTGAGCGCCTCGGAGCTCAACGGCGACTCGGTCAACGCCGAGCCGCTGGCCAACCAGCCCCCGGGCACCGGGCTGCTCGACCGGCGGCTGCGCCAGGCGCTGCACGGGGACTAGCGGTGCCGGCGTCGATCCTGCTGGCGTTGTTGTTCGTCGCCCTCTGCCTGGCGGCGGGCAGGGTGGTGCTGCGGCTGCTCGGCGCGACGCGACCGACCTGGCTGGCGGGCGCCGTCGGCTTCGCCACGCTGACGATCGCCGCGGCCCTGCTGGTGCGGATGCCCGGCCGCGCGGCGACGGCGGCCGCCGTCATCGTCCTGGCGCTCGCCGTGGGCCTGGTGGCGATCCGCCGCTCGCTCGTGCCCGCGTCGGCGCCGCGGCCGGCCGGCGCGGCGCACCTGGGCGCGCTCGCGGTGGTCGCGATCGTGATCGCGGTGGGATCGATCCCGTTCTGGCTCAGCGGTCACGGCGGCGTGCTGGGGGAGGGGATCTACACCAACGACCACGCCGCCCAGCTCTACTGGACCGACTGGCTGCAGAACGGGTTCGGGCCCGAGCCCAGCGCCGTCGCCTTCGGTTACCCGGTCGGCCCCCAGTCGCTGGTGGCCGTCGTCGCCGAGGCCACCGGGGCCTCGCTGATCGACGCCTTCAACGGCCTTCTGCTGGCGATTGCGGCGCTGACCGCACTGACGGCGCTCTCCCTGTTGGGGGGCCTGCGGCCGCTTGCGCGCGTGGCCGCGGCGGCGCTCGCCGGCCTTCCCTTCCTCGGCGCCTCGTTCCTTGCCCAGAGCGCCTTCAAGGAGACTGCGATGGCGCTGCTGGTGCTCGCTTTCGCGGCCACGCTGGCGCTGGGAACGAACAGCGACGGCGGGCGGGGGCCGGACCTGAATCGCCGTGCCGCGGTCGGTTCGGCGGCGCTGGTCGCGCTGGCCGGCGTCTTCGCCTACAGCGTCCCGGCGCTGATCTGGTTCGCGCTCACCGGCGGCGGCTGGCTCGCCGTGCTCTTCGTCGCCGGGGACCAGCGCCTGGACTGGGGCGCCTTGCGGGGCGCGATCTCGCGTCGCCGCGTGCCGCTGGCGCTGATCGGGATCGTCGTCTTGGGCATCGCCGCCGTCACGGCCGGCAGCATCGCCGGCTTCAGCGACCGCATCGGCGACGTCCAGGCGTCGACGGGCCGCCTGATCTCGCCCGTGTTCCCGGGGGAGGCGCTCGGGCTGTGGCCGCAGGGCGACTTCCGGGTTGTCCGCGGGGAGGTGCCGGGGGCGCTCGTGGGCTCGGCGGTGGGGCTTGCGGCGCTCGCAGCGGGGGCGCTGGTGACGCTGCGCAACCGCGGCTACGCGCTGCTGGCGGCGGTCGGCGCCGGGGTGGGCGTGTACCTCTGGGCTCGCGCCTTCGCCAGCATCTACGTCGAGGCGAAGGCGCTGGCGGTGCTGGCACCGCTGGTGATCGTGGTCGCACTCGGCGGGCTCTTTTCGGCGCAGGGCCGCCACCGCAGGGTTCTGGCCGCCTTCGGCGCGGTCGTCGCAGTCGCGGCCACCGCCTCGACCCTGCTCGCCCTGCGCGAGGCTCCGGTCGGCTTCGGCGCTCGCGGCGCCGAGCTCGAGCAGCTCGCCGAGCGGGTGGACGGCAAGACCGTGGCCTTCCTCGGGGTGGACCGCTTCGGCGGCTATTGGCTGCGGGGGACCCTGATCCGCAGCCCGGGCGGTTACGTCCCGGCCGAGGTCAGGGCGCGCCCGGAGAAGGTCTGGCAGCAGGGAGACGCGATGGACCTCGACACGCTGCCCTCGCGTCGCCTCGACGAGTTCCGCTACGCGATCACGACCACCGCCGCCTACCAGAGCTCGCCCCCTCGAAACATGCGCGAGGTCGCCCGCACCGACTCCTTCATCCTCTGGGCGCGGGAGGGAGCCACCCCTCGCCTCGGCGTCCTCCCCGGGGAGGGGAGCGATCCCGGCGTGCGCGCCGACTGCCCGTTCGACGGCGCCGGGCCCCGGCCCGAGACGGGCGCCGGCCCCGAGGCCGAGGCCGAGGCCACGGCCGACGACGTCGCCGCGGTCCTCCCACGCCCGGTCGTCGGCGAGAAGGCGCAGTGGAGCCGCGTCCTTCCCTTCCAGGCGCCCGGCAGCGCCAGCCAGTCGCTGCCGCTGCGCCCCGGCCGCTGGCAGCTATCGCTTCAGTACAACAGCCAGGTGGATCTCACCGCCGAGGCTTCCGGGCTCGAGACCGAGTTGCCGGCGTCGCTGGCGGGCATGTACCGCGCGCACCAGGGCGGGGGGTCGTTCTGGCCGGTGGGCGAGATTGCGGTCGGATCGGGCGGGCCGGTCGAGGTCACGGTCGTCGCCACCGAGCCGAACGCGCTGGAGCGCGCGGTCGGGGCGCCCAGGCGGGTGTGGCTGGGACGCCTGGCAGCCAGCCGCTTCGACGCGACCGGGGGCTCGGCGCCGGGCATAACGCCCCTCGACGCCGCCTGCGGCTCCTATGTGGACCATTTCGGCGCCGACGCGGCTCTCGCTAACTTCACCCCCTGATGGACTCCCGGATCGCATTCGAGCGCCCGCACCAGCGGCGCCCGCAGGTCACGCCCGTGGTCTTCGTCGGCGGCACCGGCCGCAGCGGCACCCATATCGTCGCCCGATTGTTGGGCCGTCACGGCAAGCTCAGCCTGATCCCCGTGGAATGCCGGTTCCACGTCGAGGAGCGGGGGTTCCCCGGCCTGCTCGCGGGGCGCACCAGCAAGCGCGCCTTCCTGCGGCGCCTGCGCGGCTTCTGGTGGAAGGGCTTTCAGACCAACCGCATGCGCGGCCTCTATCGCTTCGTCCCGAGGGAGCGCTTCGAGGCGGCGGTCTCGTCGTTCGACCAGGCCTTCGACTCCGAGCCCGAGCCAGCCTGCCGCCAGCTCTTCTTCGACCTGCTGTTCCCGGAGGCCGACCTCGAGGGAGCGAGCGGCATCATCGAGCAGAGCTGCGACACCGTCTCCCAGGCTCCGACCCTGGTCAGGCTGTTTCCCGAGGCGAGCTTCATCCACGTCGTCCGCGACGGGCGCGACGCCTCGGCGTCACGCGTCTCGCAGACCAAGGGGCTGATCTACCCGCGGACGCGGGCTCAGGGCCTCGAGTGGTGGGAGCGGCGGATGCGCGAGATGGACGCCGGGGCGCGGGCCGTCTCGGACGAGCGCCTGCTCGAGGTCAGCCTGGACGAGCTGCTCACCGAGGGCGGGCGCGACGACCTGGAGCGGATCATGGGCATGGCCGGGATCAGCGCCGGGCGGCAGGTGCGCAAGTTCTTCCGCAACCGGATGAGCTCCAACGCGGCCAACGCCGAGCGCTGGATCTCCGGGCTCTCGGCGCGCAGGCGCGAGCGGGTGGACGCGCTCTACGCCGCTGTCCTCGAACGGCTCGAGGCCGACGGCGTGCGCACGGCGCCGCTGCTGCGCGCCACCTACCGGCGACGGCGGGAGGCGGGGGGATGAGCGCCGAGTTGGTCTTCGTCGGCGGCACCGGCCGCAGCGGCACCCACGTTGTCTCGCACCTGCTCGGCGAGCACTCGCGCTTCGCCGCGGTGCCGATCGAGTGTCGCTTCCACTCCAACCCGCGCGGGCTCGCCGACGTGGTCATGGGCCGGGCGACCCCCGAGGAGTTCGTGACCAAGCTGCGGCGCTTCTGGTGGCACCGGGTGCGCCTCGGCGGGCGCGCGACCGTGAGGCTGAGGGGCCTCCTCGGCCGCGGCGGGGGCGAGGCGAAGGTCCGCGGCCTCCACAAGATCGTTGAATCCGACCGGTTCGAGCAGGCCGTGGCGCGGTTCGAGGCAGAGTCATCGAGCGACGTAATCCTGGCGTCGAGGAACCTCTTCTTCGACCTGCTCGGCCCGATCGCGTCCGAGCAGGGAAAGCCGGCGTTGGTCGAGATGAGCTGCTTCACGATCGCCGCAGCCCCCGGCCTCGCCCGGATCTTTCCCGAGGCGCGGTTCGTGCATTCGGTGCGCGACGGCCGCGATTCGGGCTCGTCCAAGGTGTCCAAGCGCCAAAAGGAACACCACCCGACGGATGTCGCCTCGGGGATCGAGTGGTGGGAGCGCCGGCTGCGCCTGGCCGAGGAGGGCTTCCGCGGGCTCCCCGACGCCTCGGTCCTGCACGTCGTCAGCCTGGACGAGCTGGTGTGGGGCGATCGCGGGCCGAGCTACGCCGGGCTGCTCGACTTCCTCGGCGTCGACGACGAGGAGCCGATGCACCGCTTCTTCGACGAGCGGATGAACGCCGACGCCGCCCACCGTGAACGCTGGCGCGAGGGCCGCAGCCCCGGCGAGCAGCAGCGCCTGGTGGAGGCCTACGCCGCTGCCCTGGACCGGATCTCCAGCGAGGGCTTTCACTGCGCGCCGCTGCTGCGGCGCTCCTTCGAGCGCGCCGGGGTCGCGGCGGCGCGGTGAGCGCGGAGAGCGCCGAGCTGGTCTTCGTCGGCGGCACCGGCCGCAGCGGCACCCATATCGTCGGGCGCCTGCTGGGCGCCCACCCCCGCTATGCGGATATCCCGATCGAGGCCCGCTTCCACTGCAACAAGCGCGGCATGCCAGACCTGCTCGAGGGCCGCGTCAGCCTCGGCGGGTTCCTCGACAAGCTGCGCGGGTTCTGGTGGCACCGGGTTCGTGTCGACGACCAGCCGCGCGGCCTCTACAA
Source organism: bacterium (assembly GCA_039930945.1). Taxonomy (GTDB): domain Bacteria; phylum Actinomycetota; class Thermoleophilia; order Solirubrobacterales; family 70-9; genus JBDTSW01. The sequence goes on from JBDTSW010000015.1 coordinate 5,506, forward strand.
CCTGATCACCGAGGCCGGCTTCGACCGCGCCGCCGATCGCTTCGAGGCGGACTATCACGACGATCCCGTCGGCGCCTGCCGCCGGCTCTTTAACGCTCTGCTGTGGCCGATCGCCGACGAGGAGTCGAAGCCGGGGCTGGTGGAGATGAGCTCGCACAACATCAAGCAGGCCCAGGCGCTGCGCCGGCTGTTCGCCGACGCCCGCTTCGTGCACACGGTGCGCGACGGCCGCGACGCGGCGTCGTCGGTGACGACCAAGACCTGGGGGCCGGAGCGGATCGGCGCGGCGATCGACTGGTGGGCCGACCGGCTGCGGGCGATCGACGACGGCGTCCGGGGCGAGGAGGACGGGGGCGCCGGCCCGCTGGGGCCGAACCGCCTTCATACGGTCGTCCTCGACGACCTCGTCGCCGGCGATCGCGAGCCGGCCTACGCCGGGCTGCTGAGCTTCCTCGGCGTCTCCGACGAGCCTCCGATTCGCGAGTTCTTCGATCTGCAGATGGGCGCCGAGGTCGCCCACCGCGGCCGCTGGGACAAGGACCTCGGTGCGATCGGGCGGGCGCGCGTTCGCCGCAAGTACGAGCGCACGCTCTCGGCTCTGGCCGACGAGCGAAACCATGTGGCCGCGCCGCTGGCCGACGCCTACGAGCGTCTGCGATGAGCTCCGGTGGGGCGGGGAGGGCTCTGTTCGTCTCCTCCAACGGCACCGGCCTCGGGCATCTGACCCGGTCGATGGCGATCGCCCGCCGCCTGCAGACGCTCGAGCCCCTCTTCCTCACCCTCTCCGGCGCCGCGCCGGTGGTCCGCGACCAGGGGTTTCCGGTCGAGTACGTGGCCTCGTATCAGACCCCCGGCGCCGGCAGCGACTGGCGCTGGTCACGCCGCCTGCGCGGCCGCCTGCGCGCGGCCTTCGCCGAGGCTGACCCCGAGCTCGTCGTCTTCGACGGCGCCCACCCCTACCAGGGGCTGATCGACGCGCTGCCTGCCGCGGGCGGGGCGAAGCGGGTGTGGTGCCGCCGGCCGATGTGGAAGCCCGGCGCGAACCGGGGCGCCCTTGGCCGCGAGGGCTTCTTCGACGCCGTGCTCGAGCCCGGCGAGTTCGCCGCCGCCTCCGATCGCGGGCCGACGGTCGAGCGACGCGATCGCGCCCACCTCGTCGACCCGATCGTCTTCTGCGACGACGCCGACCTGCTCCCGCGCGAGGCCGCCGCCGAACAGCTGGGCCTCGATCCTGAGGCGACCTGCGTGCTCGTCAACCTCGGCCAGGGGCAGGAGGTCCGAGCGCTCGCCGAGCGCTGCGTCACCAGTCTCGCCGGCCGCCCCGGCGTGCAGGTGGCGGTGCTGTCCTCCGCGATCGCCGCCGGGCTCGACGTTCCCGACGGGGTCGTCCACCTGCGCGCTACCTATCCGATCAGCCGCTACTTCCGCGCGATCGACGCCGCCGTCGCAGCCGCGGGCTACAACGCCTACCACGAGCTCATCCGCCTCGAGGTTCCCGCGCTCTACTGCGCGATCGAGCGCCAGACCGACGACCAGGCGGCGAGGGCGGCCTTCGCGCACGCGGCCGGCGTCGGGCTCGACCTCGCCCGGATCGGAGCCGACGCCGGCCTCGCCCAGCTGCTCGATCCCGGCGCGCGCGAACGCCTCCGGGCGCGCCTCGCCGAGCTGCGACCCGACAACGGGGCACTCCCGGCGGCGAGCTGGCTGGAGCAGCTGGCGGCCGCCCCCGCCGAGGCGCGAAAGCCCGCCGCGGGCGGCTGGCGAGCCTACCTGCGCAGTCCGGCGCGGTCGGCCCGCCGGGCCGCCCCGTTCGTCGCCCGCCTGCCGATTCACGGTGCGGCCTTCGTCAAGCAGACGATCCAGCGGCGCCCGCCGAGGACCGTCGTCCTGGCGCTCGGGGTCGAGCCGGGCGGGATGGAGCGCGCGATCGCCGGCGCGCTCGCCCGTTCGCCCGATCCCCCGGGGCGTGTGCTGGTGATCACCGACTCGCTGGAGCTGGCCCCGCTGCGGCGCCTCGGCGTCGGCGTCGAGCACGTTCCCGGGCCGGACGAGGTGCAGTCGAGGCTGGCCCACGGCGACCACGATGCCTTCCTGCGGGCCCGGGTCGCGCTGATCCTGGCCGAGCGTCCCCGCCCCCGGCGCCTGCTCGGCGCGGGCGAGGCCGGCGGGGAGACTCTCGCGGCCTTCGGTACCCTGGGCGGCTGAGCGCGCGCCCTCAGGGGCCCTCCGTGGGTCCGCGCTCGCGATCATCGATGGAAGCCTCAATCCCCACGACCGAGCACGGTGGGGCGGACGCGCCGGCGACCGCCGGCGCCGATGCCGACGCCAATCGCGCCGCCACGGCGGGCGGAGCGCTGCCCAACCTGGTCGTGATCGGCGCCCAGAAGTGCGGCACCAGCGGCCTCCACTACCACCTCGGCCTGCACCCGGAGATCTCGATGTCGAAGCCGAAGGAGCTCAACTTCTTCATCGAGGAGCGCAACTGGCCGCGTGGAGTCGACTGGTACAAGCTCCACTTCGACGCCCGCGCCCGCGTGCGCGGCGAGTCCTCGCCCAACTACACCGCCTATCCGCACCATCTCGGCGTGCCCGAGCGGATTCACTCGCTGATTCCCGGCGCCCGCCTGATCTACGTCGTCCGCGACCCGCTGGTGCGGATCGCCTCGCACTGGGTCCACAACTACGCCAAGCGGCGCGAGAAGGGCGACCTGCGGGCGACGCTGGCGCATCCCAACACCTCCTACGTCCTTCGCAGCCAATACCACATGCAGCTGCAGCAGTTCCTGCGCTTCTATGACGTCGAGCAGGTCCTGGTGCTGCAGCAGAGCGATTTCCGCCGCGAACGCTCCGACACCCTGCGCCAGGTCTTCGAGTTCGTCGGCGTCGACCCGACGTTCACCCACCCGAGCTTCGAGCGTGAGCGCCACGCGACCTCGCGCAAGACCCGGGCGTCGCGCCTGGCGACGCGCCTCGAGCGCATCAGCAAGACCCGACGGGGCCGGGTGCTGCCGCCGAAGTTGTGGTTCGCGCTCGACGAGCGCCTGCCGCTGCGGCGCCCGATCGAGCGGCCGGACGTCCGCTCCGCGATCGACGACGAGGCCCTGCGGGTGCTGCGTGAGGATGCCGAGCGCCTGCAGGAGATGACCGGCCGCGACTTCAGCGACTGGTCGATCTGGGACGCATGAGCCAGTCCGAAGCCGGGACCGGGACCAAGAAGAAGGAGGCCGAAGCCCCGAAAGGCTCGGGTGCGGCGCTCGGATTTCACCTCGTCCGCTACTCCGGGATCCAGGGCCTGGCGCTGGTCGGCGGCAACATCCTGCAACTGGCGACCATCGCCGTGGTCGCGGTCGTGCTCGGCCCCTCCGACCTCGGCCGCTACAGCCTGCTGCTGTTCCTCGGTGCGCTGGTGACGATGATCTTCAGCCTGGCCGACAAGCCGGGGACGATCCGTCGCACCTTCGGCGGCGGCGACGACGATGACGACGACGATGACGATGAGGACAAGGAGATCGCCGCGGTCTCACCCAAGCACACGCTCGGCGCGGGCCTGCTGTGGGCGGGTGTGCTCGGCGTCTTGGCGACCGCGCTCGTCGTCGTCTTCCGCTACGAGCTCGGTGACGTCCTGCTGGGTGGCGAGCACGATGCCGTCCTGATCATGTGGGCGGGCGTGCTCGGAGGCGCCGGCATCCTCTACAAGGTCGCCTCGATCTCACTCTGGTTCGAGCGCCGCCCCAGCGCCTTCCTGGTCGTCGAGATCGCGCGGCCGGCGCTGGCGCTGATCGCCCTCTGCCTGGTGCTGCTCTCCGGCGGCGGGCTCGAGGGGGCGATCGCCGGCACCGCCCTCGGCACTCTCGTCGCGGCCCTGTTGGCGGTGTTCTTCCTGCGGGGGAGCTTCGAGCCCAACCTCGAGCCGAACGAGGTGCTGCAGATCGCCAAGGGCGCGGGCAGGCGGATCCCGATCGTCACCCCCCTGTGGGTGATGCAGAACGCCGACGTCTACCTGCTCTCGCGCTTCGTCGACCACGCCGATCTCGGCGTCTACGCCCTCTCGGCCAAGCTCGGCTTCATCGTCTCCTTCCTGCCGCAGGGGTTCAGGGTGGCGATGAGGCCGATGCGAAAGAGCGCGGCGTTCAAGGCCGTGCGCTCCGAGTACGGGCGCTCGACGTCGAGCGGCCAGCTGCTCGCCTACTTCCTGCTGTTGAGCATCACCTCGGTGCTGATGATGGTCCTCGCGGGCGGGATCTTGATCGACATCGCGCCGCCGGAGTACGCGGCCGCGGCCGGGCTGATCCCATTCACCGCCGCGGCGCTGGTGATGCCCGCGCTGTGGCGGACGATCAACGGCCAGGCGGGGTGGCCGACCAAGACCCGCGGCACCTTCGTCGCGGGCACGATCGGCGCCGCGCTGATCTTCATCGGGCTGACGATCCTGCTGGCGCCCGAGATCGGAATCTACGCCGCGCCGATCGGGATGCTGGCCGGCCTCGGGATCCCGGTGATCTACTTCTTCGTGCGCTGCCAGACGGGCCCGGCCCCGATGGACTTCCCCTACGCGGGAATGGGCAAGGCACTGGCCCTCGCGGTCGGGATCGGCGTCGGCTACCACCTGCTGCCGAACTACAACACCGTGCTCGAGGCGATCGTCGCGACGATCCTCTTCGTCGCCTATCTGGCGCTGCTGCTGCGCCTGCGGGTGGTCCCCGAGCAGCACTGGCCTGCGCTCTCCCGCTTGGCCGGGGCCGTGTTCAGCGGCCAGTCCCACCGCTTCAGGCCCCGCGTCGGCCTGAAGGCGCTGGAGGCCGACGACACGGCCCGCCTGCGGGTGGCCGTGACCACGCGGATGCCGCCGGAGGAGCTCGCCGCCCCGGCGATCTCCGATGACCCGCCCGCCCGCGAGAAGGCCAAGGACGCCGAGCGCACCGAGGGCGCGCGGCTGGTGCGGGTGATGCGTGGCGTCGGGGTGGCCGGCGGGGCCGAGGTGATGGAGCGCAGCAAGTGGGACGGTGGTATCGCCGAGTTCCTCTTCGCCGACGAGCCTCCCGCCGTGCGCAACGCCTCGATGCGGGCGCTGCTCACCGCCGGCGCCGAGGCGACCGATCTGCGGGCGCTGGAGGACCTGGCCCGCCACCTGAAGAAGATCCCGCCAGACGCCTGGGACGGCGGTAGCGCCGCGGACAGCCCGAAGGCGCGGCGCCGTCGCGCGATCGGCAAGCGCGGCCGCAGGGCGATGGCGCGCGGCGCCCGCTCGTTTCACCGTCGGCTCTAGACGGGTGATCCGACGACGTCACGCACGCTAGGAGTCTTGGCCGGAGCGGCGGATGACGATGCGGTCGGCTTCGATCGTGACGTCGACGGGACGATGTCCCTTCCAGTGCTCGACGTAGACCGGGTCTTCGGCGACCGCCGGGTCGAGCCACAGCCCGAAGCCATCCGCGTCGCCGTGGTCGAAGCTTCCCTCGAGGCCGGGCCCGGCGCGCTTGGGCCGACGGCGGCGCCGCCGTCGCGGACGACGCCCGTCGCCCTCGCGTGAGTCGTCGTCCGAGTCTGAGTCGTCGTCTGAGTCGGAGTCGGATTCGTCGTCTGAGTCGGAGTCCTGTTCGGCGTCCTCCTCGTCGTCGTCCGGCTCGGCCTCCATCGAGGCTTCGATCTCGGCCTCGATCTCGTCGCGGAGGTCGCTGTCGTCGGCTCCATCGGAGTCGGCCTCGAGGTCGTGACGGCGGATGAAGTCGCGCAGCTCGGACGCCGAGAGGTCGAGTTGATGGGCGATCCAGGCATGGGTTCGCCCCTCGCGCACCCAGGCGCGGATCTGATTGAGCTGTGAACGCAGTGGTTTGCGGGCCATTCGTCGGGCGGCGATACTAATGCACGCGTTGGCGCCGCCCGCCGTCCGCGACCTGAATGAAGTCGGATAGGTAGAGCTGCGCCGCGACCTCGCCTAGCTCATCAGCCAGGCGAGCGTCTCGAACATGACGATGGTCACGGTCACGACCGTCAGCGTCAGCGCCGAGAGCAGGGTGCCGAAGGCAACCTTGCCCCGTTGCTCGGTGCGGACGATGCGTCGCGCCCGCGAGCGGTTCGCCGCGCGCTGACGCAGCTGTCCGCGCCGGCGGCGCTCGAGCGCCGCTTCCTGCTCGAAGGCCATCTCGTAGTCCGAGAGGCTCTGGCGCATTCTCATGGTCGTCGAACCGTTCCCCATTGGAGCAAGGGCGCCGAGCGATTGGGCGGGGCTGGGCGCGACCACAAAACTAGCAGACGCTCACATCGGAGCAAGTCCTTGCTCACATAATGCCCTTCGGCACTATCGTCCCCCCGGCCGGCCTCATGGCGCGCACGCTGTCCACAGCCCGCGCCCGGCGTCGCCGGCCTCTTGCTGCAGCCGGGCGAACAGCTGCGCGTGACCGGTGTTGGGAGGGATTGCGAGCGTGCGGGCATAGCCGCGGCGAACCAGCTCCGCGTTGACGAACAGCGGCCCGAGGTGCACGTAGGCGAGCAGGCGCCCGTAGCGATCACGCCGCTCGTCGTCGAAGCTGAGGCGCACCATCCTGCCCTCGACCAGACGCTGGTTGAAGCTGCTCGCTCGCTTGCCGAAGCACTCGACGGGCTCCCCCGGGGCGACCGACTCGGGGGTGTCGACGCCGATGTAGCGCACGTCCTCGGTCTCGCCGCCGAGTGAGACCTCGACCGTATCCCCGTCGACGACGCGGGTGACGGTGACGCCGACGCCCGAGTCGTCGGGCGAGCCGGCCTCGGCGGGATCATCGCCCCGCTCGCCGGGACCTCCGGATCGCCCCCCCTTCTCGCCGCCGAGGACGAGGACCGCGATAGCGACGACGAGGACGAGGATCGCCCCGAGGCCACGAGTGCGCCGTGTGCCGAGCACCGGCCGAGCCTGCCACACGCCCCGGCGAACCCCGGAGCCGCGCGGCGCGCCCCCGGCCGGCCGGTATAGGGGGCTGCGGGCCGGATGGGGGCACGCGGGGGTAGCATCGGCCCGCCCGCAAGCTGACGAGGCCCCTTGGCCGTGCTCGAACACAACTTCACCGGCCCCGCCTTCACGATCGGCGTGGAGGAGGAACTGATGATCCTCGACGGGGAGACCCTCGACCTCGCGCAGGAGATCGAGACGATCCTCGCGAACGTCCCCGACGACCTCGACGGCGACGTCAAGCCCGAGCTGATGCAGGCCGTCCTCGAGGTCGCCACCACCCCCTGCCCGGACGTCGCGACGGCGAGCAGGCAGCTGGTTGGGCTGCGGCGCGAGGTCGGCGCGATCGCCGAGGCGCGAGGGCTTGTGATCGGCGCCGCCGGCACCCACCCGTTCGCTCTCTGGGAGGAGCAGCTGATCGTCGACCGCCCGCGCTACCGCGAGCTGGCGGCCGAGCTCGCCTTCATCGCCAGGCGCGAGCTCATCTTCGGGACCCACGTCCACGTCGGCATCGAGGGAGCCGACAAGGCGATCTACGTCGCCGACGGGATCCGCCGCTACATCCCGCTGATGCTGTCGCTCTCGGCGAACTCGCCCTTCTGGCGAGGCGAGGCGACGGGGATGATGTCGGCGCGGACACCGATCTTCAGGGCGTTTCCCCGGATCGGCGTCCCGCCCCACTACGGCACCTGGGAGAACTACTCCCACCGCGTCGAGACGATGATGCGCGCCGGCGCGATCGACGACTACACCTACCTGTGGTGGGATGTCCGTGCGCATCCCAACCTGGGCACCGTCGAGATCCGCGTCTTCGATCAGCAGACGCGCATCGAGCACACGGTCTCGCTGGCGGCGCTGACAGTCTGTCTCGCCCATCGGCTCTGCGCCCTGTATGACGACGACGAGCCGCTGGTCGAGCAGCCGACGGAGCTGATCGACGACAACAAGGTGCGCGCGGCCCTGCGGGGCATGGACGGCGAGCTGGTCGACTTCCGCGCGGGCCGGCAGATCCCCGCGCCGGTGATGGCGGAGCGGCTGCTGGCCGAGCTTGCCGAGCACGCGGACGAGCTCGGCTGCCGGGCCGAGCTCGACGGCGTGCGGGACCTGCTCGAGCGCGGCACCGGGGCGCGGCGGCAGTTGGAGATGCGCGACCGCAACGGCGACATGCGCGGGCTGGTGCGCGAGATCGTCGAGAGGTCCCGGGCCTGATCAGGCGGCCGGGGCCGCGCGCGCCGTATGCTCGGCCCGTGGAGTCGTCGCCTCCGGAGCTGAGCGTCGTTTGCAAGAAGTGCGGCTCGGAGGTGAGCCCGTACGTCACCGAGTGCCCGTACTGCGGCACGCGGCTGCGAAAGCGCGCGCCGAAGCTCGAGCGCCACGACGGCGAGCTCACCGCCCGGGAGGGCCTGCGAGACCGCCGGCGTCGCCGCGTCGCCGAGCGGCGCACGACCTCCAGCCGACGCTCTTTGACGGCGGACGGGCCCTACGTCACGGCGGCCGCGATCGCCGCGCCGGCGCTGCTGTTGATCGTGCAGCGGGCGGCGAACCTCTCGCTGCTCGACGTCGGCGCGATCATCGGCCCGGTCGGCGACGAGTGGTGGCGCTACTTCGCTGCCCCGTTCGTCTACGACGATCTCGGCTACCTGTTCGTCATCGGGCTCGCCCTGGCGATCTTCCTGCCCACCGTCGAGCGCCGGCTGGGCCTGGTGCCCGCCCTGCTGCTGGTCGCCGCCTGCGGGTCGCTGGGCGCGCTGGCCACGGTGGGGATGGAGTCGGCCCTCGGCGACGGCCTCCCGATTGCCGCCGGGGGAAACGGGATCGCGCTGGGGGTGCTCGGTGCCTGGCTCGCGCTTCGCGACGCCGACCGCCGCCAGGACCCGACCGACTCCTACGATCAGGTCGCCGTCGCCGTGGCCGCCGCGGTGCTGCTGCTGCTGCCGCTGGTCGAGGACCTCGCCTCGCCCTGGGCCGGGCTGGCCGGCGGGCTCGTCGGCCTCGCCTGCGGGCTCGCCGCGGCGCTGGGCAGGGGAGGGGCGCCGACGCGATGAGCAAGTTCACGGCGATCGACGACGACCTGCACGCCTACCTGGTCGACCACGGCGCGCGCCAGGACTCGGAGCTTCGCCGGGTGCAGGCCGAGACCGAGGCGATGGGCGAGATCTCGGTGATGCAGATCGCCCCCGACCAGGGCGCCATGATGACGCTGCTGGCGCGCGCGATCGGCGCCGGCGAGGCGATCGAGCTGGGCACCTTCACCGGCTACTCGGCGATCTGCATCGCCCGCGGCCTCGAGCCCGGCGGCCGGCTGACCTGCTGTGAGCTGAGCGAGGACTATGCCGAGATCGCGGCGGGCAACTTCGCCGCGGCCGGAGTCGCCGACCGGATCGAGATCAGGATCGGCCCGGCGTTGGAGACGCTGCGCTCGCTGCCGGAGCGCGAGCATTTCGACCTCGCCTTCATCGACGCCGACAAGACCGGTTACCCCGACTACTACGAGCAGTGCCTGGCGCGCATGCGCCCGGGTGGCCTGATCCTCGTCGACAACGTGCTCGGCGCCGGCCGCGTGCTCGACCCCGAGGGGGTCGACTCCGACTCGGCCGCATCGGTGGCGGCGATCATCGAGCTCAACCAGCGGATCCGCGACGACGAGCGCGTCGACGTCGCCATGGTCGCCATTGCCGACGGTCTCACGCTTGCCCGCAAGCGCTGAGGTCATGGACGTCGGCGAGATCCTCGAGCTGCAGCGCCGCGGCCTCGACGCCTGGATCCGGGCGATGGCTCACGGCTCGGAGAACGGTCACCTCGCCGAGTTCGACGGCGTCGTCGGCGCCGTGATCCCGGCATGTCCCGAGCGCTCGCTGGTCAACTGCGTGGTCTGGCGCGACGCCGATGCCCTCGGCGCGGCCCTGGACGGGGTGGCCGAGGCCTACCGCTCCGCCGGGGTCAACGCCTGGACCGTCTGGGTGCCCGACGACGAGCGCGGTGCGATCTCGGTGCTGGAGGCCGCGGGCCACCGCTTCGACGGCGAGCCCGCCGCGATGTACCTGGAGCTGGACGATCTCGCCGACCCCCGGCGCGGAGACCTCGACTGGGACGCCGAGGCCCCTGCGGCGGAGGTGGGGCGGCTCAACGACAGCGCCTACGGCTTCGCGGCGGGCGAGGGTCCGGGGGCCGCGATCGGCCCGGGGCCGGATCAGATCCCGACCCGCTTTTACCGCGCCCGCGTCGAGGGCCGGGCGGTATGCGGGCTGGAGACGATCGACGTTGGATCGGACTGCGTGGTGACGATGGTCGCGACGCTCGAGCCGTTCCGCGGGCGCGGGCTCGCCGGCAGGCTGCTGTCGGCGGCGTTGGGGGACGCCCGCGAGCGCGGCATGCGGACCTCGACCCTGCAGTCGAGCATGCTCGGGCGCGGGGTCTACGAGCGGCTCGGATACCGCGTCGCCTGCCGCTTGCAGCTGTACGAGCGGCGTCAATAGGGTGCCGACCATGAGTGACCGCTACACCGCGGCCGAGCTCGAGGCGGCGATCGAGGCGCTGACCGAGCCCGACCGCTTCCGCCGGGCGGAGTCGGTGGTCGCCGACGCGGCGCCGCAGCTGCACCGGGTCCTGGCGCAGGCGCTGGAGGCCGGCGGCTGGTTCGAGGACCCCCACGAGGCCGAGGTCCGCAGGACCTCGGAGTTGGAGCCCGGCGAGCGGGTGGGCGCGATCCGCACGCTGCTCGCCGAGGAGGCGCGAATGGGGATGATGGTCGGCGTCGCGGTGGGGTGGGCGCTGGCCGAAGAGCTGGGAGCGAACGAACAAGCGAACGAAGAGGAGACCTGAGACCAGATGGAGATTCGATTTCACGGACACAGCTGCTTCGAGTTGAGCGAGGGCTCGGCCCGGGTGCTGATCGACCCGTTCTTGAAGCCCAACAACCCCCTCGCCGTGGCCACGGCCTCCGAGGTCGAGCCGACCCAGATCCTGATCACCCACGGCCACGTCGACCACATGGCCGACGCCATCCCGGTGGCCAAGCGCACCGGCGCCCCCTGCGCCGCGATCGTCGAGATCGCCAACTGGCTGCAGGCGCGCGGGCTCGAGAACGTCTCCGACCCGAACCTGGGCGGCACCATCAGCTTCGATGGCGGCTGGGCCAAGCTGGTGCAGGCGTTTCACACCTCGACCCTGCCGGGCTCCGAGGAGGCCCCGTTCAGCGCCGAGGACGGCGTCGCCATCGGCCAGGCTGCCGGATGGGTGGTCAACCTGGGCGGCACCACCGTCTACCACGCCGGCGACACCTGCCTGTTCGGCGATATCCGCCTGATCGCCGAGCGCACCCCCCTGGACGTCGCGCTGCTGCCGATCGGAGGCCACTACACGATGGACCGCCACGACGCGGCAATCGCCGCCGAGATGACCGGCGCGAGCACCGTGGTGCCGATGCACTACGACACCTTCCCGCCGATCGAGACCGACGCCGAGGCGTTCAAGGCCGACGTCGAGGCCGCCACCTCGGCGCAGGTCGTGGTTCTGGCCCCCGGCGACACCCACTCGACCGACTAGTCGGCTGATCCCGAAGTGCCCGGGGCGGGATTCGAACCCGCAACGCTCTTGCGAGCAGCGTGTTTTAAGCACGCGGGCTTTGCCAGTTTGCCTACCCGGGCACCGGGATGGTAGTTGCGTTTGGGCCCTAGAGCTGGGCCCAGACGGTCTTCGTCTCGAGGTATGCCTCGAGGTTGGCGTGGCCCTTCTCGCGGCCGATGCCGGAGGCCTTGTAGCCGCCGAACGGCGCCGCCGGGTCGCCGCCGCCCCAGGTGTTGATGTAGACGTTGCCCGCCTCGAGCATGCGGGCGAGCTTGTGGGCCTTGGAGACGTCGCGGGTCCAGAGCCCGGCGGCGAGCCCGTAGTCGGTGTCGTTGGCGCGCCGCGCGACCTCCTCCAGGTCGTCGAATGGCATCGCCACCAACACCGGCCCGAAGATCTCCTCGCGGGCGATCCTCATCTCGTCGGTGACGCCCACAAACAGGGTGGGCTCGACGAAGTAGCCGTCGCCGTTGCCCTCGGGCGAGCCGCCCACGACCGCCTCCGCGCCCTCCGCCAGGCCGGAGTCGATGTAGCCGACTACGCGGTCGAGCTGCTCTTCGGAGACCAGCGGGCCGAACTGCGAGTCGGGGTCGAGGCCCGGGCCCACCTGGGCCTCGCGGGCAAAGTCCGCCAGGTCGGCGACGACCTCGTCGAACAGGCTGCTGTGCACGAACAGCCGCGAGCCCGCGTTGCAGGACTGCCCGGAGTTGAAGTAGATCCCCTGGAAGGAACCCTTCACGGCCTGTGCGAGGTCGGCGTCACTGAGGATGATGTTTGGGCTCTTGCCGCCGAGCTCGAGGGTGACGCGCTTGAGGGCGCGCCCGCACTTCTCGCCGATCTCGCGGCCGACCGCGGTCGAGCCGGTGAAGGCGACCTTCTGCACGCCTGGGTGGTCGACCAGCGCGGCGCCGGTCGAGCCGTCCCCGGTGAGCACGTTGAGGGTGCCCGGCGGCAGGCCCGCCTCGAGCGCGAGCTCGCCCAGGCGAAGCGCGGTCAGCGGCGTCTGCTCGGCGGGCTTGAGCACCACCGAGCAGCCGGCGGCGAGCGCCGGGGCGATCTTCCAGGTCGCCATCAGCAGAGGGAAGTTCCAGGGGACGATCTGGGCGCAGACGCCGACGGGCTCGCGCAGCGTGTAGCAGAGGACGTCGCGCGCCGAGACCGGGATCGTCTCGCCCTCGATCTTGGTCGGCCAGCCGGCGTAGTAGCGCAGATGGTTGACCGAGGCCGCGATGTCGCCCCTGGCCATCGCCAGCGGCTTGCCGTTGTCGAGTGACTCGAGCTCGGCCAGCTCCTCGCCGTTTGCCTTGATCAGCTCTGCCAGGGCGTTGAGCAGCGCCGAGCGCTTGGCCGCGTGGACCTTGCGCAGCGGCCCGTCGAGCGCCTCGCGTGCGGCCTTGACCGCGCGGTCGGCATCCTCGGGCCCGGCATCGGCCACTTCGCAGATCACCTCGCCCGTCGAGGGGTCGATCGTCTCCAACGTGCGGCCGCCCGCGGCCTCGACCCGCTCGTCGCCGATCAGCAGCCGCTGCGTCCCGGAGCCGACGAAGTCCCGGGCGGCTGGGGAGAGGCGGTCAAGGGTGGCGGTGTGCACGGCACCACGATATGCGGCTGGGGCTAGGGACGAAGTCTGGCGGGCGGCGGTCTCTCGGCGCCGCGGTGCTTCCAGAATAACTCCGCCGCCTCCTCCGCTTCGCGTCCGGGGGCGGCGGGTTAGGGCCCCGGCCTTCCCCGGCAGGGTGGCTGTGGTCTACCGGGACTTCGTCCCTAGCCCCGACGACTTACGGGCAGGTGGGTTCCGTCGGCGTGGTGGTTGTGGTGGTTGTGGTCGTGGTGGTGGTGGTCGGGGCCTCGGCCGCGCTTGCCTGCGGATCGGGCTCGGGGCGCTCCTCGGCGTCAGCCTTGGGCTCGCAGGGGGGCTCCTCGGGCTCTTGGCCCGGGTCGGTGACCTCGCCGCTGTCCACCGGCTCGGTGTCCGCCGGCACTTCCTCGCCGCTGGGCTGATCGCCGGAGTCGCCGGCCCCGGTGCCCGAGCTGTCCTTGGCGACCAGGGCCGGCTCCCCGGAGGTGGGCAGCACCCCGTAGGCCGAGACGGTGACCGTGTAGGTGCCGTTGCCGGAGTAGTCGACGTAGAAGCTCTGCGACCCCGCGCCGACATCGCCGAAGTCCACGACCGAGCCGTCGGGCCGGGTGACCGTGGCGGTGTAGCGGGTCGCGCCCTCGAGCTGATTCCAGCTGGCGTCGATCTGGCAGACGACCGCGTCGCCGGCGATGCCGCAGCCGTCGAGCGAGGCGCTCACCGAGAGGCTGGGCGCGGCGGGCTCGCCGCCGCCGGTCAGCGCGAACGCCGGCAACGGCACGGCGAGAGCAAGCAGGACGTAGAAGATGGTGCGCCGGCGCATCAGCCCTTGCCGCCCTTCGCCTTGGAGTCCTCGGCGCCCGCCGGGGCGAAGGTCCCGTGGACGAGCTCGACGCCCGCCGCCGCCTGCTTGGAGGCGCCCGGCTGGAGCGTGGTCGCGAGGTAGTAGCGGTAGGGCCCGGCCGAGCGCAGGGTCACCTCATAGCGGGGCGAGCCCTCGGGAGCGTCGGCGGCGAGCCGCACCACCGTCGCCTCGGCGGTGGGGGCGGCGACGCGCTCGACCACCTGGGCGCTGCCGGCCAGCGAGCGCAGCTGCTGCAGCGAGCGGGCCTCGAAGGTGGGGAAGTCGAGCTTGGCGTCGCGTTCGACCCAAAGCGTCGCGTCGGCGTCGCCGGCGGCGGCCGCGGCGGCGAAGGTGGCGGCGCCGGAAGCATCCATCCGCTCCCAGCCCTCGGGCAGTGCCAGCGAGAAGGTCGATTCGCGAACGAAGGCGGCCGAGCCCTCGGCCTTGCCGCCCGCCTTGGGGGCGGCGCCGGCCTCGAGCGCCGCCGGCGTCGCCGCCGCCGGGTCGTCGCCGTGGCCACCGCCCTGGATCACCATCAGGGCGGCGATCACGGCCAGCGCGCCGACGGCGATCGTGCCGTAACGGCGGGCCGGGCTCGAGAGGTCGCGAAGCGGGCCGGGCAGCGACACGGCCGGCACTCGCGGCAGCAGGGAGCGGCGGCGCTGCGCCGGCGCGCCCGCGGTGCCGGCCGGCGCCGGTGTCTGCGCGGCCACGATGGGGGCCGGCGAATCGGGGGCCACGGCGGGTCGCGCCCCGGGCGAGGACTCGATCAACTCCATTTCCTCGATCAGGTCGACCTCGAAGTCCCGGCCGCAGGTCCGGCAGATGACCCGGTGCACGACGCCCGCGGCTAGAACCCTGGGCAGACGCACTCGCGTCTCGCCACCGCAGGCGTCATGCACGGTTCGAATTACGCGAACCGATCCGCCTTGAGGCGGTTCCGGGAAGCCACCGTTCGCCGCCACGGCGCCGCGCGCGATGGGCGGCATCAGGGCTGACGTGGCGGCGCTTTTGTGTACTGCGCACTCCACGTGTTACCCATCGGAGCCTACCTGCGCGGACTTGAGCCACGCACCGCCCTGGCCCGCGGTTGGGTCCTTGTGCGAATCGGCTCTAGCGCAGGGGGTGATCGCGGCGATCGCCCGCCAGCGAGGGGCCCTCGGCAATCCGCCGCCGCAGGATCCTCAGGTAGGAGTCGAAGGCCTCGCGGTAGGCGACGCCCTCGAAGATCGGCTCCCAGTTCGCCTTGCCGCCGCCCGCCCGGACCTGCGTCCATGCCTCGCGCACCCGGCCCGGGTCATAGAGCTCGGTCCAGGCGCCGTCGGAGGCGATCAGCGCTTCGATCGCCTCGGCGTCGGAGGGCGCCTCCCACACCCGCAGCCGCCTGACCTTGCGCATCGGGTCCTTGGTCGCCTTGAAGAAGGGGATCTCGGCCCACTCCGGGACCATCCTGGCGACCATCAGCCGGTGCAGCAGCGAGTCGATCCGCTCGGTCGGCCGCAGGGCGAACGCCGCCCGGATGAAGCCCGGGGTGCCGAAGATCGAGACGCGCTCGGCATGCGCGGCGACGCCCGATCGGTTCGCGAAGCGGTCCACCAGGTAGAACCACTCGAGCAGCACCGGCCCCTTCACCCCTTGGCGCCGGCCCTCGTCGAGCACCCGGTCCACCTCCGCCCGGGCGTCGGCGTAGGCCTCGGCGCTGGCGGCTCCGTGGTCCTTGGCGAATAGCCGCATCACCCGCTCGGAGATCCCCCGCCGTCCTCGCAGGCGGATCCGCCTCAGCTCCGAGCGGTCCTTGTAGAAGTAGCCGTGGGCGACGTCGCCTCCGTGGCCGGACAGGGTCGCGCTCTCGGGGCGTCCACGCGGGAGGGTCTGCTTGCCGCGCATCTTCTGCGGGTGGCGCATGCCGTCGTGGAGGAGGTGGACGTTGAGCGCGCGGTCGAGCAGCGGCCTGGCGTGGGCCTTGACCTTGGAGTCGTCTGCCTTGCGGATGTGATGCTCCATCGGGCTCGGAGCGGCGGCGACCAGCTCGCGGGCGGTGTCGGCCTCTCCGGGAGTGACGTCGGAGGTCTTGAAGCGGGCGTCGATCCCGGCCACCAGCACGGCGGCGGCGACGGTCCGCGAGTCGCGGCCGCCGGAGAGGTCGACGTCGGCGACGCCCGGCCAGATCCGCCCGGCGGCGCGCGCCTGGGTGATCGCCTGCTCGCAGGCGGCCTCCGTCAGCTCGCGGACGTCGTCGCGGCTTGAGCGCACCAGCGGCCCGATCGCGTCGGTCGCCGTCTCGCGAACGCCGGCGGCGTCGGCGGCGATCACCGCCCCCGGCCCGACCTTGCGGACTCCCCGCAACAGGGTGGCGTCGCCGATCAGCCAGGTCGCGGCCGCCAGCATCCGCCAGCCGCGTTCGTCGGGCTCGGGCTCTATGCCCGCGAACAGAAGCGGCGCTCCGGCGCGGTTTGACCACACCCGGCCGCCGTCGAAGCGCAGCTCGTACAGGCGTGCCGCGGCGAGCAGGTCGTTGACGATCACCAGCCGCTCGCGGGCCCGGTCGAGCACGCTGAGGACGAACGGGGCCGAGAGCACGGCCGAGGCGCGTTCGGGGTCGTCGGCCAGCGCCCGGCCGAGCGCGATCGGTGCCTCGGTGGGCCCCAGCGGGCCGACGATGCGCTCCCAGCCGGTGGGCACATAGGCGGTGGCGACGGTGAGGTCTTCCCGGGTCTTCAAGTGCGGCCAGCGGCAGCGCGGCTCGGCATCGCCGACGATCGCCACGCCGAGCTTGGGATCCAGGGTTGCCTCGGCGCGACTCGGATAGTCGATCAGCGTGTCGTAGTGATCGCGGACGCGCCCCAGCCCCGCCTCGAGCGCGGCGGGATCGGCGGGCGCTTCGAGCGCGTAGGCGATCCAGGTCGGGTCGATCTTCTCGGACACGGTGCCAAGGTAGCTTCGCTTACTAGGCTTCGCGGCGATGGCCACCACCGAACAGAGCGCGACCCCGGGCGAGCAGGGCTCCGGACCCGTGCACGGCGGGAGGCTGGCCGCGCGGGCGCTCAAGGCCCGCGGAGTCAGCCATCTGTTCACCCTCTCGGGCGGCCATCTCTTCTCGCTGTATGACGGCTGTAGGGCCGAGGGGATCGAGGTCGTGGACGTCCGCCACGAGCAGTCGGCCGCCTTCGCCGCCGAGGGCTGGGCGAAGGCGACGCGCGAGGCCGGCGTCTGCGCGCTCACGGCCGGGCCCGGCGTGACCAACGGGATCAGCGCGATCGCCGCCGCCCGCTTCAACCGCTCGCCGCTGGTCGTCCTCGGTGGCCGCGCCGCCGAGGGGCGCTGGGGCACCGGGGCGCTGCAGGAGATCGATCACCTGCCGTTCGTCTCGCCGCTCGCCAAGCGCGCCGCGACCGTGAAGGCGACCGCCGAGATCCCGGCGGCGACCTGCGCCGCGATCGACGCCGCCCTGGCCCAGCCCACCGGCCCGACCTTCCTCGACTACCCGCTCGACGTCGTCTTCACCGAGGGCGAGGCCGAGCCGCCGCCTCCGCCGGGCCCCGCCGCCGCCGATCCCGCCGAGGGCGCCGAGCGCGCCGCCGAGTTCCTCGCCGCGGCCGAGCGCCCGGTGATCATGGCCGGCACCGGCCTCTATTGGGCCCACGGTGAGGACGAGTTGCGGGCGCTGGCCGAGGCGCTCGGGGCGCCCACCTTCCTCAACGGCATGGGCAGGGGATGCCTGCCCGCCGACCACGAGCTCTGCCTCAGCCGAGCCCGCGGGCGCGGCCTCAAGGAGGCCGACGTCGCGATCGCGATTGGGCTGCCGCTCGACTTCCGCCTCGGCTTCGGCGGCAGCTTCGGCGAGGACACCAAGCTGATCTGGCTCGACGAGGCGCCGAACGCGCTCGCCGCCAACCGCGCACCGGACCTCGAGCTGGTCGGGGCGATCGCCCCGACGATGGCAGCGATCCGCGAGGCGGCGGTCGCCGCGGGCGGCTCGCCGGGCCGCACCGGCGCCTGGGCGGAGGCGCTGCGAGAGACGGAGTCGGAGAGGCGGCAGGCCGAGCGCTGCGACTTCGACGACGACCGCGCGCCGCTGCACCCGATGCGGATCTACCGCGAGCTCGGCGAGATCCTCGACCGCGATGCGATCGTGATCGGAGATGGCGGCGACTTCGTCTCCTACGCGGGCCGGGTGATCGACACCCACCAGCCCGGGTGTTGGATGGACCCGGGCCCGTTCGGCTGCCTCGGCGCCGGGCCGGGCCAGGCGATCGGCGCCAAGCTCGCCCGTCCCGACCGCCAGGTCTGCCTGCTGTTGGGCGACGGCGCCTTCGGCTTCGCCGGGCTCGAGTTCGACACCCTCGCCCGGCACGGCCTGCCGGTCGTCGGCGTGATCGGCAACAACGGCATCTGGGCGCTCGAGCACCACCCGATGAAGTTCCTCTACGGCTACTCGATCGCGGCCGAGCTGCGCCCCGGGACCCGCTACGACCAGGTCGCCGAGGCGCTGGGCTGCCACGCCGAGCTGGTCGCCGAGCCGGCGCAGCTGCGACCCGCGCTCGAGCGCGCCTTCGCCTCCGGCAAGCCGGCGCTGGTCAACGTCCTCACCGATCCCGAGGTCGTCTACCCGCGCAAGGCGATGCTCGCCTGATGGACGACCTCGGCACGCCCTCCTCCTACCTGGCCCTGGAGCTGGGCACACCCGTGTTCGCCGCCGACGGCACCCGGATCGGCACCGTCGTCGAGATCCTCGACGCCCCCGACGCCGACATCTTCGACGGCCTGATGCTGGACACCGATTCGGGGCGCCGCTTCGCCGAGGCTTCGCTGGTGGACGAGATCTTCGAGCGCGGCGTCGTGCTCAAGCCCGACGCCGGGGCCGCCTCGGCCCTCCCCGAGCGCGGTTAGCCGGGCGACGGCTGTCGCGCCGACTCGAGCGCGGCGCCGTCGAGGATGTCGTGCTCGGAGACTTCGATCTCGGTCAGTCCGAAGGCGCGCATCGCCTGGATCAGGATGACGATGCCGGCGACGATCGTCGGCGCCCGGTCGGGGTGAAGCCCCCGCACCTCGAGGCGCTCGCTCAGCGGGATCGACGACAGCTCGGAGCACATCCGCTGGATCGCCGCCAGGACGAGCCGGTGGCCCTGCACCGCCTCGGGGTCGTAGGGGTCGAGCCCGAGGTCGATCGCGGCCAGCGAGGTCGGCGTGCCGGCGACGGCGATCCCCTCGCGGGCGCTGACCATCGCCTCGTCCCGAATCTCGGCGTCGATCAGCGCGTGCACGCCGGCCGCCAGGGCCTCGAGCTGGGCGGCGGTGGGGGGGTCGTCGGGCAGGTGGCGCTCGGAGTGGCGCACCGTCCCGGCCTGCAGCGAGGCGTGGAAGGAGACCTCGGTCCCCGAGCCGACGATCAGCTCGGTGCTGCCACCGCCGATGTCGACGACCAGCGTGCGCTCGGCCGCGGGGCGCTCGGCGACGGCGCCGAGGTAGGTGAGCAGCGCCTCCTCGCCGCCGTCGAGGACGCGGGCGTCGAGGGCGAAGCGCTCGCGCAGCTCGCCGGTGAAGGCGCCGGCGATCTCGGCGTCGCGCACGGCGCTGGTGGCGATCGCCGTGATCCGCTCGGCCTCCAGCTCGCCGCAGGCCTCGAGGTAGGAGCCGACCGTCTCGCAGACGTTCTCGATCGCCTCTGCGGCGAGCCGGCGCGAGGTGTCCACCCCGCGGCCCAGCCGGGTCACGGTCGAGCGCCGCTCCAGCTCCGCCAGCCGCCCGTCCGCGACCTCGGCGACCAGCAGGCGGGTGGAGTTGGTTCCCATGTCGATCACGGCGATCCTCACGATCGGCTCCGAATCATCCGGGCGATCAAGCGATCGCGGCCACGATCGCTGAGCAGCGCTCCGAGGCGGGCCTGGATCTTGGCGTCGGTGCCGACGAGGTAGCGGGTGCGCGGCCGGCTCGCGGTGAGGGCGTGAGCGACGGCGTCGGCGACCCTCTCCGGCGGGATCCCGCCCTGGCCCAGCTTCGTCGCCAGCCTCTGAAGGCGGTCCATCCCCTCGCCGTAGAGGCTCCTGACCTCGTCGCTCATCGTCGCCCTGGCCCCGGCCGCGCTGGTGTTGCCCTTCTCCCAGATCGGGGTGGCGATCGCCCCCGGCTCGATGATCGAGACCTCGACGCCGAACGGGCGCATCTCCTGGCGCAGCGAGTCGCCGATCGCCTCGATCGCGTGCTTGGAGGCGTTGTAGGGAGCGGTGAACGGGAGCGAGCCGCGGCCGCCGATCGACGACATGAACACGACCCGTCCCTGCGCCGCGCGCAGCATCGGCAACAGCGCCCGGGTGACCGCGACCTGGCCGAGGACGTTGACGTCGAACTGCCGCCGCCAGTCATCGCCGGCGAGTCCCTCGATCGGCCCGGCAACGGCGATCCCGGCGTTGTTGACGACGCCGGCCAGCCGTCCGCCGGTGGCCTCGGCGATGCGCTCGGCCGCGGCCTCGATCGTCGCCTGCTCGGAGACGTCGAGGTTCACGGCCAGGAGGCGCTCGGAGGCCTCCGAGCGCAGCGAGTCGGCATCGGCATCCGCGCGCACCCCGGCGAAGACGTCGAAGCCGTCGCGGTCCAGGCGCAGCGCGCAGGCGCGCCCGATCCCGGTCGAGCTCCCGGTGACGAGCACCGCGCCCTGTGCCGCTTCAGCCATCGCGGCCACCCTATTTGAGTCCGATGCAGAGGCTCCCGCGCTCGGCCAGCCAGACGCTCTCAAACGCGAGATCCGTGGTCGCGCTGATCAGGCCGTAGTCATTGTCGTAGTGCAGGATCCCGAGGCCGTGGCGGTCGGCAAGGGCGGCGATCAGGACTGGTCGATCAAGCACGCCGTGGGCGTCACACTTCGTTGTCGGCCCGCACCAGGGCCTGATCGAGGCGGCCGAGGCGGGGGTCGTCGTCGCCGGCCAGGTGGGTGAGATGGTCCCTGAGCGCGTCGGGGTCAAGGGTCTTGGCAGCGAGCATGGCCTCGATGTCCGCCCAGTCGCGGGTGCGATCGAGCATCGCCTTGAAGACGGCGAGCTCAACCGGACCGAGGACCGGGATCAGCGTGCCCTCGAACGGGACCTCCCGGCGGTGACGGGCAGCCTCATCGTGCAGGGGCAGGTAGCTGAAGAAGAGGTCCACCGGCGTGTCCTCCCACCACAGGCGGCTCTGGCCGTCACGCTTGATTCTCTCGATCGCCGCCCGGTCGAAGGTGATCCCGCTGGGAAGGGCGGCGAGCACCCGCTCGCATTCCTCCTGCCGTGTGAACACGTTGACGTCGATGTCGCGCGTGCCGCGCGGCTCGAGCGTCCAGTAGGCGAGGGCGATAGCGCCACCGAACGCGTGCTCCACGCCTCCGTCGCCAAGGCTCGCGTGGATCGCCAGCAGGCGCTCGGCGAGCGTCACGCGCCAGGACCCCGGAGCGATCGTAGTCGCGGGAACTGAAGCGTGGCAGCGTGGCGGGCGGGCAACCGCTCCGCCAGCTCGAGGACCTGGGCGAGGATGTGGCCTCGGCGCTCGAGCTCGACTGCCGCCGGCGTCAGCACTGGCCTGGACGCTGGGCTGGCCGTCAGGCGCATCCCAGCCGCGGCAACCACCCGCGCCAGCGTCGAAGCGGATGGCATCTTGCTGCCCCGCTCGTAGGCCGAGAGCGTCGCCTGGGAGGTGCCGCCGAGCTGCGCAAGCTCTGCCTGGGTCAGGCCCGCGGCAAGCCGCGCATGGCGGAGCAGATCCCCGGCATCCATGGGAGGAGTATATCCGATTGGATATAAGACGCAAACGCGCCCGATCCCACTCCAGCGCTGCTACATTGAAGGTGCGACGCGGGGTGGAGCAGTCAGGTAGCTCGCCGGGCTCATAACCCGGAGGTCGTGGGTTCAAATCCCACCCCCGCTACTGGAGAAAGGCCCGCTACGGCGGGCCTTTCACGTTTCCTGGTCAT
>JBDTSW010000016.1:0-26758 GCA_039930945.1 bacterium
CCTGACCTAGCGACCGCTGCTTGACACCGAGCCCTTCTTCATAGAGACGAGAAGCTGACCTAGTCAGCGGTTACGGCGATCCCGAAGCTCGTCGGCGTACTCCCGCCAGAAGCGATTCGAATAGGCGCAGAAGAGCACCCCCGCGCACGTGGCGATGGCTAGGCCGACAAGCGATCGGTTCCCGCTTGCCAGGTAAAACGTTGCCGCGATCCCCGCCCCGATCGCCACGGCCCACCTGTCGAAGACGAACCAAGGTCGGCCCGCCGTGTCTTTCCGCTGCTCGGTCACATGCGAACTATCGACGATCTGGCCAGGAACCTCGAATGTGCGGCCTTAGACGAGAAGCGCATGAGGCGTTAGCGGAGGGTGGGTCGCCAAACTCGCCGCATAGGGTGGGAAGGGCGACCCACCCCGTGCGGCCGACCCACTCGACCGGGGGCTTGGCGACTTTGTTCGCCTATTCCGAACGAACCCGCCAACCGGGTCGGGGTTTGGGCGCTCCAGACGAGAAGCGCCTGTCCCCTGTGGGATTCCCGTCCTGTGACCTCCGCTCACATGGTTGCTCACGCCTGCCGATACGCATGACGTGAGCGCAAACGACTTCGCGCTCGTCCAGGGGATGAGCGATACGCGGGCGACCCTGCGTCGCTGGAACGATCGGCCGTGGCCCGCGATCCGCAGCTGGGTCGCCGGCGCCGCGGCGGTCGCCGTCGCCCTGCTGGGTTGCGTCTGGGTGCTCGCGTCGGTCGCTCGGCCGGACCTGACCCCGATCTATCTCGCCGGAGTCGCCGGCGTCCCGGTCGGTCCCATGGACGTCGCCGCGATCCTCTTTCGCAACTCGCTGGTGCTCTCCCTGCACGCGATGGCATGCGTCGCCGGCTTCATCGCCGGCAGCTCGCTGGCGCTGGCCGCCACCAGGCGGCAGGGGCTCTCCAAGTGGGTTCACGAGAAGGCGAGGCCGATCGCCTTCGCCTGGGTGATCGCCGCCACCGGCTTCTCGCTGGCGACGCAGGCATACGTGCTCGGTTCCGACGGCGCGACGATCTCGAACCAGCTCGAGATCAGCCCCGCGGTCTTGGTCGTGACGGTCCTCCCGCACGCCCTGCCGGAGTTGACCGCCCTCTTCCTGCCGCTTGCCGCCTGGACGATCGCCAGCCGGCGCGAGGGGTGGGACGAGCTGCTCGCCGCGACCTTCGCCACCACGGCACTGGCGATCCCGGTCCTGATCGTCGCCGCCAGCTGGGAGGCATTCATCTGGCCGCGGATCCTGGAGCTGGTCTCGCCGGTCGTCTGAACGATCGTCAGGCGGCGCGGCCGGGCTTGTGGTCGGCCGGCTCGCCGAGCAGCGCGCGGGTGAAGACGCGCTTCTCCTCGTCGAAGAGGAAGCCCCAGAGGTGGCGACGCTCGAGCTGGGTCCGGCGCTTGGTCTCCAGCATCGCCTCGCGCGGCAGTGCGGCGACCCGCGCCGCGAGCTTCATCGCCTGTTCGACGACGTCCCCGCGCACGACCTCGCGCACGATGCCGAGCCTGTGAGCCTCTCCAGCGTTGACGATCCGGCCCGTCAGGCACAGCTCCTGGGCGACCGTCGCCGGCAGTACGGCGCGCGCGGCCGCGTAGCTGGGCGGGATGCCTCGCGGAAGCTCGGGATAGCCGAAGGTCGCGGCGGCGGCGGCGACACGCAGGTCGCACAGCAGCGCCAGCGCGAAGCCGCCCGCCAGCGCCGGCCCGTTGACGGCGGCCACCACCGGGCAGCTGCAGTTGCTGACCGCTTCGAAGGCGAGGGTGCTGGTCTCGACCAGGCGCCGCTTGTGAGCGCGGTCGCCGCCGAACTGGTCCGTGTCCATCCCCGAGCAGAAGGCGGAGCCCGCGCCGGTCAGCACCACGCATCCCACGCCGCCGTCGCCGGAGATCGCGCCGAAGGCGTCACCGAGCTGCTCACGCAGCTCGATCGAGAGCGCGTTGCGCTTGTCGGGGCGCTGCAACGTCAACAGGGCGACGTCCCCGCGGTGCTCGATCGAGAGCAGGCCGGACATGGCGGCGATCCTACGGACCTAGCGCGTGGAGCGGGTCCGGACGGGCCGGCGCCGGGCGGCGGAGACCGCGGTGACCTCGATCTCGCCGACCGGATCGGCGGCGAGAAGATCTGGCTGGAAGCGCCGGATCTGATCGGTGAGGCAGCGAGAGCAACTGCACTCGGGCACCCCGATTCCGGTTCGGGGACAGGTGGGCATCGCCGAGCGCCGAGTCGCCATCTGACCGTTGCCACAGTAAAGGCGGCGGGGGCGGGAAAACGCGGCGGCCGGGATAGGCTGCCCCGGTGGCTGACGAGACGATCAGGCCGGAGGACGCCGTGGGCCCGGGCGAGCTCGGGCGCAAGCCCGCGGAGGCGATCGCCGGCGCCGCCGTGCGGGCGCCGACGAGGGGGAACCGAAAGCTCGAGGCGCTGCTTGACGGGATCAACGCGGACCCTCAGGTGCTCGCCTGGTGGCACATGGCCCAGGTGACCTCGGAACGCCTCGCCATGTCCGACCACTCGTGGGTGCACGTGCAGATCGTGCTCAACATCTCGCTGCGCCTGCTACGGCTGCTGTTCAAGGCCGGGGTGCAGCCGGCGCTGGTCGCCGACCACGGCATGCGCGACCGCGACGCCGAGGTTGTGGTCGCCTGCGGAGCGCTGCTTCACGACGTCGGCATGTCGATCCACCGCGCCGACCACGAGGCCTTCAGTCTGTTCCTGGCCGAGGGCAAGCTGCGGGAACTGCTCGCCGACATCTACCCCGAGCCGGAGCGGACGGTGATCATCTCGGAGGCGCTGCACACGATCATCGGCCATCGTCGCCGGGGCGAGCCCTACACGCTCGAGGCGGGCGTGGTCCGCGCCGCTGACGCGCTCGACATGGCACAGGGCCGCACCCGCCTTCCGGTCGAGTCCGGCCGGATGGGAATACACACGATCTCGGCCGCCGCGATCGACGACGTCACGATCTCGGCGGGGAAGACGCGCGCCGTGCGGATCGAGATCGCGATGAACAACTCCGCCGGGATCTTCCAGGTGGACGACCTGCTGGCGACGAAGCTCCGCGGCACTCCGCTCTCCGATCACGTCGAGGTGGTCGCCGCCGTCGAGGGCGAGACCGAGAAGCGGCTGCTGACCGAGTTCCGGATCGGCGGCGAGGAAGCCTAGACGCCGGTGCCCTCGCCGCCGCGCCCCTCGCCCTCGGCGAAACGCGCGGCTCCCTGGACCCCGGTGGTGACGGACTCGCGGCCCAGCCTCGCCTCCAGCGCCAGCGCTTCGTCCAGGGGCAGCCCCGCGCCCTCGATCGCGGCGCGGCGGTCTGAGAGCATCGTCGTCTGCGGGAAGGAGGCGAGGCCCTCGGCTATCTCCAGCGCGCGAGCGAGGTGCAGGCCGTCGCCGACGACCTCGTTCAGAAGCCCCCAGGAATGCGCCTCGGAGGCCT
The DNA here is from genome assembly GCA_039930945.1 of bacterium. Lineage (GTDB taxonomy): Bacteria > Actinomycetota > Thermoleophilia > Solirubrobacterales > 70-9 > JBDTSW01. The sequence continues at coordinate 3,459 of JBDTSW010000016.1, forward strand.
CGATGATGCGGCCGGTGAGGATCAGCTCCAGAGCCCGGCCCATGCCGACGACTGGCGGCAGCCGCTGGGTGCCGCCGTCGATCAGCGGGACTCCCCATCGGCGCTCGGGATAGCCCATCCGGGAGCTCGCCGTGCCGATCCGAAGGTCGCACCACAGCGCGACCTCGAGCCCACCGGCGAGACACCAGCCGGAGATCGCCGCGATCGTCGGCTTCGAGGCGGTCAGCCGAGTGAATCCCATCGGGCCCGCCGGAAGGGCGTCCAGCCACTCGTCGACGGCGGCCATCGGATCGTCACCCTCGAACGAGTAGCCGCGCTCGGCGACCGCCTTCAGGTCGGCCCCGGCGCAGAACGCCTCCGTTCCGGAGCCGGTGACGACCAGGACCCGCGCCTCGGGGTCGTCCTCGAAGCGCCGAAAGCCCGCGAGCAACAACCCGGCCGTCTCCTCGTCCACCGCGTTCCGGCGCTGTGGACGGGTGATGGTCAGAACCGCGGCGGCCCCGCGCCGGTCATAGCTGACCTTGGGCATGGCATGGACTCTAGTTCGGCGCCCTGAAAGAGTGGCACGATGGGCCAGACGGTTCTGATCGCAGGGGGGCTGATGGCGTTCGCGCTGCTCGCCTCCTTCCTGGCCAGCAGGATCCGAGTCCCCGGGCTCGTGCTCTTCCTGGCGATTGGCATGGTGGTCGGCTCCGACGGCCTCGGATGGATCAGCTTCTCCGACTACTCCCTGGCCAGGGACGTAGGCCTGATAGCGCTGGCGCTGATCCTCTTCGAGGGCGGCCTCGCAGCCGGGTTCGCCGAGGTTAGGCCGGTCTTGCGCCCGGCGATCGCGCTGGCGACGCTGGGCACCCTGGCGACCGCGGCGATCACGGGTCTGGCCGCCGCCTGGCTGTTCGACCTGACGACGCTGGAGGGCCTGCTGCTGGGCTCGATCGTGGCCTCGACCGACGCGGCCGCGGTCTTCGCCGTGCTGCGCACCTCGAGCCTACGCCGGCGCCTGGCCCGCACCCTGGAGGGGGAGGCGGGGTTCAACGACCCCCTCACCGCCCTGCTGGTGATCGGCTTCATCGACTGGATCCAGAAGCCCGACTACGGCGCCCTCGACATGCTCGGGCTGCTCGGCGTCGAGCTGGCGATCGGCCTGATCGTCGGCCTGGCGATCGGATGGCTGGCCGTGCAGGCCTTCCGTCGCCTCGAGTTCGCCGCCACCGGCCTGTACCCGGTGGCGTCGGTCACCGCGGCGGCGCTGTCCTATGGGCTCGCTGACGTCGCTCACGGCTCGGGCCTGCTCGCCGTCTTCCTCACGGGGATGGTGCTCGGCTCCGCCCGGATTCCGGCGAAGCGGTCGGTCGTCAGCTTCCACGAGGGCCTGGCCTGGGTCGCGCAGCTCTCGATGTTCCTCATCCTCGGCCTGCTGGTGCTTCCCTCCGAGCTTGGGAGCGTCGCCTTCGAAGGCACGGCGCTGGCGATCATCCTCGCCCTCGTGGCCAGGCCGGTCGCGGCATTTCTGTCGACGATGGGATCGGGCTTCTCGCTCGCCGAGCGGACGATGCTGGGCTGGGCGGGGCTGCGCGGTGCGATCCCCGTGGTCTTCGCGACCTTCGCCGTGACCGAGGGCGTCGGCCAGGGGGTCGAGCTGTTCAACATCGTCTTCTTCGCGGTGCTGCTGTCGACCGTCGTCCAGGGCGCGACGATCGAGCCCGTGGCTCGCGCCCTCGGGGTGACCACCACCCAGCCGGCGCTCCCGCGCCCACTCGCCGAGACCGGGACGATCAGGGCCCTGGGCGCCGAGGTGGTCGAGTACCCGGTCGCCGACGACGACGCCGCGGCGGGCGCGCGGGTGCGCGACCTGGGACTGCCGCGCGATGCCTTGGTGAACGTGATCGTTCGCGGCGACCGCGCCTTGCCGCCACGGGGATCGACCCGGATCGCGGCTCAAGACCGGCTCCACATCGTCGTCAGCCAGGGGGCTGCCACCGACCTGGACGAGCTCCTCGACCGCTGGCGCGAGGGCCCGCTGGGACCCCCGCCGAGGCCCCGGCCAAGGCTTCGCGGTGGGCTGCCGGTCTTCACCGTGCGCCGCTGGGAGGCCTCCGACGGCGATCGCTCGCGGCCCGCGTCGGTCGCCGGCAGGCGCGTGGTCGAGCACCTGCGCACCCGCCACGACACCGAGGGGGCGCTGGTCGTGCTCGAGGACGGCCGCTACGCGGTCTCGGGGCCGCTGCTGGTGATCGGCAGCGCGAGCCAGGTACAGCACCATGCCCGCAAGCGGCTGCGGCTGGCTGCCGACGACGCGGAGGTCGCCTGGTGGCAGGAGGTGATCGGCGCCCTCGCCGCGTGAGCGGCGGGCCCGGACCTAGGGTCGGCGCAGGCGCTCGAGTTCCTCGCGCATGCGTTCCTTGCGCCCGTCGAGGCGCCCCTGGATCAGGGAGAGGACGATGACGAGGACGCTGAAGAAGATCATCACGCCGAAGGCGAAGAAGGTGACCACCTTGTCGTCGGTGCGGCCCCAGAGGCCGACGCCGTCGGCGGCCAGGGCGGCCGGGGCGGTCGCCAACCCGGCGACCAGCGCGAGGCTGAGAAGCGCGAGAAGCCTGCGGGCGTGGTTCACGCCGCGAACTCTACCGCGGCCGCGGTCGCCGCCGAGCGGCCGCTCAGCTGATCGCGCCCGACGCGGCGAGCACGATCACGAGCACGCCGAGGGGTATCCGGTAGGCGACGAAGACCCTCAGCGAGTGGTTGACCAGATACCGCAGCAGCCAGGCGATTGCGGCATAGCCGGAGGCGAAAGCAACCAGCGTGGCGAGGATCGTCGCGCCGATCGAGGCACTGTCGCCGCCGCCGATGTCGCGCAGCTCGAACAGCCCGCTGAGGACGACCGCGGGGACCGAGAGCAGGAACGAGTAGCGAGCCGCCGCGGTCCGGTCAAAGCCCCGGAACAGCCCGGCCGAGATCGTCGCCCCCGAGCGCGAGACGCCCGGAATCAGCGCCAGCGCCTGGGCGAAGCCGATGAAGGCCCCGTCGCGCGCGTTCATCGTCGTCAGCTCGCGCCGGCGCGAGCTGACGTGCTCGGCCAGCAGCATCACAAGCGAGAACAGGATCAGCGCCGAGCCGATCAGGTAGAGGTCGCGCGCCCCGGACTCGATCTGATCGGAGAAGACGAAGCCGAAAATCGAGATCGGGATCGTCCCGAGGACGATGAACCAGCCGAGGTTGGCCTCGTGGCTGCGCTGGCGGAAGGGGACGCGAAGCTCGCGCAGCCAGGCCACGCCGATTCGCCACAGGTCGCGCCGGAAGTACAGCAGCACCGCCGCCATCGTCCCCAGCTGGATCACCGCCGTGAAGGCGGCGCCCGGGTCCTCCCAGCCGAACAGCGCGGGGGCGATGCGGAGATGGCCGCTGGAGGAGATCGGCAGGAACTCTGTCAGCCCCTGGACGAGGCCGAGGACGATGGCCTCGATGGCGCTCACAGCGCCCTGAGGCTAGTTGCTCGGGACCGGGGCCGTTGCCTGCGCCCCCGAAAAGAGGGGGCGCGCGACCCGGGGCAGGGAGTGAGGGTCGCGCGCCGCACGAGAGAGGATCTCGTGGCTCGGCAGTTTCTTCATCGGGCGTGGGCACCCGGTGAAGATCCGGATAGGCCCCTGTAAAAGTTCTGTGAACGGATTGGATCGCCGCGCCTCCGCGCTCTACCATTGAGCGTGCTCCGGCACTTGGGGGCAGGCATGAACGCACAGCACGCAACAGTTCGCCTCGCCGTGGTCGACACCGACAGCGGTTTTCTGCGCGTCCTCACCCGGCGCTTCGACGCGGCCGGCTGGGAGTACAGGGTGCTCGCGGGGGCCGTGCCCGCCGAGGAGCTGGTGGCGATGAAGCTGAACGCGCTCGTCGTCGACCTGTCGCTGCTCGGCCCGGAGGGCTGGGACTTCCTCGAGCGCGTCTCCAGCATGCTGCCCGGTCTCGGCGTCGTCATCTGCACCCAGTCCTCGACCACGGCCCAGCGGGTACGCGGCCTGCGCCTCGGCGCCGACGACTGGATCACCAAGCCCGCCCACCCGGAGGAGGTCGCTGCCCGGATCGAGGCCGTCGTCCGCCGGCGCAAGCGCAGCCAGCCCAAGGCCGACGCGGGCCCGGTGATGGCCGGTGAGGTCGAGGTCCGCGCCGACCAGTTCCAGGCCTTCGTCGCCACCCGCAGCCTGGACCTCACCCGGCGCGAGTTCGAGCTGCTGCAGGTCCTCGCCGACAACAGCGGCAAGGTCGTGGAGCGCGAGGACCTCTACCAGCGGGTCTGGGGCTACGCGATGGCTCACGGCGACCGCTCGGTCGACGTCTTCGTGCGCAAGCTGCGGGGCAAGCTCGAGAAGCACTCGCCAGGCTGGGCGTACATCCACACCCACTTCGGGGTTGGCTATCGGTTCGACCCGGAGCCGACGGACGGCGACGCCGGGGTGCCGGCAGCCGCGGAGCCCGGCGAGCCCGAGCCCGCCGCCGGTTCACAGAACTTTCACACCTCGGCCACCAGCCGGTAACAGCGCGCGGCGCCGGCGCCGCGACGCTACTCCCGAATGCAAATCCGTGAAAGACAGGGCGGCGATCTGCGCTGCCCGGACGAGAGGGAGAAACAGTGAGAGACCGAAAGCCTTGGATCACTCTGGGGGCAGCGGCCCTGATGGCAATCAGCATCGCCGCCTGCGGCTCCGACGACAGCAGTAACAGCGACGCGTCAGGCGCGCCGGCGGGCGACATCGCGATCGACGGCTCCAGCACCGTGCAGCCGTTCGCCGAGGCCGCCGCCGAGCTCTTCAACGGGGACAACCCGGAGGTCGACATCAGCGTCGGCGCGGCCGGTACGGGTGGCGGGTTCGAGAAGTTCTGCGCCGGCGAGACCGATATCTCCGACGCCTCGCGCCCGATCGAGCCGGAAGAGGCCGATATCTGCGCGAAGGAAGGGATCGAGTTCACGGAGATCCAGGTGGCCAACGACGGCATCGCGATCGTCACCAACCCGGCCGTCGAGATCTCCTGTCTGACCACCGACCAGCTGGCCGAGCTGTGGACCGACGACAAGATCACCAACTACGCCGACCTGGGCGACGACGCCGACACCGGCGAGCCGCTGCCAGACGTCGAGGTCAGTCTCTACGGGCCGGGGACGGACTCCGGCACGTTCGACTACTTCACCGACGCGGTCAACGGCGAGGAGGGCCTCAGCCGCCAGGACTACCAGCCGTCCGAGGACGACAACCAGCTCGTCCAGGGCGTCGCCGGTGACGATGGCGCGCTGGGGTACTTCGGGTTCTCCTACTACGAGCAGAACGCCGACCAGCTGAACCTCGTCTCGGTCGACTCGGGCGACGGCTGCATCGCGCCGAGCGTGGAGACGATTCAGTCGGGCGACTACGCTCCGCTTGCGCGGCCGATCTTCATGTACCCGGACAACCAGAAGCTCACCGACGATTCGCTGCCGGTCGGCCCGTTCATGCAATTCGTCGTCGACAACTACGACACGACCGCCGAGGCGGCCCAGATCGTGCCGATGGACGACACCCAGGCAGCGGATTCGAGCTCCGCTCTCGACGGGGCGCTGGGCTCGTAGGGCGCAAGCGGACGGCTGGTTACCAACCGATCGAGCCACGGTGGAAGCCGGCACGAATCTGACAGGCGCGACGTCGGGAGGGCTTGGCCCTCTCGGCGTCAAGCGCCGTCGCTGGGGCGAGGAGGTAATCCGCGCCCTGTTGTTTCTCGCCACAGCGATCTCGGTGCTGACGACGATCGGCATCCTCGTCGCCCTGCTGACGGAGTCGCTCCCCTTCTTCCAGGAGGTCGGCACCCGGTTCTTCACCGAGAGCGAGTGGTCGCCGCTGTTCGCGGATCCCCAGTTCGGCATCTGGCCGCTGCTCAACGGCACCTTCCTGATCACCGGCATCGCGATCCTGGTCGCGGTGCCGGTGGGGCTCGGCTCGGCGATCTACCTCTCCGAGTACGCGACCCCCCGCGTCCGCAAGGTCGTCAAGCCGATCCTCGAGGTGCTGGTCGGGGTGCCGACCGTCGTCTTCGGCTACTTCGCCCTCGCCTTCGTCACCCCGGAGATCCTCCAGGCTCTGGGGATCAAGGTGAATGTCTACAACGCCCTCTCCGCGGGCTTGGTGATGGGAATCATGATCGTGCCGACGATCGCCTCGATCTCCGAGGATGCGATGCGCGCGGTCCCACAGGGGCTGCGCGAGGGCGCCTACGGAATGGGGGCGACCAAGCGCCAGGTCGCGACCAGGGTGGTCTTCCCGTCGGCGATCTCGGGGATCGTCGCGGCCGTCATCCTCGGGATCTCGCGCGGGGTCGGCGAAACCATGATCGTCCTCCTGGCAGCCGGGCTTCAGCCGAATCTCGGCCTCAACCCCACCGAGGGCTACGCCACGATCACCACCTTCATGGGGTCGGCGGCCGACGGCGACAACCCGGCCGGCTCGATCGGATATGAGTCGATCTTCGCCTGCGGCCTGATCCTGTTCGCGCTCACCCTGCTGATGAACATGATCGCGATCCGCTTCGTCCGCAGATACAGGGAGGTGTACGAGTGAGCGCGCCGCCCCCCGCCGAGGCCGCCGCCGTGCGGATGCCCGGAACCGAGTTCGTCCGCGACGGGTCGACCCGGCTGAAGGAGATCGGCTTCGCGGCGTTGCTGCTCACCGCCCTGGGAATCGCCCTGCTGACGCTGCTGGTGCTGCTGATCGACGTCGTCGTCGAGGGCGCCGGCAGCCTCTCTCCCGAGTTCTTCACCGAGACCCCGTCGAGGGTGGACCCATCCAGTTCTGGAATCGCGCCGGCCATCTGGGGCACCGTCTGGCTGATGTTGGTCTGCGCCACGTTCATCATCCCAGTGGGCGTCGCCAGCGCCATCTACCTGGAGGAGTACGCGAACCGCGAGAGCCGCTTCGCGCGCTTCGTCGAGCTCAACATCCAGAACCTCGCGGCCGTCCCGTCGATCGTCTACGGCGTCCTCGGCCTCGCCTTCCTGGTGCGAGGACCCCTGAGCCTGGGCAACGTGGTCCTGGCAGGCGGGCTCACGCTCGGCCTGTTGGTCCTGCCGGTGGTGATCGTCGCCGGGCGCGAGGCGCTGCGCGCCGTCCCACCGTCGATCCGCGAGGGCTCGATGGCGCTCGGGGCGACGCAATGGCAGACGATCTGGAAGCAGGTCCTGCCGGCGGCGATCCCGGGCATCGCGACGGGCACGATCCTGGCGCTCTCCCGCGCGATCGGCGAGACGGCGCCGCTGATCGTCGTCGGCGCCACCGTGTTCGCGACCAGTGCCGGCACGGGCCTGTTCGAGACCTTCTCGGCGCTTCCGATTCAGATCTTCGCCTGGACCGCGGACCCGCAGGAGGAGTTCAAGGCGCTCGCGGCAGCGGCGATCATCGTCCTCATGGCGATCCTGCTGAGCATGAACGCAATCGCAATCTGGCTACGCAATCGCTACGAGCAGAGGTGGTAGGTGAGTAGTGTGGAACGGACCATGACCGATCCCGAACGGACCCAGTCCGAGCAGGAGGCCTTGGGCGTGAACTTCGCCGGGACGGTGGCCCAAGCGCACGGCGGCCCGGGCACTCAGCTGGCCTCGCGGGAGGCGATCTTCGGCCTCAGGGACGTCAGCGTCCGCTACGCCGGCAAGCTCGCCGTAGACGACGTCGGGCTCGACATCTACCGTAACCAGATCACCGCCCTGATCGGCCCCTCCGGTTGTGGCAAGTCGACCCTGATCCGCTGCCTCAACCGGATGAACGACCTGATCCCCGCCGCTCGCGTCGAGGGCGAGATTATCTACCACGGCCAGGACCTCTACGCCGAGAACGTCGATCCGGTCGAGGTGCGCAAGCGGATCGGGATGGTCTTCCAAAAGCCGAACCCGTTCCCGAAGTCGGTCTACGACAACATCGCCTTCGGCCCGCGGATCCTCGGGATGGAGGGCGAGATGGACGAGATCATCGAGCGAGCGCTGCGGGACGCGGCGCTGTGGGACGAGGTCAAGGATCGCCTCGACGACAACGCCTTCGGCATGTCCGGCGGCCAGCAGCAGCGCCTCTGCATCGCCCGCTGCCTGGCGGTCGAGCCCGACGTGATCCTGATGGACGAGCCCTGCTCGGCGCTGGACCCGATCTCGACCGGCATGATCGAGGATCTGATGATGGAGTTGAAGGACCGCTACTCGATCGTCATCGTCACTCACAACATGCAGCAGGCGGCGCGGGTGTCGGACATGACCGCCTTCCTGATCGTCGAGCTCGACTCCGATGAGAAGAACCGGTGGGGGCGGGTGGTCGAGTACGACCAGACCGAGAGGATCTTCACCAACCCCTCCGACCAGCGCACCGAGGACTACGTTTCCGGGAAGGTCGGCTGATGGCGGTCCAGGGCACTCGTGTCCAATACCAGGAGGAGCTCGCGACCCTGGAGGGGCGGGCGCTCGAGGGGCTCGACCTCGTGGTCGCCTCGATCGAGCAGATCAATGAGGCGGTCCAGCATCAGGACGTGGAGCTTGCGGAGTTGGTGATCGCCAGCGACGATGTCATCGACGGGCGCTACCTCGAGGTGCACCAGTCGATCCTCACCCTGCTGGCGACGCAGGCGCCGGTCGCATCCGATCTCAGGCTGATCGCCGCGCTGCTGCACATGATGAAGTGCATGGAGCGGATGGGCGACCAGTGCGTGAACGTCGCCAAGCTGATCCCGATCGCGGGTCACGAGCCGCCGGCCGACGAGCGCATGCTCGCCGACGTCCGGACCATGGGACGGTCCGTCCGGGAGCAGGTCCGCCAGGCCAAGCGCGCGTTCGCCGAGCGCGACGTCGACCTGGCCCGCGACCTCGTCCGCCAGGACGACGTCGTCGACAACCTCAACCGCGAGGCCTTCCGGCTGGCGATCGAGATCGGAACCTCCGAGGACCGCCGCGAGTGGGCGATGACGATGCTGCTGATGGCCCGCGCGTTCGAGCGGATCGGCGACAACGCGGTCGATGTCGGCGAGCAGGTGGCCTTCCTCGTCACCGGCCTCTTCCGGGAGTTCGAGGACGCCTCGCACCCGAGCGAGGGCGTCCCCCAGGCTTAGCTGGGCTGGACGGGGGGATCCAGGCTGACGCCGACCAGGTCGAGCCGCCTGGTCAGCGCGCCCAGTCCGAACTCGGCGAGGGCGCCGTCGTCGACCCCGAGGACGTCCCACGCTCCCTCGCTCGGTGGTGCGATCGACTCGGCGACCGACGGCAGCAGGTCGAGCACGCGATCGCGAACGACCCGCCCCATCGCCGGGTCGGCGGCCACCGCCTCGCGCAGGAACCAGGCGCCGTAGGCGATGTGGCGCCGCTCGTCGTCGGCGATCCGCCCGTAGCCGTCGACGAACCCGGGGAGCTGTGAGCGCGCGCGCAGGAAGTCGAGCAGGAAGTGGGAGGCGGTCAACCCGAGCGTCCCCTCGATCATCATGTGGTAGATCGTCACGAAGTCGACCTTGGCCTCGCGGTCGCCGGGGTCCTGCCGCAGCCGATCGTGCGCGCCGACGAGGGCCTGGTCGAAGATGCGCTTGAACGGCTCGCCAAGGACCTCGCGGGCGCGGGCGACGTGCGTGGCGATCGTCTCGGGGTCGGCGACCACCTCGTTCTGGAAGCGCGCGTAGAACTGCATGTGGCGGACCTCATCGACGAGCTGCGTCGAGAGGTAGGAGCCCTCCTCCTCGTCGTCTTGGGCCAGCACCAGGCCGCAGAACTGGGTCGAGATCCGCTCCTCGGCCACCATCAGCGAGCTCAGCACCCATTGCAGCAGCTCGCGCTCGGGGTCGTCCAGCCCCTCCCAGTCGGCCCGATCATGGCCGAGGTCGACATCCTGCGCCGCCCAGTGCGCGTGCTCCCAGTCGTCGTACAGCTGCTGGGGCGATTTCAGCTGCAGCTCGCTCATCGCCCCTCGGGCATCCGCGCGCGGACGATCGCCGAGGCCGCGTGCTCGTGGACGCGGTGGGTCGGGATGATCTCGATCGCCTCGAAGCCGGCGCGCTCGAGCTCGCGCCGGAACTCGTCGCTGGTCAGGGCCCCGGCGACGCACCCGGTCCACTGCTGCATGTCGCTGCGCGTCGTTTCGTCCATGTCGGGGTCTGCGACGACGTCGGTGACGGCGAAGCGGCCCCCAGGGCCGAGGACGCGGGCCGCCTCGCGGAAGACGCTCGGCTTGTCGTCAGAGAGGTTGATCACGCAGTTGGAGACGATCACGTCGACCGAGTCGTCGGGCAGGGGGACGTCCTCGATCGTCCCCTTGAGGAACTCGACGTTGTCGGCTCCGGCGCGCCGCTGGTTGTGACGCGCCAGCTTCAGCATCTCGTCGGTCATGTCGAGGCCGTATGCCCTGCCGCCGGCCCCCACCCGCCGGGCGGACAAGAGCACATCGATGCCGCCGCCGGAGCCCAGGTCGAGCACGGTCTCGCCCTGGCGCAGGTCGGCGACCGCTGTCGGGTTGCCGCAGCCCAGCGAGGCGAGCTTGGCCTCGTCGGGCAGGACGTCACGGTCCTCGCTCGCGTAGAGCTCGGCTCCGAACGCCTGCTCCTGCCCGGCGACGAGCTCGCTCGAGCTGCAGCCGCAGGATGTCTCGCCCGACCCGCAGCAGCCGGCCTCGTCGGTGCCGACGGCGCGGGCCGCGGCGGCGTAGCGCTCGCGCACCGCCTCACGGATCCCGTCCTTGGTCTCTAGCTCAGCCATGCGCTCAACTCCTCCAATGCCTCGTTTTCGACGTAGTAGTACGCCCATAGGCCGCGGCGCTCGGATCCCACGATCGCGGCCTCGCGCAGCACCTTCAGGTGGTGCGAGACGGTGGGCTGGGAGAGGTCGAACAGGGGAACGAGCTCGCAGACGCAGACCTTGCCGGCGTGCTTTGAAAGCACGTCCACCAGCTGCATCCGAATCGGATCGCCGAGCGCCTTGGCGACCCGCGCCATTCGCTCCGCCTGCTCGCGCTCGATGTCGGGATAGACCACGGGCTCGCAGCAGACCTCTCCCTTGGGACGCTTCTGCTTCGGCGCGAGGTCCAGATCGACGGCCATCAATCTACGTATATCAATTGAAATCACATCTGTCAATGGAATAGGATGGAGCGGATGACCGGCCGCGGCTTCGAGGATGTCCCCGAGGTGCTGTTCGTCTGTGTCCACAACGCCGGGCGCAGTCAGATGGCGGCGGGGCTGCTGACGAAGCTGGCGGACGGGCGTGTGCACGTGCGAACCGCGGGCTCCGACCCTGCCGACAGCATCAGCCCAGCGACCGTGAGGGCGATGGCCGAGGTCGGCGTGGACCTGGGCGAGGAGTTCCCCAAGCCGCTGACCGACGAGTTCGTCAGGGCGGCCGACGTGGTGATCACGATGGGCTGCGGCGATGCCTGCCCGATCTACCCGGGCAAGCGCTACTCCGACTGGGAGCTGGACGACCCGGCGGAGTTGGACCTCGACGGCGTTCGCCGGGTCCGCGACGACATCGCAGGGCGCGTCCGCGCCCTGCTCGATGAGCTGACCCCCGGGAATGCGCTCGGGTCGCCCTGACCTGACCCTGCGCGCCTGACGGCCCCATCCGCAAGTTCTGCCAAGATCGTCGGACGTGCTCTGTGCGGCGATCGACATCGGCTCGAACACCACGCGCGTGCTCGTGGCGGAGCCCGAGGAGGGCCAGCTGCGCACGGTGATGGAGCAGCGGGCCTACACCCGGATCGGCCGCGACGCCAAGCGCGACGGCGCGATCGCGGCGGAGAAGGTCGCCGAGGTCGCCGAGGTGGTCGCGACCCAGGTCCGCCTGGCGGAAGAGCTTGGGGCGGAGGCGATCCGCACGGTCGCCACGGCGGCGATCCGGGAGGCCGAGAACTGCGATCGGGTCGCGGCGGAGATCGGCCGGGTCGCCGGTGTCCCGGTCGAGGTGCTGAGCGAGCAGGAGGAGGGTCGCCTCGCCTTCGTCGGCGCGACGAAGACGCTCGGCCACCCCGTCGAGGGCGAGCTCGCGGTCGTCGATGTCGGCGGCGGCTCCTCGGAGATCATCTTCGGCACCGTCGCGGACGGGGTCCGCGACGTGCGCTCGTTCAAGATCGGCTCCGGCTCCCTCGCCGAGGACCACCTCGCCAACGACCCTCCATCGGCCTCCGAGATCCGGGCGCTGCGGGACGCGATCGGCGACTTCTTCGAGGATGTCGAGGTTGCCCAGCCGGCCCAGGCGGTGGCCGTCGGCGGCAGCGCGACCTCGTTGCGAAAGCTCGTCGGTGCCGCGCTCGAGTACGAGACCCTGGAGCGCGCGGTGCGCGTCCTCTCCGGCGATCCGATCGCCGACGTTGCCCGTCGGTTCGAGCTCGATCCCCGGCGGGTCCAGATTCTCCCGGCCGGGGTGCTGCTGCTGGAGAAGCTCTCCGAGATGCTCTCGCAGCCGCTCCAGATCGGCAAGGGCGGGCTGCGCGAGGGAGTCATCCTCACCCTCCTGAACGGCAACGCCAACGGCGCTCCCCAGGCCCTCGCCGCCTGAGCGGGCCCAGCGGGCGCCTGGCAGCCCAGCGACCGGGCCGCGGCTCGGTTTCACCTACCCTGCGGCCATGGCGAAGGCGCGCCCGATCCCCGACCTGCGTGCCGACGACACCTACGCGCAGGCGGCGGCCAAGATCGTGCGGGTGCGCTCGCAGGAGCTCGCCGACCACTCGCGAGGCGTGCTCGAGATGGGAGACATCGAGCGCCTGCACGACATGCGCGTCGCCACCCGGCGCCTGCGTGCCGGACTCGAGGTGTTCGCGCCATGCTTCGACAGAAAGGCCCATCGCGACGCCCTGCGCGGGGTCAAGGAGCTGGCGGACGCCCTCGGCGAGCGCCGTGACCGCGACGTCGCCGTCGCGGCGCTGGAGGCCTTCGCCGCGCAGCTGGAGGGAGCCGACCGAGACGGGGTCGAGCGCCTGATCGGGTCGCTGCGCATGCAGCAGCTGCAGGCCAACGAGGCGCTGCGCCCGCAGGTCTCGGCCGATCGCCTTACCCGCCTGCGCACGAGCCTGGACGAACTGGTCCGGGGGGCGAAGGGAACCCAGGGGCGGCGGGCTTGAAGGCCCGGCGCGTGAAGCGACTCGACCCGGCGGGCTCGCTGTGCGGCAACGCTGCCAGGATCGTCCTCGTGCGCCTGGAAGAGCTGCGCTCCTTCATCCCGGCGGCGCTTGATCCCGGCGCCTCGGAGGCGCAGCACGACATGCGGATCGCCGCCAAGCGCCTGCGCTACGTGCTCGAGCTCACCGAGCTCTGCTTCGGCGAGCGCGGGGCGGCGGCTCGCCACGGCGCCCGCGACCTGCAGGGCGTGCTCGGAGACCTGCACGACTGCGAGGTGATGCTGCCGATGGCCGAGGGCCAGCCGAACCTGGAGATCCTCGTGACACACCTCGTGGCACGCCGCAGGCTCGTCTTCGACCGCTTCGGAGAGCTTTGGGCGCAGCAGCGCCGATCCGGCGTCTGGGAGGAGCTCGAGGCCGCTGCGCGGGAGCTGGCGCCGGGTGGTGCTAGCTTGGAGGAGAAGGGAGGAAGGGCGTGAGATCGATCATCGGCAGGGGTGGGCGAGGCGCGGCAGGGGCAACCGTCACGGTTGCCTGCGCGGCGGTCGCCGCGATGGCGCTCGCGCCCAGCGGCTCGGGAGCGGGCGGCGGCACGATCGGCTCCTCGGGCGTCGGTGACCCGTTCTTCCCCAAGTCCGGCAACGGGGGCTACGACGTCAGCCACTACGAGGTCTCGATCGCCTACGAGCCGAAGCGCAACATCTTTCGCCCTGTGACCAGGACGGTCCTCGAGGCGGAGGTCACCCAACCGGCCGGCCTGACCCGGTTCAACCTCGACTTCAGGGGGCTGAAGGTCACGGACCTCAAGGTCATCGACGCTGACACCGACGCGGTCTACGGCGAGGACGACTTCTCGCGCGACGGCCAGGAGCTGACCATCGACCTCGACTCGGCGATGCCGCTCGGGACCGACTTCCTCGTCTTCGTCCACTACCGCGGCAAGCCCAAGCGGCTCACCGATCCCGACGGCTCGCTGGAGGGATGGGTGAAGACCGGCGACGGAGCGATCTCGCTCGGGGAGCCGAGGGGCACCCCGACCTGGATCCCGTCCAACGACCACCCGACCGACAAGGCGACGTTCGCGATCGAGATCCTCGTTCCCAAGGGGTTCAAGGCCGTCTCCAACGGCGAGCTCGTCGAGTCGAACCCGAGCCCCAACGGCAAGCGCAGGCTCTTCGCCTGGGAGGAGGTCCAGCCGATGGCCACCTACCTGGCGACGGCCACGGTCGGCAAGTTCGACGTGATCAGGGAAACGCTGCCGGGTGCCCCGTCCTACTCATACACCGCCGTCGACCGCAAGCTCGATCGCGGGGCCACCGACCGCGGGCCCGAGATCATCGACTACCTGGACGACTCCTTCGGCGCCTACCCCTTCGACGAGACCGGCGCGATCGTCGACCGCGGCGCCGAGATCGGCTACGCGCTGGAGACGCAGACGCGACCGTTCTACCCGTCGCCGCCGGGCGACGGCCTGGTCGCCCATGAGCTCGCCCACCAGTGGTTCGGCAACCAGGTCTCGCTCGCCGACTGGTCGGAGATCTGGCTGAACGAGGGCTTCGCCCAGTGGGCCCAGTGGTACTGGGTCGAGCATGACGGCGGCCCGGCGATCGCCGGGCGTGTCAACGACCTCTGCGAGATCCCGGCCGGCGACAGCGGTTTCTGGAACCCGCCGCCCGCTACCGTGCCCGGGCCCGAGGTGATGTTCGATGACACCGTCTACGAGCGCGGCGCGATGACGCTGCAGCGTCTGCGCGAGTGGCTCGGCGACCCCGACTTCTTCAACCTGATCTCGACCTGGGCCGGCCAGGATCCCCTGGGCTCGGTGACGACCGACGAGCTGATCGACAGCGTCAAGTCGATCTCCAGCGAGTCCGACGGCGATATCGACGACTTCTTCGCCGACTGGGCCTATGACAACGGCAAGCCGGACGGCTGCACCCCGCCCTAGGCGCCACTGGAACGATTTCGACCGCCGGTCACGGCTGCTTGGCTCCCGGCCCCGGGAGGGGTCTAGCATGGCCGCGAGGGGATCTGCTTGCAGCCGACCGAGTCAGAGGCGATTCTGAGCCGCGTCGAGGACGCGGTGGTTTCCCTGCCGCGGGCGAAGGCCCCGGACCTCGAGCACCCGTCGCTGTATTTCAACCGCGAGCTCTCCTGGCTTGACTTCAACGACCGCGTCCTGCAGCTCGCCGAGGACCCCTCGGTCCCGCTTCTGGAGAGGGTCAAGTTCTGCGCCATCTGGGAGTCGAACCTGGACGAGTTCGTGATGGTCCGGGTCGCCAACCTGCAGGAGCTGGTCGAGGCCAGGGTCGACGCGCGCGGCGCGGACGGATTGAGCGCCCGGGAGCAGATCGCCGCGATCCGCGAGCGGGTGGTTGCCCAGCGCCACCGGCTCGACCGCTGCTTCGAGCGCGAGCTGCGCCCGGCGCTGGCCGAACACGGCATCCGCATCGTCTCGGCGACCTCCGCCGAGGAGGGGCACAGCGACGATCTCCACGAGCTCTTCCGCAAGCAGGTGTTCCCGGCGCTGACGCCGCTGGTGATCGGCCTCGGGCGGCCCTTCCCCTACATCTCGAACCTCTCGCTCAGCCTCGCCGTGCTGTTGCGCGACCCGGAGCAGGACACCGAGATCCTGGCCAGGGTGAAGGTGCCGGCGGAGCTCCTCGGCCGCTTCCTCTCGATGGGCTCGGACGAGGCCACCCTGATCCCGCTGGAGGATCTGATCGCCGCCAACCTGGGCGAGTTGTTCCTCGGGATGGAGGTGCTCGATCACTCCTTCTTTCGCGTCACCCGCGACACCGACTACGACGTCTCCGACGAGGCCGACAACGTCCTGCAGGCGGTCGAGGAGGAGCTCAAGCGGCGGCGCTTCGGCGAGGTCGTCAGGCTGGAGGTCGCGAGCGGGATGAACCGGCGCCTGCGCGAGCCGCTGGTCTCGGCGCTGGGGATCGAGGACAACGAGGTCTATGAGGTCGAGGGCATGCTCGATTTCTCGGACCTTTTCGAGATCGCGGGCCTGCCGGGCTTCGCCGAGCTTCGCGACCCTGCTCACTCTCCCGTGACCCAGCAGCGGTTGCTGGGGGAGGACGGCAGCGAGGGCGACGTGTTCGCCGCGATGCGCGAGGGCGACGTGCTCGTGCACCACCCCTACGACTCCTTCACCACCTCGGTCGAGCGCTTCGTCCAGCAGGCGGTCGCCGACCCCGACGTGCTGGCGATCAAGCAGACGGTCTACCGCACCAGCGCCGACTCGCCGCTGGTGCCGTCCTTGATCGACGCCGCCGAGCGCGGCAAGCAGGCGGTCTGCATGGTCGAGCTGAAGGCGCGCTTCGATGAGCGGGCGAACATCCGCTGGGCGAAGAAGCTGGAGGAGTCGGGCGTCCATGTCGTTTACGGCATCCCCGCCCTGAAGACGCATTGCAAGTGCGTGCTCGTCGTCCGCAGGGAGGGCGAGGGAGTGCGCCACTACGTCCACGTCGGGACCGGCAACTACAACCCCAAGACCGCGCGCCTCTACACCGACCTGGGGCTGTTCACGGCAGACCCCGAGATCGGCTCCGACATCGCCGAGATGTTCAACTACCTGACCGGATACGCCCGGCCGCGGCGCTACCGCAAGGTCAAGGTCGCGCCCTTCAACCTGCACACGGCGATCCTCGAGGAGATCGAGCGCACGATCGCGGCCCACAGCCCCGAGCGCCCGGCCCGGATCCGGATGAAGATGAACTCGCTGCTGGACCCGGCCTCGATCCGGGCGCTGTACCGGGCCT
Source organism: bacterium (assembly GCA_039930945.1). Taxonomy (GTDB): domain Bacteria; phylum Actinomycetota; class Thermoleophilia; order Solirubrobacterales; family 70-9; genus JBDTSW01. The sequence continues at coordinate 20,308 of JBDTSW010000016.1, forward strand.
CCCAGGCGGGGGTGCCGGTGGAGCTGAACGTCCGCGGGATCTGCGCCCTGCGCCCCGGGGTCGAAGGCGTCTCAGAGAACATCGAGGTCGTCTCGGTGGTCGGCAGCTTCCTCGAGCACTCCAGGATCTACTCGTTCGAGCGCCCCTCGGAGGACGAGAGGATCTTCATCGGCTCGGCCGACCTGATGCCGCGAAACCTCTACAACCGCGTCGAGCTGGTGAGCCCGATCGAGGACCCGCGCGTGCGAGCAGAGCTGGTCGACATCCTCGACCGTTCGCTCGCCGACGACGCCAACGCCTGGGAGCTCGGCCCCGACGGCGCTTGGTGTCGCCGCGAGCCGGGCGCCGAGCCCCGCAGCGTCCAGCACGAGTTGATCGAGCGCCACTCGGCGCGGGCCTCGGAGTCGGCGACGCTGTAGGGCCCGCCGCGGCCTCCGAGTGCTCGCGCCGGCCCGCCGCCCCCTAGCCTGCAGTCAAGATGGCGGTGCATGACCAGCTCGGATGGTGGCAGGCCGAGGCCGGACCGCTTCGGCCCCTGCCCGCGCTGGCGGGCCACAAGACCGCCGACGTCGCCGTGGTCGGCGGCGGCTACACCGGCCTCTGGACGGCCTGGTTCACCAAGCAGCTCGAGCCCGACGCCGATGTCGTCCTGGTCGAGGCCGACGTCTGCGGGTGGGGGCCGAGCGGCCGCAACGGCGGCTTCGTCAACCAGCTGTGGCTCAGCCTGCCGGCGATGCGCGAGCGCTTCGGGGACGCCGCCGCGATCGCCCTGGCGCGCGCTTCGGGGGAGGCGGTCGAAGGGGTCGGCCACTGGTGCGCTTCAAACGACGTCGACGCCTGGTTTCGGCCCGGCGGCTACCTGCAGGTCTCGACCACGGAGGTCCACGACCAGATCACCGCCGGCGTGATCGCCGCGTGCCGCGAGCTGGGCGAGCCGGAGGCGTGCGTGCCGCTGAGCGCGGAGCAGGTGGCCGAGCGCTGCGCGTCGCCGCTTTTTCGCGGTGGCGCCCTCTACCGAGACGCCGCAACGGTGCACCCGGCTCGGCTGGCGCGCGGGCTGCGCGAGCGCCTGCTCGAGCGGGGGGTGAGGATCTTCGAGCGCTCGCCTGCCGAGGGCGTCAACGCCAGCGCCGGCGGGGTCGAGCTGACCACGCCGGCGGGATCGGTGCGAGCCGGCTCGGCGATCCTGGCCGCCGGGTCCTGGCTGGCCGGCCTGCGACAGCTGCGTCGGCGGATGACGGTGACCTCGAGCCACATGGTGGTCACCGAGCCGGTGCCCGATGTGCTCGAAGAGATCGGTTGGACCGGCGGCGAGTGCATCACCGACTCAAGGGTGCTGCTCCACTACTTTCGCACCACGCGCGACGGGCGCATCGCCTTCGGCTGGGGAGGCGGGCCGGTCGTTCCGGGGACCAGGCTCGGTCGGCGCGTGGACGTCAACCCCGGGTTGGCGAGCCAGGTGGGCGAGCACCTGCGCAGGTTCTTCCCCCAGCTCGAGGGCAGGCGGCTGGAGCACGCTTGGGGCGGCCCGATCGACGTCTCGCCCATCCACCTGCCGATGATCGCCGAGATGCCCGGAGGCAGAGCCTGGGCCGCCTTCGGCTACACGGGCAACGGCGTCGGCCCCTCCCACCTGGTCGGCCGCTCGCTGGCCGGGCTGGCGCTCGGCCACCGCGACGAGCACACCTCGCTGCCGCTCGTCGACCCGCCGTCGGTGCGCGTTCCCCCGGAGCCCTTCCGCTACGTCGGCGGGACGATCATCCGCTCGGCGATGCTGCGCATGGAGACCGCCCACGAGGCCGGGCTCGAGCCCGGCCCGGTGGCCTCGTTCGTCGCCGGCATCCCGAAGCGGATCGGCATCCACGTCGGCCGCTGAAGGACCGCGTCCGGCGCCGGGGACCGGCGTACGATCGAGGTATGTGCCGGCGCCGGATCGCCCACCTCGACATGGACGCCTTCTACGTCGCGGTCGAGCTTCTGCGCCGTCCCGAGCTTCGCGGCAAGCCGGTGGTCGTCGCCGGCTCGGGACCGCGCGCCGTGGTCACGACCGCCTCCTATGAGGCGCGGCCCTACGGGGTCGGCTCCGCCCTGCCGGCGTCGACCGCGCGCCGCCGCTGCCCGCAGGCGGTGTTCATCCCGCCCGACTTCGCCTACTACCGCGCCGTATCAAGCGAGGTGCGCGGTCTCGTCGCCGAGCTCGGCGCGCCGGGTGAATGGGTCTCGCTCGATGAGGTCTACCTCGACCTCAGCGAAGTCGAGTTCCCGATTGAGGTGATGAGTGGGCTCGTACGCAGGATCCGCGAGCAGATCGGGCTCGACGCCTCCGTCGGGATCGGCCCCAACAAGCTGGTCGCCAAGGTGGCCTCCGACGCCGAGAAGCCGAGAGGGTTCGTGGTGCTGGCGCGAAGGCAGGCAGCCGAGCGCTTCGCCGGCCAGAGTCCCCGGCTGCTGCCCGGGATCGGCCCGAAGACCGCGAAACGCCTGGAGGAGTTCGGCGTGAGCACGATCGGCAAGCTGCAGCGGTGCACCCTCGCCGGCCTGCAGGAGCGCTTCGGCGAGCGCCAGGGCACCCACCTGCAAGAGCTCGCGCATTTCCGCCACGACTCGGCGGTGACGACCGAGAGGGCGGCCAAGTCGCGATCGGTGGAGTCCACCTTCGACACGGACGTCACCGAGATCGCCGAGATGGAGGCGATCCTCGCCGGCCAGGCCGAGCGGCTGGCGGCGACGCTCTCGAAGCGGGGGATCAGGGGCAGGACCGTGGCGATCAAGGTCCGGCTCGACGACTTCTCGACACTGACCCGCGCGCGGACGCTGCCTCAACCGGTCAACGAGGCGGCGACGATCCGCGCCGTGGCGGTCGAGCTCCTGCGCGCCAACCGGCCCGAACGACCCGTGCGCCTGCTCGGGGTGCGGCTGGCGAGCTTCGCCGAGGAGGGGGAGGGGCCGGAGGCGACGGCGGAGCAGGACGGCGGTCAGACCGCGATCCGCATCGACGCCGCCTAGATCGCTGATCTAACCCGCCAGCGCCAGGACCAGCTCCCGGATCGCCCCGGGGTAGCGGTAGGTGAGCCCGCCGTGCTTGCCGTCGAACAGCTTCAGCGTGTGCTCGACTCCGAGCTTGGCGAGCTCGCCGGAGAAGGCCTGCGCCCCGAGGTCGAGGAAGTACTCGTCGGAGCGCCCGGCGTCGAGGTGGATCCGACGCATCGATCGCAGCTCGTCGCCGTGGTCGGGCGCCATCCGCACCGGGTCGAGCGCGAGCCAGCGCTGCCAGACCTCGTCCACGAGGCGGCCGGTGTCGATCTCGAACGGCAGCAGCGCCTTGCCGGGGTTGTCGGGATCGGGCGAATAACAGCTGGCGCAGCCGTAGATCTCGAGCGGACCGCCGTGCTTTTCGAAGCTGATCGTCTCGGCCTCGGCGAGGCGCTCGAAGAAGACGTCGTACGAGCCCTCGTAGTCGTCGCGAAGCTGGCGAGCCACCTGGCGGAAGTCGGGCGCGTAGCAGCACTCGAACAGCGCGTCGCCCGCGTGCGAGGCGAGCGCGCCGAAGACATCGGGGCGCATCATCGGCACCACCATCGCCCCGTAGCCGCCCGAGGACTTCCCCGTGAGGCCGCGGCGGTCGCGGTCGGCCGCCACCGGGTAGCGGTCGTCGACGAACGGCACCACCTCGTCGCAGAGGTACGACTGGTAGGGCCCCGTAGAGGATGAGTCGAGGAACTGGGAACCGCCGTAGGTGGTCCAGCAATCAACGAAGGCGACGATCGCGTCCGGGCAGCCTGAAGAGGCGAAGATTTCGTCCAGGCGCTCGAACACGTGGCGCTCCCACGGCTGGCGGTTCTCCCACATGTCGAGCTGGCCGGTGAATCCCTGGATCACGTAGACGGTGGGCAGCTCGACCGGGTGGTCGAGCTCGACCCCCGGCGGGCGATACACCCACAGCGGCCTTCGCGGCGGGTCGCCGAGGGGGTTGCCCTCGAGCAGCTCGGAGGACACCACCAGCCGGTCCAGGCTCCCCGCCAGGGGGCGCTCCCAGGGGACGCCGGCCGGCCCGTCTACCTCATGCAGTGCCACGGCCGTGTGATCCTGCCCACGCTCACCAGCGCGAGGTGATGACCTTCTTGCGCGTGTAGAACTCGACCGCGTCGGTGCCGTTGGCGTGCAGGTCGCCGTCGATCGAGTCCTTCCATCCCGAGAACGGGAACCAGGCCACCGGGGCGGCGACGCCGACGTTGACGCCGAGCATTCCGGCCTCGACGCCGAGGCGGTAAGCGCGCGCGTTTGCGCCGGAGGTGGTGAAGATCGAGCCTGCATTTCCGTAGCGCGACCCGTTGACGAACTCGAGTGCAGCGTCCAGGTTGGGCGCGCGCACCACGGTCAGCAGTGGCCCGAAGAGCTCCTCGCGCGCCAGCTCTGACGTCTGGTCGGTGGTGGCGACGATCGTCGGGCCGAGCAGCGTCCCGGCGGGGCCGGGGTCGGCGCGGCCGTCGAGTGCCAGCTCGGCGCCGTCGGCCTCGGCGCGCTCGAGCGCGCCGACGACCCGCTCGCGTGCCTCCGAGCTGACCAGCGGGCAGACGTCGGTCTCGGGGTCGGAGCCGGGACCCACCCGTAGCTCCGAGGCTGCCGAGACGAGCGCCTCGACCACCTCGTCCTGGCGCGCGGCGTCGCCGACGACGACCGCGACCGAGCCGGCCAGGCAGCGCTGCCCGGCGGCACCGAAGGCCGACGACATGATCGCCGGCACGCTGACCCCGAGGTCCGCGTCCTCCATCACCACCAGAGAGTTCTTGGCCCCGCCGAGCGCCTGCGAGCGCTTGCCGTTGGCGGTCGAGCGCTCGGCGATGTAGCGGGCCGTGGAGGCCTGGCCGACGAACGAGATCGCATCCACGCCGGGATGGTCGAGCAGCCCGTTGACCGCGTCATGGGCGCCGTGGACGAGGTTGCAGACGCCGTCGGGGATTTCGTCGACCCGGCCGATCAGCTCGAAGATCAGTTCCGAGGGCCGCGGATCGCGCTCCGAAGGCTTGAGGATGAAGGTGTTGCCGCAGGCGATCGCGAACGGCAGGAACCAGAGCGGGATCATCGCCGGGAAGTTGAACGGGGTGATCGCGGCGACCACACCGACGGGCTGGCGAACCATCTCAACGTCGACGCCGCCACCGACCCCCTCCAGGTTCTCGCCCTTGAGCAGGTGCGGGATCGCGATCGCCGCCTCGACCGACTCGATCCCGCGCAGGACTTCGCCCCGCGCGTCGCCGATCGCCTTGCCCATGTCGGCGGTGACGAGCTGGGCGATCTCCTCCTGGTTCGCCCAGAGCGCGTCGCGCAGCGCGATCACCGCGCGCGCCCGCTTCTGGGGGGCCAGCGCCCGCCAGGCGGGCAGGGCGTCACGGGCAGCCACCACGGCCGCGTCGACGTCGGCGGCGCCGGAGAGCGGGATCAGCGCGGAGACCTCACCGCTGACCGGATCGATGTCGTCGAGCCTTCCTTCCGCGGACGATGCCGTCCAGGCGCCTCCGACGTAGTTGCGCAGGACACTGGTCGCGGCTGGGGCTGCGGTCGGCTTCATCTGCTGGCTCCTTCGTCAGGCGCCCCGTCGCGGGCGCGGGAGTACTCGGAATAGGGGTACCACCACTCCTTGGGCGCGATCTCGGTCTCGATGTGGACGTGCTTGGTCTCCTGGAAGGCCTCCAGGCCCTCACGCCCCAGCTCGCGCCCCAGCCCCGACTGCTTGAAGCCGCCGAACGGCCCCGCGTCGTTGTCGGTGAGCGGGTCGTTGAACCAGACCGTGCCGGCCTTGATCTCGCGCATGAACCTGACCACGTTGCCGAGGTCGCGGGTGTAGATGTTGGCGCCGAGGCCGAAGCGGGTCGAGTTCGCAAGCTCGATCGCCTCGTCGATCGAGCCGACGCGGACGATCGGCGCCACCGGGCCGAAGGTCTCCTCTGACAGCAGGTCGGTATCGGCCGGAGCACCGGTGACCACGGCCGGGGCGAAGAAGTGCCCGCGGCCGTTGCCGCCGTCGCCTCCACCGACGACCACCTCGGCCCCGGCGGCGACGGCGGCCTCGAGTTGGTCGGTGACCTTGCGCCGCTGGCCCGCCGAGATCATCGGACCGACATCCGTCGTGGCCGCGGTCGGGTCGCCGACTTGAAGCGAACCGGTGAACTCGGCGAACGCCTCGACGTAGCGGTCGAAGACGTCATCCATCACGTAGAAGCGCTCGGCTGAGGTGCACACCTGGCCGGCGTTGAGGAACGCCGCCCAGGCGCCGCCGCGAACGGCGACCTCGAGCTGAGGGGCGACGTCCGAGCAGACGATGAAGGGGTCCTTGCCGCCCATCTCGAGGTTGATCCGGGCGACCCGCCCGGCGCAGGCGGCGGCGATCCGCTTGCCCGTCTCGATCGAGCCGGTGAAGGCGACGCAGGCGACCCGCTCGTCGGCGACGATC